>PEVN01000378.1 GCA_002779825.1 Armatimonadetes bacterium CG06_land_8_20_14_3_00_66_21 | reverse complement strand
GCGGCCAAGCTGACCGACCCGGAGTACGGCGCCCTGCGCGACCTGTCCGAGATCAGCGCGGTGGGGCACCGGGTCGTCCACGGCGGCGAGCATTTCTCGGAGTCGGCGCTCGTCAACGACGAAGTGCTGGACTGCGTCCGCAAGTGCATCGAGCTGGCGCCGCTCCACAACCCGCCGAACCTCGCCGGCATCGAAGCCGCGCAACAGCTTCTTCCCGGCTGCCCGCAGGTGGCGGTGTTCGATACCGCCTTCCACGCGACACTCCCGCGCCACGCCTACCACTACGCCATCCCGCGCGAGTACTACGAGAAGTTCGGCATTCGGCGCTACGGCTTCCACGGGACCTCGCATCGGTTCGTCGCCCGCGCCGCGGAGAAGCTCCTCGGTGAGCCGAAGCACCCGGACGGTCACCGGATCGTCACCGCGCACCTGGGCAATGGCTGCAGCATCAGCGCGGTGAAGGGCGGGAAGTGCGTTGACACGTCGATGGGCATGACGCCGCTGGAGGGCCTGGTCATGGGCACTCGCTCCGGCGACATCGATCCCGCCATCGTCGACCAACTGGCCGAGCGCCTGGGCGCCAACGCCCAAGCCGTCACCAGCATCCTCAACCAGAAGAGCGGCCTGCTGGGCCTCTCCGGCCTCAGCAACGACATGCGCGATCTGCTGGACTCGAAGGAAGACCACGCCCAACTAGCCGTGAACGTCTTCTGCTACCGGATCACCAAGTACATCGGCGCCTACGCCGCCGCCATGGGTGGCCTCGACGCCATCGTCTTCACCGCCGGCATCGGCGAGAACGCGCCCGTCGTCCGGGCGAAGGTGTGTGAGGGCTTGGGTTTCCTCGGGGCGACCCTCGACCCAACGCTCAACGAGACCGGCAAGGGCACCCGAGACATCAGCACCGCCGACGCTACCTGCCGCGTGCTGGTGGTGGCAACGAATGAAGAGCTGCTGATCGCGCGGGACACGAGGGAGCTGCTGGAGACCTGAGTGCCGCCAGTGGCCCGGTGATGCCCTCCCTCAACCGACGGGAGAACCCCACAAGCTGGTCTCAGAGCGCTGTCTGAGACCGGCTTGTTCCGTTCTGCGGCACTGGCAGCCGCGGAGCGGTCGGGCCGCCGAGAGAAACGGGCACTGCCGGGTCAAAAGTACTTCGCCAGGTTCCCCTCGATCCGGTCCCGCACCGGCATTTCGGTATCGCCCGGCACGAATGCCTCCCCGGTCACCTGTTCGTACAGCCCCAGGTAGCGCGTGGCGGTCTCGATCCGGATGTCGTCGTCCAGCGGCGGGAGGTAGTCGTCGGAGATTCCTTTCTCCTTGAGCCAGAGACGGAGGAACTCCTTGTCGAGGTTCTCGGGCTCCTGACCGGCCGCGAAGCGCTCTTCGTAGGTGGCGGCGGTCCAGAAGCGGGAGGAGTCGGGGGTGTGGACCTCGTCTGCGACGAGGAGTTGGCCTTCCTCTGAGAGCCCCATCTCATACTTCGTGTCCACCAGGATGAGCCCGTTCTTCGCTGCCAGTTCGGCGCCGCGGGCGAAGAGCGCCAGCGCCTTTGCCGCTACCTCCTGCCACACCGTCTCCGGCACCAGCCCGCGCTCGACAATCTGCGCCGCGGAGATCTTCTCGTCGTGCCCTTCGGCCTTGGTGGTCGGGGTGATAATGGGCGTGTCGAACCGCTGGTTCTTCCTCAGCCCCTCGGGCAGCCGCACGCCGCAGAACTCCCGCGCGCCCTCGGCGTAGTTCATCCACGCGGAGGTGTCCGTCGTGCCGGTGATGTAGGCCCGGACGACGATCTCGACGGGAAGCATCTCGACCTCGCGAACCACGGCGCAGTTGGGGTCGGGCACTTCGAGAAGGTGGTTGGGCACCACGTCTTTGGTTTGCTCGAACCACCAGTTGGAGAGGGCGTTGAGCGCTTGTCCCTTGAAGGGGATAGCGCCCAACACATGGTCGAAGGCGCTCTGGCGGTCGGTGGTAATGAGGATCCGCTTGCCCTCAAGCTTGTACATGTCGCGGACCTTGCCTCGGGAGTAGCAGTCACTCCACTGCGCGAACTGGGCGTCTTCGAGGCAGTTGTCGAGCTGAGCGGCGAGGACGGGTCGTGACAGCATGTTCGGTTGGTCCTTTCGGTGCCGAGCGGGGCGGGCCCGTGCGTAGCATGTCCCACAGAGGCGCAACTCCCGGATTCGCGGTTCCCACCCCGGTTCCTCCTTCCCGGGCGTGGTCACGGAGCGTCCCCAGTCGCGTTGCGTCTTCGTCCCATCCCTGCTATGATTCCTCCTTTTGGACACACAGGCATTTCGCCGGCAAAACGCACCCCCGACGGCTGACGGTTGGGGCCCCTGTGAGGAAAGCCGCACTCCGTATTGAAGACCAACGCTCACAGCCGGGACTGGCGCAGGTTCCTGCGCAGGATGCTGGTACGCTTGCCCTTGGCGAGCGTGCTCGCTGTAGTATTGATAGTGGTCTTTGGTCTCGGGTGGCTCTTCCTTGCGCGACGATCCCGCTTGGTGCTGGGCCCGGTCGCGGTGATCGGCGCCCGACAGCTCCAAGCGTTCCTGGGTGTGCGGGCGGAGATCGGGCGGATCTCCGGTGATTTGCTGAAGGGAATCACCGTTGAGCGGCTGGTGCTGGGCCGCGACGCCAAGCTGCCGACCGGAGCGACCATCAGTGTCGACGATTTGCGGGTGCGCTACCGGCTCTGGGCGATGGTCAGGAAGACGCCTCCGGCAGAAGCGATCGATTCGGTTCGCGTGCGCGGCGTGAAGGTGTTCGTGCACCGCTCGGCCCAGGGCGAGTGGAACCTCGCCGAACTGGTCCCGAAGCGCAAGAAGAAGCCACCCAAGCAGCCGCCTCGCTTCATCGGCAAGGTCCGGGTCGAGAACGTCCAGGTGCACTTCGAGGACGACACGGTCAGTAGGGAGCGCGGGGGGCCGTTCACCGGGCGCCTCGATCTCAACCAACTCACCGCCGACTTCTCCCAGTACCCCCGCGTCGCCTTCAGGCTGAACGGCGGGTGTCCCGACGGGGCGCTTAGCTCCGTCGAGACCAAGGGCAACGCAAACCTCGCACAGCTTGCCGTGACCGCTACCTTTGCCGCCGTTGGCATTGACCTGCCGACGTGGGCGCCATTGGCACCGCTGCCGGCGGGGACCCGACTCACCGACGGAGTGGCGGGACTGTCGGGTTCCCTCGCTCTCTTCCGGCACGAGAACCTCTTGGAGGTCAAGTACAAGAGCGGGCTCAGCCTGGCGGATCTCAGTCTGTTCACCCGCGGAGTGAAGGGCCCGCTCTCGGCCGAGTGGGTCCGGCTTGCTTGCGACGGCACGGTGACCTCTGAGTCGCGCGACGGCGGAGGCAGCAAGTCGGTCGACCCCGCCAAGCCGCCCGCGCCGCCGCCATCGACGCAACCGGAGATCCGCTCAGCGGGCCCGAAGACCACCGTCTGCGGAACTGCCACGGTGGAGGGGCTTGTGGAGGAGGTCGGGACGGTAGCCGTGACGGCCGCCTTCGACACAGGCAAAGGCGTCGCCGACGGCACGGCGCGAGTGGGTGACGTCTCGTGCCGCCACTGGCTGGAGGCCCTTGGCGCCAACAACGGCGCGCGACTGACGGCCGGAAGCGCCAGCCTGGATACTCAATGGCGCGTCAACTTCCCGGCTGGCGAGGCGCCCCGCGTCCGCGCCAGTGGGGCGCTCCGCTTCACCGGTGGCAGTCTGCACCCCGCGGCCGTTCACCGGCCGCTCGCGGGGTTGAGCAGTCTCGTGGATTATTCCGTCGACGTCAACCTGGGTGACGGGACCGCCGTGTCTGGCAAGGTGGCTGCTCGCGGCGGGCTGCAGGGCTTCCCGCACTACGAGGTCCAGTGCGCGTTCGACACCCGCAAGTCGCCGACGCGGGCCCACCTGCGCCTCACGAACGCCGATATCCTGGCCCTCCCAGCGCTGCTCGGCGAATCGCGCACCTTCCACCCCAATGCCGGTCGTCTGGGAGTGGACATGGACTTCTTGGTGGACCTGCGTTCTCGGTCGAAGACATTGGGCTACGACGGGCAGGTGCGCGTCGCCAGGCTGTCGGGGCAGTTCAAGAAGACGCGTCGGCCATTCAAGTCGCTGGACCTGGATCTCAACGTGAAGGGCTCCGCGCCGCTGACGGGCCCTGGTGCCATCTCGACGAAGCTCGTCTCGCGGCGACGACTGCCGCGCCTCGGCGCGCTGGCGGTGACCGTCGACTACTTCAAGGCCACCCACGGGGTCGGCCTCAAGATCAATGCAGACGACGTCGAGGTGCCTTTCTGGTCTGAGACGGTCGTGCCGCTAGACCAAGTCTCTGTCCTGGAAGGCCGCGCGGATACCGTATTCACGCTGGTCACCAAGCCGCGCTTGCAGTATGACGCCCGGGGCTCCTTTCGCGACCTCCTCGTCCGGCTGCCGCAGATCCGGCGGAATGTGAAACAGGTGTCCGGCGACTACCACGTCGTGCCGGACAAGGTCGAGCTGACCGACGTAACGACGGCGGTCGACAGCTCGTTCTTCGTCACTAATGGCGAGGTGCGGAACTTCCGCAGCCTGACGCTGGCCCTCGCGGTGCGCGGGGAGCGCCTCAATCTCGCCGAGCTTCTGCAGCTTGCTCCCGACCCGAAGGTACTGCCTCGCGTGGAGACCGCGGAGAACGCGGTGGGTCAATTCACCGTGACGGGCGCCGTGTCTGCGGTGAACGTCTCCGGCATCGTCACGGTCCCACAGGCAGCGGTGGAGTACCGAGACTACGGCGTGTTTGGCGTGCAGCCGCTGTCCGTCTCGGTGTCGGTTCAGGGAGTCCGGACCAAAGCGCCCCTGCTCGACCTCAGCGCCGAAGGCGCTCGGGTAGACTTGGCAGGGCTCAACCGCGAGCGGCTGGGGGCACAAGGCGAAGAGTTTTCCTTCCCCACCCCGGCCACGGTCTCGTTCCAGGTGCTGGGCACCCCGAAGCAGCCTCAGGTGGATGCCCGGGTGTCGATGCCCTCGGCGCTTGTCGGTGAGCGGCGGCTGACTGACTTGTCCGCCAGCGTCAACTACTGCGGCAAGGTACTCACTCTGGCCGACGCGGTGGCGCATGTGGGCCGGGGCACGGCGACGACGGCGGGCACGGTCCAGCAAGTCGAGGACACCGTGTTTCTCGATCTCCACGGCGACCTGACCGACCTCGATCTTCGCCTGGCGCAGCCATGGCTGACCGAGCGTGGGCTCACCCTCGCGGGCGACGCTACCGGTCCGTACACATTGCGCGGGCCGAAAGAGGCCCTGGGAGTCGGCGGCACGTTCGCGGTCTCCGACGTTGATGTGCTCCAGCGAATCGAGCCGCAGAAGGAGGCAGTCCGACAGTTTCACGTGGCGTCGGGGCAGGCCGAGGTGGCCCTGCAGGCGGACACGAGCGACGCACACACCACGGTTGCTGGGACCGTCGAGGTCGGCGCGGGGCCGCTCCAGATGCGCCTGCCGAGGAAGACCTCCGACGCCGAGTTGACGGTGGTTCTCGAGCGTGCGGACGCCCTGCTGGTGTTGACGCCCAACACGATCACGACAGAGCGAGTAGAGGTGGAGGCCTACGGCGGCCGGGCCGTGCTGACGGAGGTCCGCTACGATCAGGCGGCAGGTAAGTTGGTGGCCCACGCCGTCGCGTCCGGGGTCGAGCTTGCCTCGCTGAGGGAGCTGTCGCAGCGGGACGACCTGCACGGTCTGGGCGGCTTCGAGGGCGAGCTTCGGGTCTCCCCGGACGGACCGGTGCTGGACGGGCGGGCAACCCTCTCGTCCCTCCGCGTCGCTCAGGCGCCGGAATGCGAAGTGTCGGCCGATGTGGGCTTTGCCTGGCCGGAACTCACGCTCGCCAATGCTGACCTACAAGTCCTCGGTTGCCGGGCCGAAGTGAAGGGCTCGGCCCGAGCGCCCGATGACGAGGATGACGCCGGCAGGCTCGACCTGCGCCTCGAAGGAGCAGGTCCGGTGCGCCAACTTGCGGACACATACCTGCCCAAGAGCGTCCCCGTTGCAGGGAAGCTGACGCTGAGCGCGACAGTGAGCGGGACGTTCAAGTCTCCCAACGTGGCCGTAGACGTGCACCTCGTCAACGGCACGCTCAAGGGCATCCCCGTCACTCGGTTCGAGGCGCGAGGCGCGCTGCAGGGCGACACGGGTCGGCTGGATACGTTCGCGATTGCGGTGGACGGCGCCGAGCTGAAGGCGAGCGGCGAGATGAAGCCCGGGCGCAAGCTCGCGCTCACGTTCGCTGCCGAGCCGGTGCCCCTTGCGCTGGCGCTACGGCTGGCGGACCTCGAAGGCCCGGCTCAGGGCTTCTTCCGCGCCCGCGGCACTGTCACCGGGACTCCGGCCGACCCGGTTGTGTCGGCGACTGTGGACAGCGCTGACCTGTCTCTCAATGAGACCGACCTCGGCGAACTGCAGGGGAGCGTCTCCTACCAGCAGCAGGGCGTGTATCTCGGCCCGCTTACCTGGCGACTGAATGGCGGCAGCCTCACCGCCACGGGACGCGTGCCGGTGTCGACTCCCACAGAGAAGGAGAAGCCGACCCCGGCGGACCTTCTCGACTGCACAGTCGCCTGGGCGAAGCTGACCTTCGGCGAGGTCCTCCGCTTGGGGGAAGAGACCTCCACGCTCCTCGGCAACAACGAGCAGCCGGCACAGTCCCTGGACGACACGCTGTTCTACTTCCGCAAACTCAAGCGTTTGCCGGAGGGTGTCCTGGCGGGCCGAGCCGTCCTGCGCGGCGCCCTGACGGACCCACAGGTTCCGGCGGCCCGCTTGACGGTTACCGACGGGAAGGTTGGCGACGAGCCGCTGCCGGATTTCACGCTGAAAGTCGCCTACGGTGACCGCAAGGTGTTCTGCCGCTCTCTGCGCGCGGAACTGGGCGACCTGCACGCCGAGGTGACCGGCGACGTTGGGCTCGACGGCGACGCCGCGCTGGACGTGGAGATTCGCAACTTCCCGCTGGCGTTGGTCAACCCGTGGGCTCGCGGCATGCCCGAGGTCAGCGGTTTGGGCGACCTGTTCGCCCGGGTGTCCGGGCCGACCAAGTCGCCGCGTGTCGAAGGCTCCGTCGAGATCGTGGAGCCAGCGCTGCAGAACGCCGCCTTCGACCGCCTGCGCCTGAACTACTTCCGGCTGGAGGACGGCGCGTTCACTATTGACCCGGACGATCTGACGCTCATGGAGGACCAGAACACATTGTCGGCAGGCTGCCGTTTGCCGGTCTCCTACAAAGGCACCCCCCTCCCGCGCGACAAGCCTTTCACGGCTGCCGCCCGCTTGCGGGGGGAGGACCTGGGCCTGCTGAGCGGCCTGTTCCCGGGCGTGCCCCGCATGGTCGGCGGACTGGACGCCGAGGTAGCGGCCGCGGGCACGCTCGACCAGCCGCAGTTCACCGGCCGAGTTGCAGTGGACGACACGAACCTCGAGCTGCCCGGGCTGGAATCGAACCTGCATGGGCTTACTGGCGAGATCCGCCTAGAGTCAGGGCGCCGGGTCGTGTTCCAGGATATGACCGCGATGCTGAGCACGGCCCCTGTCGACACGACACTCCTGCCGCAGTTCCGGCAACAAGCGCTCAAGCTGTCGGGCAACGTTGTGCTGACAGACGAAGGGCTGCGACACCCTCTCGCCAATCTGTTTGACCTCCTGCTGGAGATGGACTCGCTGGAACTGAAGCTGAAGGACACCTCGCCACTCACCGACATCAAGTCCCGGGTCACCCTCAAGACGCGCGAGAGTGACGGCCGGGCTGTGGTCACCGTCGAGGACTTCACTGGGACCGGCAACAAGCACTCCGGGCCGCTGCGCGCCCACGGTACCATGGTCCTTGCCCCCAATTCGCTCGGCTCCCTCAAGGACTTCAACCGGAGCGAGGTAGGTCTCTCCGTCTCGGCCAACAACCTGACACTCAGTCGCGCCCCGTACGGAACGTTCACCTTCGACACCGACCTGCAGTTTGCCGGCGATCCGCTGCACGACGGGATGCCGGTGTTGCGCGGCGGAGTCTTGGTCCACGACACCCGGCTCTCGGCACCGAAGCTCAAGTTGTCCACGGAGGCCCCGGAGCCAGCGTCGAGCTTCCCGTTCGTCGATATCTACGTGACGGTGGGCGACGGAGTCGAAGTCGTGCATCCGGCGCTGCGCGCCTCGCTTGAAGGTGGCATCCAGATCAGCGGCACTCCGGCGGACATCCTGGTGAGCGGCGGCCTCAGCTCGGACAAGGGGGTCCTGCGTCTGCCGCGCGCCAAGGCGCAACTGCGGCGAGCTGATGTGGACATTTTCGTCAGGAATGATCCCGTTATCCCGCTGCAGCTCGTCACGCGCGTGTGGATCGATGCCGACGCCTCCGCCGAGGTGGACGACTACCTGGTCGACATCAAGATGCGGGGGCCGCTGGCGTTGGTCGAGGGGGCGGACAGCGAGCTGGAACTGCGCATGACCTCGCAGCCGAGCCTCTCTCAGGAGCAAATCTACGCGCTGCTGATCGGGACCTCTTCGCGCAACGGCGGGACCTCTGTCAGTTTGCAGCAGGACTTGCGGGACAAGTTCGAGAAGCAGTTGGTTGGGCTGTTCGCTTCACAAGCCTCGGACGTGCTCACTCGCCAACTCCGCCAAGCGCTAGGGCTCGACAAACTGGACCTCATCTGGGGCGACGAAGGGGTCCAGGAGATCGCCGTCAGCAAGCGCTTCGGGAAGCTGTTTCTGGGCGTCCGTCGGCTGTTCAACCAAAGCTCGCTGGACACCGCGTTCCAAGCCGAGTACCGATTCACCCGCCGGTTCTCCGTGGAGTATGAGCGTGACGAGTTCGACTCCACGCAACTCCGCCTCAAGCTTCGTTTCAGCTTTGGCACGTAGCCCCTTTGGGAATGCGTTTACCCCTGTCCGGCTCGCCCGACAGAAGTCCCTTGGCGTCCTGAAGCGAAGCGCGAACAGGAGTGATTCCTATGCGATTCAGTGTCCGCACCAACACAGCGCTCACAGCCATCAGCATCCTGACTGTCACGTTCCTGGTGTCGGCCCGGCTGGTCGAGCGCGGCTTGACTTCGCGGGTGCTCAGGGACTCCGAAGAGCAGTGGCTTGCCAATCTCAAGAACACAGGCGCGGTCATCGTCACCTATGTCAGGGACTTCCAGACAGCCGGGGTCGACCAGGCATTCCTGCAGGAGTATGTGCGCGATCTGGGCAAGAACACGTCGCTGGCGATCCGCGTGTTGGACGGCCAAGCCGTCTGCCTGGCAGACTCGCGGGGGCCGCCGTTGGCGTCCGAGAACTACGCCGCGCGCCAGGAGGTCCGGGAGGCTCTGGAGGGCCGGCCGGGCTACCGCTTCACCGGGAGCATCCGTGAGGGCACGCGGGCGCTGCAAGTAGCCCTCCCGGTGAAGCAGGAGCAGCGCGTCGCCGGCGTCGTCCAGCTCTCCCGCAATCTCGGCGAGGAAGCAAAGACAGCCCAGGCGATCCGGCGGCAGCTCCTTGCGGTAACGAAGTGGACGACGGGCCTCGGCGTCCTGCTCCTGGCGCTGGCCTGCTGGTGGTTGTTTCGGCCGTTAGGCCGCCTGAGCCGATCGGTGGCGGCCCTGGTCGAGGCCGAGGCGCCGGCGCAGCTTCCTGTTCAAGGTGTTGGCGACCTCGCGCAGCTCTCTCGGTCGATCAACACCCTCAGCGCTCGCGCGCTCGACGCCTCCCACCTGCGCGCCGAATGGATGCGGGACCTGTGCGACCACCTGCTGGAACCGGTCGAGGAGCTGCGGGACGCGGTCCGCACTCTGGCCGACGCGGTCCCCGCCCTGGAGAAGCCTCTCCGGGCCTGCCTCGGCGAGGTCGTGCTGCGTTCCGAACGACTGGCGCGGCTGATGGAGGACGCCGCCGCTCTGGAGCGGCTGACCGCCGGCGCCGACGCTCTCCGGACCGAGGTTCTGAACGTCCGCGAAGTATCTCTGGCCGCCGTGGAGCGGGTGAAGCCGTGGGCGGCGCACCGGGAGGTCGAGATCCGGGTGGACGCGCCGCCGACCAAGGCGACGTTCCGGGCGGAGCGGGAACGCCTGCTGGTCGCGCTGACACACATCCTCGAGAACGCGGTGCGCTTCAGTTCTGCGGGCAGCGAGGTCGTCGTTGAGGCGTGGAATGACAGCGACTCCGCCGGCTTCAAGGTGATCGATCTGGGCGCCGGCATGAACGTCGAGGTTCTCCGCCGGGCTGCCGAACGGTTCTTCTCGGGAGTTGCCCCGGAGGACGATTTCCCCGGTGGCGCCGGTCTCGGTCTGCCGCTGGCGAAGGCGATTGTCGAAGCGCACGGTGGGCAATTGGAGGTGCTCTCGCAGCAAGGAGCGGGGACAGCCGTGACGCTGAAGTTGCCGTCGGGCAAGGTCCGCGACGAAAGCCGGTAGGGCCCACTGACCCGCTTGGAAAGCCGCCGCAAAGCAGGTACACTTTCGACTTCTCCGGCTCAGCGGAATGCAGGTGACCGTCTCTCGTCGCACGCGCCGTTCCGCAATCGGTGGTCGGGGAGGAGGCTGCTTCGAACCATGGCGAGGCTACGCGTAGGAGTGCTCGTCTCCGGCAAGGGACGCGGTACCAATCTGCAAGCCCTGATCGACGCGCGCGAACGCGGCGAGTTGGGTGCCGACCTCGTGCTCGTCGTGAGCACCAGCGCGGAGGCGGGCGCGCTTGAGCGGGCGCGGAAGCACAGCCTCGAGGCGCTGTTCGTCGACCCGAAGCAGTTCGCGACCGCCGAAGAGCTGGACCTCGCCCTCGCGCAAACCATGGAGCAGCGGCAGGTCGGTCTGATCTGCCTGGCTGGGTACATGCGCATGTTGACGGCTACGCTCATCCGCCGCTTCCCGAACCGGATCATGAACATCCATCCCGCGTTGCTGCCGGCGTTCGGCGGCAAGGGGATGTACGGCCACCACGTCCACGAAGCCGTCATCGCCTCCGGTGCCAAGTACACCGGAGTGACGGTTCACTTTGCTGACGAGGAGTACGACCACGGCCCCATCGCCCTCCAGAAAGTCGTGGAGGTGCTGCCCGACGACGACGCCGACTCGCTGGCAGCGCGGGTGCTCCGGGAAGAGCACAAGCTCTACGCGCGGGCAGTGCACCTGTTCGCAGAGGGGCGGCTGCAGGTCGAGGACCGCCGAGTCCGAATCCTCCCGTCGGCGCCGTAGGGTAAAGCTCCGGCTTTGCCGCCCGTGACCTGGACCTGGACTTTGCTGCTCTGCCACACTTCGAGGCGCGAGACGAAGGTCAAGGGCGGCAAAGCAGAGCTTTACCCTACGGGGGCGGACTTGTGCGCGGCACACCTCTTCCCGACTCCAACTACTGAGGCAACCACCAAATGGCAGACTCTCGAAGCTCGCTGGTACGGGAAAACGTGCTGGGCTTGGTGCCCTACAGCCCGGGCAAGCCTATCGAGGAGGTCAAGCGCGAGATTGGTCTAGACGACATCACGAAGATGGCCTCCAACGAGAACGTCCTCGGTCCCTCGCCGAAGGCCGTCGAAGCGATGCGCGCGGCCGCGGAATCGGTGTACCTCTATCCAGACGGCAGTTGGTTCCGGCTGCGGCACGCGCTGGCGTCGCGGTTGGGCGTCTCCGCCGAGTCGATCGTCGTCGGTAACGGGTCCGACGAGATCATCCACTTCCTCGGGTTGACCTTCCTCAACGCGGCCGACGAGATGATCCAGGGAGACCCTTCCTTCGTCCGCTACGAAGCCGCCGCGGCGCTGAACCTGGCCAAGTGCCATCTGGTCCCACTGCGAGACTTCACCCACGACCTGGTCGCGATGCGCGAGGCGGTGAATGACCGCACGAAGCTGGTCTTCATCGCCAGCCCCAACAACCCCACCGGCACCATTAACACGAAGGCGGAAGTCGACGCGTTTCTCGCCGACCTACCCGACCACGTCCTCCCGGTCTTCGACGAAGCCTACAAGGAATACGTGGACGCACCTGACTACCCCGAGACTGTGGACTACGTGCGCGAAGGCCGCAACGTCATCGTGCTGCGCACCTTCTCGAAGGCGTACGCGTTGGCGGGTCTGCGCGTCGGCTATGGCATCGCGCCGCCTGAGCTCATCGGGTACCTCAACCAGGTACGCGAACCGTTCAACGTCAGCAGCATTGCCCAGGAAGCAGCAATCGCGAGCCTGGAAGACGAAGACCAGGTGAAGCGCGCTCGCGCCATGAACTCCGCCGGCAAGCGCTACCTGTACGCCCAGTTCGAGGCCCTGGGGCTGGCCTACGTGCCCACCGAAGCGAACTTCGTGTTCGTCGACGTCGGCCGCGACTGCATGGAGGTGTTCCGGGCCCTGATGCAGCTTGGGGTGATCGCCCGGGCTGGGTTGGGAATGCCCACCCACCTCCGCGTAACCATCGGTCGCCAGGAAGACAACGAACGCTTCATCGCAGCGCTGAGTGAGGTACTGCACGGAACATGATCATCATCCTCCACGGCGCAGCCACCGACCAGAACGTCGACGAAGTCGTCGGCAAGCTCCGCGAGAACGGCTACGAGGCCAACGTCTCCAGAGGCGTGGAGCGGACCATCCTCGGCGCGGTTGGCGCGCTGGAAGAGCCACAGAAGGAGTTGCTGGCTGAGCGCCTGACTACATTGCCGTTTGTGGAGCGCGTCGTTCCCATTCTGAAGCCCTACAAGCTGGTCAGTCGCGAGGGGCACCCGGAGCCGTCGACGATCCCGGTGGGCGACACCACGGTGGGCGGGCGGCGGCTCTGCGTGGTGGCAGGGCCCTGCGCGGTGGAGAGTCGCGAGCAGATCCTCGCCACCGCTGCCGACGTGAAGGCCGCCGGTGCAACCATGCTCCGCGGCGGCGCGTTCAAGCCGCGGACCTCTCCCTACGATTTCCAGGGAATGAAGGAAGCCGGGCTCGACTTGCTGCGCGAAGCCCGGCAGCAGACCGGGCTCCCCATCGTCACCGAGGTGGTGGATGTTCGTGACTTGGAGCGGGTCCTCGAAGTCGCCGACATTCTCCAGCTCGGCACCCGGAATATGCAGAACTTCGCCCTGTTGAGTGCCGTGGGCGAGTGCCGCACTCCGGTCATTCTCAAGCGCGGGATGTCGGCAACCATCGAGGAGTGGCTCAAGGCGGCGGAGTACCTCATGGCTCGCGGCAACCACTTCGTGATCCTGTGCGAGCGAGGGATCCGCACGTTCGAGACCTACACGCGCAACACGCTGGACCTCTCGGCCGTTCCCGCTGTGAAGGAGCTGACGCACTTACCGGTGTTCGTCGACCCGAGCCATGGCGCCGGGAAGCGCTCGCTGGTGGGGCCGCTCAGCCTGGCCGCGATTGCGGCCGGCGCCGACGGCCTGCTGATTGAGGTGCACCCGCAACCCGAACAGGCGGTGTCTGACGCGCAGCAGCAGCTCACTCCGAGTGAGTTCGCAGTCCTCATGAGCTCGCTTCGGCCCATTGTCGAAGCCGTCGGGCGCGAAGTGTGACCTCCCCGTCAATGAAGCAGTTCGACACAATCGCAATTCTTGGCATCGGGCTCCTCGGCGGCTCCGTCGGTCTGGCCGCGAAGAAGCGCGGCCTGACGCGGCGGGTCATCGGGGTCGCGCGTACAGACCACACGCTGGCCATTGCGCGGGAGCGCGGGTGCGCGGACGAAACCACCCCCGACATGGCCGAGGCTGTCCACGACGCCGACTTAGTCGTCGTCGCGACACCGGTCGGTTCGGTGTCGGGAGCGCTTGAGCGAATTGCCGAGCACGTGCGGCCGAGCGCCCTCGTCACCGATGTCGCCAGCACCAAGGCCACCATCTGCGAGGCGGCGGATCGGTTGCTGACTGGTCGCGCCAGATTTGTTGGTGGCCACCCCATGGCCGGGGACGATCAGGTCGGCGTCGCAAATGCGCGAGACCATCTCTTCGAAGGCTGCGTCTGGGCCCTCACGCCGACGGCCGCCACGAGTGGCGAGGCTGTGGAACGGCTGACCGAGTTTGCGGGCTGCCTGGGCGCCCGCATCGTCGAGCTTGACCCCGCGGCTCACGATCGGTTGGTGGCGGCGACGAGTCACTTGCCCCACGTTGTCGCCGCGGCGTTGGTCAACGCCGTGTGGACCGTGACCGACGGCCACCCGTCCGCCAGCGCACTGACCGCCTCAGGCTTTCGTGACACGACCCGCGTGGCCGGCGCGCCCGCAGACCTGTGGGACGACATCGTGCTCGACAATGCGCAGGCCATTCTGCCGACTCTGGAGGCTGCGTTGGCGCAACTGAGCGCGCTACGTGGGGCGGTAGCCGCGCGCGACGAGTCGGCAATTCACGCCTTCCTGGACCAAGCCCGCGAGCGACGCAGTCTGCTGCTGCGGAAGGAGTCGTCATGACCGCAAGACGAGTCCGGCTCGCCCTCGACGGGCCGGCGGGGACGGGCAAGAGCACCGTCTCCAAACGAGCGGCGCGCGAGCTTGGTTACACGTACGTCGATACCGGCGCGATGTACCGAGCGGTCACCTGCCTGGCCGTTCAGCGAGGGCTTGGGCTGACGGAGGAAGCCGCTATCGTCGAACTGGCGGAGCAGCATCCCGTCACCTTCCAGTCTGCCGAGACCGGGGAGCCGAGGGTGTTCGTCGCCGGACAGGAAGTGACGACGCAGATTCGGACTCCCGAGATCTCCCGCCTCGTGTCGCCACTGTCGGCCATCCGTGGCGTCCGCACTGCGCTGGTGCGGCAGCAGCAGGCGCTGGGCTCGGCCGGCGGCGTAGTGCTGGAGGGACGCGACATCCAGACCGTCGTGATGCCCGACGCCGAGGTCAAGGTCTTCCTGACCGCCTCCGCAGAGGAACGGGCGCGGCGGCGATTCCTTGAGCTACAAGAGCGAGGAACGCCGCAGGACTACGATAAGGTACTCACCGAGATCTGCGAACGAGACGACCGCGACAGCTCGCGGGAGGTCGCACCGCTAACCGCCGCAGCGGACGCAGCGATTGTGGACACAGACGGGCTTACCATCGACCAAGTGGTCGCCCAAATCGTGGCGCTCGTCCGACAGGCTGAGGGTGAGGCGCGATGACGGGTGCCGACCGGTTGAGCGAGAACACGTGGGTGTTCTACCTGTGGCGCGCGCTGTTCCGGAGCCTGTTCCGGTCCATGGGCCTCGACCTCGCCGGGACGGAGAACGTGCCGGCCCAGGGGCCGCTGATCGTTGCCTCCAACCACCGCAGCCATGCCGACCCGCCGCTGGTCGGCGTTGTCCTGCCCCGGCCGGTCCACTACATGGCAAAGCGGGAGCTGTTCCGGGTGCCGATTCTCGGGTCGGTCATTCCGCGGATGGGGGCCTTTCCCGTCAGCCGCGGGCACCCGGATCGCCGGGCTCTCCGGTATGCGCTCCGCCTCCTGTCGGAGGGGGAAGCTGTGGTCATGTTCCCCGAAGGCACGCGCAGCCTCGACGGCCGCTTGCGGGAACCCGAACTCGGAGTTGCCCTCATCGCCCTCAAGTCCCGGGCCCCGGTGCTGCCAGTGGCGCTACAGGGCAGTGAGCACATCCTCCCCAAGCACTCGGTCATCCCTCACGCACACCCCCTCAAGGTCCGCGTCGGGCCGCCGCTCACCTTCGACGACCTGTACGGGAAGCGAGGCGACCGGGACAGCATGGTCGAAGTCGGCCGGCGGATCATGGGGGCGATTGACAGCTTGCTCGACCCTCTGGTGCGCCCGCGCCCCCCCGGCTCGCACCGCAGGGCATGCTGACCCCGACAGACCGGTTTTCTACGCTTGCGTTGGAATCACTCATGTCCGCGTTTCGCTTGAATGCCCCAACGGATGTCCGAGCCGCGACCGTGAGGGAGCGCGTGACAGGCTGAAGTGATCCGCGACGCCGACGGCTCACGCGCTCCCTCACGGTCGCGGCTCGGATTGACAGCCCGTTCTTGCAGGAGATGAACTGACTGGACACGGCGCTCACGCTGGACGTGGAGGGCTGGTTCGGAGAACTCGCGTATGCGCAGAGCGCAGCCGCGCACTGCTTCCCCGGGAGGTAGACATGAGCACTGCACAGGAAAAGACCCGCCGCGTCCTGGCGGCGATCGAGCACCGTGAGCCGGACCGCGTCCCTATTGGCGAGGCGTTCTGGACCAACTTCCTTCGCCGCTGCAAGGCGGAGCTTGGTGTGGGGGAGGGATTCGACCCCTACCGCTATTGGGACCTGGACACGATCGTCCTCAACCCAAACATGGACCCGCACCTCACGGGCATCGAGGTGGTGGAGGACACGCCCGACCGCAAGGTGGTACGCACTGGGTTTGGCGCGACCATCGAGCGGAGGTCGACTTTCCCGATTCCGCATTTCGCGGAGTTTGAGACGAAGACGTTTGCGCAGATGGAGGCGCTGCAGTTCGACGACCCCAGAGACCCGCGGCGGTACTCCGAGGCGCTCGACGATCAGCTCAACAGTGTCGGCGACGAACTGAACCTGGGTCTCCCCGCCTTCATAGAGCGGGTGAACGCCTACGCCGCGGACTTCTGCGTACTGGGCGGCGTCTGCGAGCCGCACGAGATGGTCTGGCGGATCATGGGCACGGACAATGTGTTGGTGAAGATGGCCGAAGACCCCAGCCGATTCGCCCGGATCATCGAGCGCCTGGGCGACTTCCTGGTCGGCATCGTCGAAGGCCAGGTTGCTGCCGCAGCCGGGAAGTTGAGCGGTATGTACATTTGGGGCGACATTGCCTACGACAAGGGCATGTTCTTCTCGCCGCAGTACTGGCGGGACGTGTACAAGCCGCAGCTCACGCGGATCTGCACCGCCATCCACGCCGCCGGGCTGAAGACCATCTACCACGGCTGCGGGAACTGCCTGCCCGTGTTCGAGGACATGATCGAGGCGGGCGTGGACTGCTACAACCCGCTGGAAGCCAAGGCCGGCTTGGACGTCGTGGACCTCAAGCGCCGGTTCGGGAACCGGCTTGCGTTCAACGGCAACCTCGACGTGACGGTTCTCGCGACCAACGACCGCGACAAGGTCCGCCGCGAAGTGCTGACCAAGCTCAACGCCGCCAAAGGCGGCGGGTTCATCGTCCAGTCGGATCACTCGATGCCCAGCAACGTTGACCCGGCGACGTATGACTATGTAGTTCAGTTGGTGCGCGAGCACGGAACGTACCCGCTGGCGTTGGGTGAGTTTGACGTTCCCGTCTGATCGATCGGGTCGGCCATTGAGCCCTCTCTCGAAGGAACCACTCATGTTCACGCTTCGCTCGTACACCCCCGCAAGTGAGAGGGTAAGCCACTCCGAGCCGCGACCGTGAGGGAGCGCGTGACAGGCTGACTTGGTTTGCGGTGCCGACGGCTCACGCGCTCCCTCACGGTCGCGGCTCGGAGTGACGACGCGTTCTCGAAGGAGCAGAGCAATGCAACGATACGGCATGGTGTTGGGAGTCAAAGAAGAGAAAATCGAGCGCTACAAGGAGTTGCACGCTGCCGTGTGGCCGGACGTGCTGGAGATGATCGCGGCGTGCAACATGCGCAACTACTCGATCTACCTGCGCAAGCTGCCCGACGGAAAGCACTACCTGTTCAGCTACTTCGAGTACGTCGGCGACGACTTCGAAGGCGACCTGGCGAAGATGGCCGCCGACCCGACGACGCAGCGCTGGTGGGCCGAGTGCATCCCCTGCCAGGAGGGGCTGCCGGACCGCGCTGAGGGAGAGTGGTGGGCCGGCATGGAAGAGGTGTTCCATTGCGACTGACCTCGCGCGAGCGAGTGCTGACTGCCTTCGCCCACCAGGAGCCGGATCGCGTGCCGATCTGGTGCGGGGCGTCGGTGGAGTTCTGGGGGAAGGCGAAGGGCGCGCTGCGCCTCGATGACGAGGGGCTGCGGCAGCGCTTCGGCGACGACTTCCGGCGCGTCTTCGCCGAGTACGCCGGCCCGGACTTCCCGCTCCAGCACGACGAGGCCACCTGCCGCACGATCTTCGGCGTCGAGCGGACCGGGCTGGGCTACGGCCAACCACTGAGCCACCCGTTGAGCGAGGCCACGGTGGCACAAGTGCACGACTACCCGTGGCCGGACCCGGCGTGGATGGACGTGTCGAAGGTCCGGTCGGCAGCCGAAGCGTACGGCGGCGAGTACGCCCTCCTTGGCGGCGACTGGTCGCCCTTCTGGCACGACCTCATCGACCTCCTGGGCATGGAGAACATGTATGTGAAGATGCTGGAGCAGCCCGCGGTGGTGGACGTGGTGCTTCAGCACTTGGTGGACTTCTATGCCGCTGTCAGCCAGCAGATCTTCGACGCGGCGGCTGACGCGCTCGATGTCTTCTTCCTGGGCAATGACTTCGGCGGGCAGACCGGCCCCCTGCTGAGCCCGCCGTTGTTCGAGCGGTTCATGCTGCCGCACTTGGCGCGGCTCATCGACCTGGGGCACGCGTATGCCCTGAAGGTGCAACTCCACTGCTGCGGTGGCTTCGCCCCGCTGCTCCCCGCCCTGATCGGCGCCGGGCTGGACGGGGTCCACGCCATTCAGCCCTGCTGCGCCGGGATGGACTTGCGCGCGCTGAAGCGCGAGTTCGGCCACCGGATTCTGTTCAATGGCGCCATCGACTCGCAGCACGTTCTTATCAACGGCACGCCCGAATCCGTCCGCCGCGACGTGCGCCAGGTATTGGAGCTCATGATGCCCGGCGGCGGCTACGTCGCCGGGGCGAGCCACGACACCATCCTGGAAGAGACGCCGCTGGAGAACGTGTTGTCGATGCTCGATACGGTGCGCGAGTTCGGGGTCTATGGGGCGTGGGCAGAGCCACCTCGGTGAGTCCCGGCGCCCCGCACCCGCTGACAGTGGCCTCCACTCCGTCTGACTGCCGCGTTTGCTTCCAAGGCACCCACCGATGGCCCTCAAAATCGTCACCCTTTCCCTGAACGGCCTGTTGGCTGCCGTGTACGGCACCATTGCCGCCATCCTCTTCTTCGGGCTCTGGCGGCACCGAGGGCGGGCCTTCAACCTGCTGGGGTTGATGCTGGCGCTCGTCTCACTGACAGCGGGGCTGTCGTACCTGGCCCATGCGTTGATCATTGGGCTGTCGCCGTGGCGACCGGAGAAGGTGACCTACACCGTGCTCACCGCCGTGAGCCTGGTGCCGACGGCCTTCCTGCTGGCGCTGTACCGTCGCTTCGAGGCGTTCCTCGGCGGCGCGCGGCTCCTCGATGAAACTCGGCTGCAGCTCCGCGAGCGGAACGAGCAACTCGACTCGCTGGTGGAACTCAGCGCCCAACTCAGCCGGTTCCGGCAGGTGCCGGCGGTCATGCAGTCGGCGCTCAGCCAGTGCATCGCCCACAGTCGCGCTCAGGCAGGACTGTACTTCCTGCGCGAGTCGGAGGCCGGGCAACTGACGCTTGCCGCGCAGGAGCGACTGGGCGCCTCCGCGGCGGCCCAACTGGCCGCCTCGCCTGCCGTCGCCGGTCTGGTCCAGCGGGTGCTGGACGAGGGGAGGCTCCTGAGGAGCGATGGTGAGGAAGACTCCTCTGGCACGGTGTCGCGCGAAGCGGTTGGCTTCCGAAGCCTGGTCGCCCTCCCGGTGCGATCCCCCCAAGGCATCATCGGGGTCATCTGCCTATTGGGGCGGCGCGCACTGGCTCCCGCGGAACAGCAGCTCGGTCTGCTTGAAGCCGTCGGGCAGCAGATCGGTGTCGCCGTCGAGAGCGCTCGTTGGTTCGAGTCGCAAGACCGGCTGGGGCAAGAGCTTCAGCGAAGGGTCGAACAGGCGACGGAGGAACTCCGGTCCAGCTACCGGACCCTCGAAGCCAGCGAACGGCGACTGCAGACGGTAGTCGACCGTATGCCCAGTGGGCTGCTCATGCTTGACGCCGACAACGTCATCGGCATGGTCAACCGACAGGCTGAGGGGCTGCTGGGAGTACCTCGCGAGGGATTGCTGGAGAAGCCGGTGGTGGCTTGCGGGCTCAGCAGCGAACTGGTGTCAGCCGTAACCGGCGGCACTACGGCCGAGGCAGGCAGGCGCGATGTAGTGCTGGAAACGGCGACGCCGCGGTCCGTGCGCGTGGACACCGCGCTCGTGACTGATCACGAAGGGCAGCCCCTGGGCCGGGTCTGCGTGCTGACGGACGTGACCCGCGAACGCGAGACGGACCAGATGAAGACCGACTTCGTCTCGCTGGTGTCGCACGAACTCCGCACGCCGCTGACCAGCATCCTCGGCTTTGTCTCGCTGCTGTTGGAGGGCGAGGTTGGCGCCTTGAACGCAACGCAACGGAGGAGCCTCGAGTCGATCCACCGGCAGGCGCGGCGTCTTACCGGTCTCATCTCCGATCTGCTCGACGTCTCGCGCATGGAATCCCGGCAGGTCGCCATGCGACAAGAGCAGGTGGACCTGGGTGCCATCGCTCGGGCTGCCGTTCACGAACTGGCCCAGCAAGCGCAGGAGAAACGAGTCAGACTCGAATTCCAGGGCGCCACGCACGGGGCAACTCTCCGAGGCGATCCGGAGCGGCTGGCGCAAGTCTTCACGAACCTGCTGGGGAACGCGATCAAGTTCACTCCCCGGGGCGGGCGCGTCACCGTCGAGGTGAAGCGGGCCGGCGGCGAGGTGGTAGCTGTTGTTTCGGACACGGGCCCAGGAGTCGCTCCCGAGGAGCTACCTCGCGTGTTCGACAAGTTCTACCAAGCCGAGATGGTCGCCTCCCGGAAGGCCGGTGGCAGTGGGCTTGGGTTGTCGATCGTCAAGGGCATCGTGGACGCGCACGAGGGCCGCGTGGAGGCGAGCAACCGACCGGGCGGCGGCGCCTGCTTCTCCGTGCACCTCCCTGCGCGGCGGCGCCCCACTGCGGCGGTGCACCCTACCGCTCCGGCACCGCTCATCCTGGTGGTGGACGAAGACGCGGCTGCCACCGGGCGGCTTACGGCCGGCCTGCAGCATGCCGGCTACCGCGCGCTGGCAGTGAACGACCTGGCCGAGGTCGCGTTGCAGGCCAATGCCGTCCGCCCTGCGCTCATCGCCTTCAGCCTGCGCCCGCCCAACGAGCAGACAGCCGCAATGCTGGATGCCCTGCAGCAAGACGTGGCGACGCGCGACATCCCGATCCTCGCCCTTGGCTCTACGGCGGATCCCCAGGCGCTGCTCCGCGGCGCAGCCGGGACGCTGGCCCCGGGTGACGGCGTGCTCCTGGAGGACGATGGCGCCGACTGGCGACACCGGTTGGGCGAGCTGCTGAGCAATGCCGGCTATCCTGTTCGGGGCGTGGCTGCGGGGGCTGCCAGTCTGACCGCCCAGCTCGCCGCGCGTTGGCCAGGCCGACGCCCTGCCGTTGACGAGCCGGCCAGCGGGGACGAACACGGAGAATGACCATGGCGACTGTGCTGATCGTGGACGACGATGCCGACACCTTGTCTATGCTGACGGTGTTGGTCGAGGGGGAGGGGCACACCGTCCTTGCCGCCGGAGCGGGGCCGGCCGCGCTGGACTTGCTTCGCCGGGAACGACCCGACCTCATGATCCTGGACCTCATGCTGCCCGGCATGGACGGACTTGAGGTCTGCCGGCGCGCGCGCGAGTTCAGCTACCTGCCCATCCTGATGCTGACCGCAAAGGGCTCCGGCACCGACCGCATCGTCGGTCTGGAGGTCGGCGCCGATGACTACCTGGCCAAGCCGGCCGAGCCCGGCGAGATACGCGCGCGGGTGCGGGCACTGCTCCGCCGCGCGCTCTACTGGCAGGGCGAGACCGCCCGGCAGCGTGAGGTCCTTGTCCGCGGCACGCTTCGACTGGACCCGGAACGCTTCGAAGTGACCCTCGGCGGCGGCCCGATCGAGATCACCCGCATCGAGTTCGACCTGCTCTACTGCCTCGCCCGGCACCCGGGCATCGTCTACTCCCGCGAGCGCCTTATCGAGCTGGTGTGGGGAGAGGACGAGTACCTCTCCTCGCGCGCGGTCGATGTGCACGTCAGCCGGCTCCGCAAGAAGGTCGAGCGCGACCCCGCCAACCCTGAGATTGTGGTCACGGTTCACGGCGTCGGGTACAAGCTGCAAGTGCCGGTATCCTGAGTGGGTGGGCTCGTGGCAGCGCGGCAAGTCGCCTGGAAGCGGGCTCACTCGCAGTCGAAGGCCAGCCCGCTGGACTCGCGCCAGCGGTCCAGGGCCTTCATGTTCCCCAGGCTGTCTTCCCACGTCATGCACGGCCAGGGCGCCTGCCGTTCGGCGAGGTGGCTGGCGACGGCGTCGGCTTCGAGGGTGTAGAGGAGCCCTTGCTGGGAGGGCACGCTAACCGCCTCCGTCTCCTTGCCGTCGCGGTTGAGAAGGATCGTCTCCACCTCGGCTGCGCGACCGGGGAACCAGGGGTTGGGCACCTCCAGGCTGCCCTGCGAACCCCACACGCGGAGGACGGTCCCCACGGCGCACAGGGCTCCACAGGTGACGTTGGCGAGGATACCGTTGGGGAACTTGAGAACTGCCGTTGCCCACTCGTCCACGCGGCCGATCTCACCAATGTGCGCGGCGCCGCTCACGCCCTCGGGCTCGGCAGAGCAGCTCTGTCCCAATGCCGCCCCCGCGACCAGCCGGCACGCCGACACAGTGTAGCAGCCGACGTCCATTATCGCCCCACCGCCGACTGCATTTTGCAGCCGGATGTTGCCATACGGGTTGGCGCTCCCGGCGAGGCTGTAGCCGAAGTGCGCCTGGATGACGCGGACCTCCCCGACGGCCCCGTCACGGATCAGCTCCACGAGCTTCGCCGTCTGTGGATGGCAGCGGTACATGAAGGCTTCCATCAGGAACACGTCGCTCGCCTTCGCGGCGTCAACCATTCGCATAGCTTCCGCGTGGTTGACGGTCAGCGGCTTCTCGCACAGGACGTGCTTTCCCGCCTCGGCGCACTTGGTCGTCCACTCCAGATGCAGATGGTTCGGCAGGGAATTGTAGACGGCGTCGACCGCGCCCTCGGCGACGAACGCCTCGTAGCTGCCGTGGCGACGCGGAGCGCCGAACTCATCCGCGAACTTGTCGGCCGTCTCCTGCTTGCGGCTCCCCACGGCGACCAGCGAGCCAGTCTCCGACTTGGCCAGCGCCTCTGCGAACTTCCTGGCGATGTTACCGGTGCCGAGGATTCCCCAGCGAAGTGGATTGGGCATGGTACTCCTCCCTGCTGTGAACAAAGGCGCGCGGCCAGCGTTCTACCGCACTACTCCCTGCCATTCTACCGGCCCTGCGACGAGCAGCCAACAGCCCGACTGGGAATGGAAGCTCGCCAGCACACCGAATACACGAGGCCACCGGCGGAACGCGCCCACCCCGGATCTTCCTGCCGCCGGCCCGGAGGGATCTACCGATGCCCGACACCCCGCTCCTCTGCTGCCTTCTCGTGACCTGTTTGCTCTGCCTCCCTTCTGCCGCGCCCGCTGAGCCGGTGCCGAATATCGCTGCCGACGGCGACTTCAACAGCCCGGCGCTGAGGCTGGTCCAGTCCGGCGAGCCGGGCGTTTGGGTGGGCTTCGTCCACGGCCAGTCGGACGCCGCGTTCGTGCTGGTCGCCAACGAAGGCCGCGGCGGCTCGCGTTGTGTGCGCTACAGCAAGACGGCCGAAGGCAACCAGAACATCCACCTCGACCAGCTCGTGCCGGTCGAGAAGGGAACCGTGTACGAGGGAACCGCCTGGGTCCGCGGCGACGGGAAGCTGAGCCCGCTGCTGGCCGTGCTGACGATGGAGTGGCACGTGTTGACAACAGCTCCCGTGGGCGCCAGCCCCGAGTGGCGACAGGTTCGGTTCGTGTTTGACTCGGAGGACAACGAGCAGGTGCGCTTCGAGTGGTTCCCCGGAGCCGACGGAAAACTCTACACCGGCGTTGCGGGCACCAGCTTCCTCGATGACGTGAGCGTCAGGAAGAAGGCAGACGTGTTACCGTCGCTGCGCCAGGCCTTCGACCTGGTGCGCGAGCGAAAGGGGGACGCAATCGACCTCACCCTCAACCCCGACGCGACCTTCGACAGACCGCCGTGGGGCAACCAGACGCAGAGGCCCTGGGAACGGGTCTGCGCGCTGGACTGGGACGCTGCCCACCACCTCGCGATGCGCCTGCCCGGCTGGGAGGGCCCCGTCTCCGTGTCTCGCGTCGAGGCAGACCGTCAGCTCCCTCTCCCCTGCCCGCGACTGACTGGGGGCTTCGACGCGAAGCCGGGAACGTATCGGGTGGTGAGACGGTGAAGCCCTCGGTCCGCCGCCATCGCCAATCTGAGCCAACCAGTGCTACGGGACGCGGTTGATCCTGAGGAGAGCACCCGTCAGCTCCGGTGCTTCGCTGAGGGCGAGGTCAATCCGGTGCGCCTGCGCAGCGAAGTCCGGGTCGAAGGAGCAGACGATGATGCCGGCGTGAGCGGCGTTCGTCGAATGGAGACGCACAAAGTGCCTGCGGTTCAGCGTCAGCACCGCGCGCTGGTCACCGGTGGCGAACGAAAGGACCTCCTCGTCCGACACCGCCTGCTCGCCGCGTCCCGTTTCCTGGATCGTCAGCACCTCGTGCCCCAGGCGGCGCAACGCCTCTACGACCGGTCGCGGGAAGTTCTCGTTGGCATACAGTCGCGCCACCGGCTACGCCTCCTCGTTGGCCAGGATCTGGGCGTCGATCTCGGACGGATGCTCGCGAACGTACGCCCAAGCGTTGACTAGATCGACGGCTCGAAGCGTGGGATAGCAGCGGAGTAGTTCGGCTTCGCTCAGACCGAGACGCCTGCCTTGCTCCAATACCCAGACGGGTATGCGAGTGCGAACAATGCACGGTTCGCTACCGCATACCCCGTCTGTGCTTTCCACGCCGGGAAAAGCATCACCCAACCCACGCGCCAGTCGCTGAAGGAGCGTCACTCTCTCGGGGGCCCGCAGCGAATCGATTAGGGTCTCAACTTCCGCCAAAGCACTCACGGGGTATCGCCTCCTCGGAAGAGGGTACAGCACGCACGGGTGGTCGTCAAGCGACCGACTTGGCGCTCTGTCCTACGGCGCGGGGTTTCCCAGCTTCACGGTGTCCAAGTAGTACACCGTCGCTTCCGTCGCCATGCTGCTCCAGCCGACCCAGGTGAGGTTCCTGAAGTCGGGGGCGCCGGTGTTCAGGTTGTCGAAGCGCTGCGGGTCTTTGCCGGGCAGCGTGACGGTAAGGGTCCAGGCGCCGTCAGCGTCGTCGCCGACTTTGGCGGTTACTTCGACATGGAACCACTGGTCGACGGGCAGCGGGAGCAGTTCCTTGCCGCCGACTTTGAGCGCGTTGTTCTCGATCCAAATGCTCGGGCCGGTGCGGTAGGGCTGCACGTCCCAGCTTCGCCATTCGTGGTACATCCGAACGCCTTCGCCGATCCGCATGTCGAAGCTGCACGTTGCCGTGCCCCTGGTGTAGCTCGGCACATACGCGAAGTGCGGGTCGTAGTCGTGCTCGTTGCCTGCACAGTCGACGATCTTGAGGCACTGCTTGCCGGTGGCGGCGAGTTCGTCGGTGACGCCGATGGAGGCGCCTTTGTCTTCGGTGTAGACCTGTGCAGCCTTCGCCGGCTTGGAACCGACGGGCGAGGTCTCGAAGTCGTCGTCGATGGCCAGCGGCGGCGGTGGCGGCGGCGGCGGGCCGAAATCAACCGCAGGGAACTGGAAGCCTTTGGGAATGCTCACCCACGCCGGGTCGCCGTACAGTCCCGCCTTGGTGTAGTCAAACGGCTTGAAGTCGACCTTCGCCGCCGGCGAACCGGGCTTCAGGTGGAAGTCGCCGTTCTCCGGGTCGACGAACAGCGGGTCGGCGACGATCGAGCCTTTCTCTTTGCCCTTCGCCTGCCAGTCGGCTAACGTCTCCCCGTGGAAGGTGACTTCGCCGCCGACCTTCCAGTACAGGTTGCTCTCGGAGACGACGTGCTCATCCTTGAAGCCGCCGCCGGAAGCGTACAGCTCACCGTCCTTCCAGTAGATCAGGTTGTTGGTCAGGAAGAAGGAGTTGTGGTCCTCGATGCGCGACCGCTGAATCTGGCCGTCCATGCTGAACGCCATGATGTTGTTGCGGACGACGTTGTCTTCGCCGTAGTGCTGATGGTAGGTGCCGGTCTTCACGTTGTAGACCAGGTTGTTCTCCATGGTGATGCGCGAGGTGCCCTCGTCGTTGTACAAACCCCAGCCGCCGCGGCCGTACTTGTCGTAGGAGTACACGTCGTGGATGACGTTGTTGTTGACGGTGGCGCCATCGGAAAGCCCGAGTGTGTAGACGCCGCCCATGTCGCTCAGCATGCCCCAGCCGGTGTGGTGGAGGTGGTTGAAGTCGATATGGTTGTTGTGGGAGAGTGTCGGGTTGTATCCCCAACTCCACCCGGCGGAGATGAGGGTGTAGAAGAAGTCGCTGATATCGTTGTGGGTGACTTGGTTGTCGCCGCTATGGCCGATCCACACCCCGATGGCGCCGTGATGGATGCGGGCGCCGGTGTGGATGAGGCAGTTGTCTACCACGCAATGCCCGGTGTGGACCGCCTCGTCCTTCAGGTCGACGCCCCAGCCTTCGCCGATCTTCACCCCGCCGGCGCCCAGATCCGCGAAGTACGTTCGCGTCACGCGGCAGTCCCGGCAACCGCGCCGGAACCACAGACCGGAGATGCCAATGTGCTTGACTTCGCAGTCGTCGAGGGCGATGTTGCGAGCGCCCTCGAGGGTGATGACGGCCGGAATGGTCACCTCCGCCTGACCGTCGCCGTGGCCCTCGGGCGGGAGAACGTACTGGCTGTGCTGGAAGCTCAGCCCCTTCAGCGTGAGGTTCTCCACCAGCAGACCAAGTTCCGGCTGCCCAGTGAACCGCACGAATCCCTCGACGCCGGCGGGCGCGATGACTTCGGCAGTAGTCATGTCCTCGCCCGGCAGCGGAATGTAGGAGAGTGTGCCGTCGCGGTCTAAGAACCATTCGCCTGGTGCGTCCAACGCTTCTTTGAAGTTCTCCACGTGCCACCGCTGCCGCGGCCCCCACTGGTTGAAGCCCCAGGGGATGGCGTGGGTGACGAACACGTAATCGGTCTTCGGGTCCACCGCCGCCAGCCGTGAACGCGACGTTTCCCACGAGTGGTAGGCAACCAGCGTCACGTCGTTGAGCTTCTCCTTGGGGACCTGCAGGAGCGACTGGAGGTCTTCCGCGCGGGCGTGAAAGGCGCGGCTCGATAGCTCCGCCGGCTGCCCCGTCTCGGGGTCGATGCCGTTCTCGATCTTGTCGACCGTGTAGAACCAGTGCGTGTTGGGCGTCCGCGCCCGGGTCGCTCGTTTGCCGTTGACCCAGAGCTGCTCGAAGTACCACTTGCCTGCTGCCACGTCGGGGACCTGCGCTGTCCACACGCCGTTGTTGCCCGGTTTGAAGCCGGTGAGCTTGCGGCCGCCGGTGAAGAGCGGCTTCGCGCCTGGCGCGGCTTCGTACAGGACGGGCGCCTTGGGGGTGCCGCTGTCTTCCGGCGAGAACACAACCGGTTCGCCAACTTGGTACGTCCCGGCTGCTACGACGACGCGGACCGCTTCGGTCAGCTCCTTCCCGGCTTTCAGCCGGCGGACCGCGTCCCGCGCGCCCTGAAGGGAGGCCAGAGGACCGTCGGTCTTGCCAGCGTTCGGGCGCGCGGCACTGCCGCTCCATTGGTCATTGCCCTCGGGCGCGACGTGAAGCGTCGTGTCTGCAAACGCCTGAAGCGAGGCACCCATGAGGACCAAGCAAAGGGCAAGCGTGATAAGTGTGAGGTTCATAGTCTTCTCCAATCGGTTCAGTGTTCGTGGTCCCTGCCTTCAGGCGGCGGCCCGACCTGTCCGACTCGTCAGACTGGTCCGACGCACGGATCGGCCCCAAAAACCGGAACCGCAATGCCCCTTGGTCAGGCACCGGCGAACAGCCTCCGCAGGTAGGCGAGCGATTCCGTTTGACACTCCGGCATGCTCTTGGTCACGAGGACATCTTCTCGGTGCCACAGCTCCAATGCCACCCAGCCCGCGTAGCCGGTGGCGATGATGGCGTCCACGATCTCCGGGGTGTCCAGGGCGCCTTCGCTGAGGGTCTCGGTGGGAGCCTTGTCGGCGGTGTGGTTGCGGAAATGGAACCCCATGCAGCGTTCGCCGAACCCCCGGACGATTGCCGCCGGGTCGCCCTCGCTGCAGAACGCCCAGCCGATGTCGAGGTACAGCCCGATCAGTGCCGGGTCCACGTGGTCGCGCACCAGCGCAAGCTCCGCCGCCAGCCCTTCCGGGCAAGCAGCGTGATTGTGCAGGCCGAGGGCTACGCCTTCGGCAACAACTCGGGAGGCGAGTGCGTTGAACCGCTCGCCGGCAACGGCCAAGTCCTCCCCCGTGACCGGCTCGTGCGCGCCCCACCCGCCCTTGGGCGCGGCGGTGAAGAACACGTACTCGCCGCCGATTGCCTTGACATCGGCGGCCGTGGCGACCACCTTGTCGGCATCAGCGGCCGTCCAGTTGTCGTACAACGGGCCGCCGGTCGAGCCGCCACTCAGGCAGAGGCCGCAGTCGTTCAGTTGCTCGGCAGTGACTCGAGTCGGATCAATCTCGATGCCTTCCGCGCCGCAGCCAGCCGCTTTGCGGCACAGACCGACCGGCGTCAGTTCGTCCAGCCCTTTGTTGTAGGTGGTGTTCCAGGAGAAGGAGTTGGTTGAGAGGCGAATCATGGGCGGAAGGACTCCTCGTCATGTCGTGCAGCACCAGAGAAGGTTCAACGTCCGTTCGCGCACTCCTTCGGTGGCCGGTGTTCCGTGGTCGGTCGGGTCGTGCGCGCTCTTACAGATTGCTGTTGGAATTCGCAAATTGTAAGACCCCGGGCAGAGGCGCACGGTTGATTCCCAGAACTGCCGATCCCACCCTCCGCAGGGCGCATTAGGGCGGAATCGCAGAAACTGAAAAATCCCGTAGCATAGCTCCTTGTGGGCGTCGTTCTGCGCACCGGCGACGTCCACAAGGGGCTATGCTACGGGGAACGCGGGGCGTTTCTGCAGTTCTGCCCTAATGCACCCCACTCCGCACGTTGACGACGGAGTGCGAAGTACTGCCTTGGCCCGATATCGAGGAGCTCACCGACCTCACCTGGAGCCGTGCGCCAGCAAGCGCAGCCGCGGGTCCTACCCGGCGAAAAGCGATCCTTGCCAAGTTCCCCGTCGCCGAAGCTCGTTCGTGATCGCCGACAGCACCTGCGACTTGCTCTCCTCCCACTTCGGCGCGAGGAGCAGGTCGCTGCGGGTGTCGCCGACGAGACGCTGGACGACGATGCTCTCCGGCAAGCGCTCAAGGAAGTCGGCAATCAGAGAGACGTACTCCTCGCCTGTCAGCGTCGCGACCTCGCCACGCTCGTGCTCGGCCTCCATTTGCGCGCCTTTCACGATGGCGAGCTGGCGCAGCTTGATCCCGTCGATGCCAAGCCCAGCTACGCGCTCCGCGGTCTGCCGCATGTGCTCCCGCGTCTCGCCTGGCAGGCCGAGGATCGCGTGAACGCAAATCAGGATGCCGCGGCCTCTGGTCCGCTCGACGGCGTCCACGACCGCCTCCCAGGTGTGGCCGCGGTTGATTCGGTCGAGCGTGGCGTCGTGGCAGGACTGGATCCCGTACTCCAGCCACACCTGGCAGCGGTCGGTGTAGCTCTGGACGAGATCCAGCACATGGTTCGGCACACAGTCGGGCCGGGTGCCGATCGCCAGGCCGACGATGCCCTCGTCGCATAGCGCTTCATCATAGCGACGGTGAAGCGTGTCCACCTCGGCGTGGGTGTTGGTGAACGGCTGGAAGTAGACGAGGAACCTGCCGTCGAAGCCGCGCCCCCGAGCTTGACCAATCGCGCTGAGCACCTGCTGCCGAATGCTCGGCGCCTGGTCGCCTGCGACCGGACTGAAGCTCGGGTTGACGCAGAACGTGCAGCCGCCGACGCCAATAGCGCCGTCGCGGTTCGGGCAGCCGAAGCCGCCGTTCACCGCGATCCGGCGCACGTCGCAGCCGAAGGTCTCGCGCAGGAAGCGGCTGAAGGGATAGTAGCGGGTGGTCGTCTTCCAGTGGCTCAACACGCTGGGTCCCGTCTGCCGGGCTTGCACATCGAAGAAGGACCCCGTATGCCGCGCCGGTCGCCCTATTGTGGACCAGATCCGGCCTGCCGCATAGGGGGCCTGGCGGAGTGCGCTATCGCAGAGAGAAGCCCGTGCACCCGCTTGGGAAGCGCCCTGCCCATTTGTCGGCGGCA
>PEVN01000300.1 GCA_002779825.1 Armatimonadetes bacterium CG06_land_8_20_14_3_00_66_21 | reverse complement strand
ACGGAAGCAACTATGCGCAACCGATCACCAAAAATCGTGCTCCTGAGCGGCCTCATGGCTGCGGCGATCGGAGCCGGGATGTTTGCGCTGGCCTTGTCTCGGCGCTCCGAGCGCCGCGCTGGTTCGGACGAGATCACTTTCAATATCGGGGCAGAACGTGAGCGGATGGCGAAGCTCATCGCCCAGAGGAGAGCCATCAGTGAGCGGGAAGCCCAGGAGTACCTGAAGCAGTTGGAGGAGCGGAAGCGACTTCGTGTCCTCAACAAGTTCTCTCTCCCGAACGGCACCTTGGCCGACTTCGTGAAGGTCTCGGGGGGCAAGCGACCGGTCAAGAAGCAGGGGAGCGGCTTGCTGCTGAACCCGGACTCTGAACTCGGGAGGCGCTACTACGAGCAGGTGGTCGGGCAGGAGGGGTCCGCCGCCCACAAGTACTTCCAGCAGAAGTGGAACGAGGCTCAGAAGAAGGGCTTCTTCAACTGGACCATGACGCAGGAGCAGCGCGACCGCCTGTTGCGCTTGAGCAAGGGAGAGTCGATCTCCGCTACGACGCGGTCCCGGCAGACACCGGTGGCGCTGCGGACGCTGGTGGTCGCCGTCGAGTTCCCCCAGTGGGTGGATGCGCCGCCGCAGTTCAGTACGCAGAACTTGCAGGTTTACTACCGCACTACCGGCCAGCCCGGCGGCACACGGTACTTCCACCCCATCAGCGACCAGAACCTGAATGGGATGCCCGACCGGTTTGAGGGCTTGCCGCCCATCGGCGAGACTCCGGGCGGCCGAATCATCCCGACGTTTAACCAGGCCAACAACCTCTCCGACTTCACCCTCGGCGCGGTCACCTGGGGCTCGCAGACCCACCCCGGCGTGCGGGGCCAGAACTACCCGCAGTCGGTGGATATGCGGGAGCAGTGGTACAGCCTTCTCTTCGACCCGGCCAACGCCAACAGCGTGGTCAACTATTACTGGCAGAACTCCCACGGTCACGTACGCCTGTCAGGCGACCGCAGTGACATCGTGGGCTGGCTGGAGAGCCGGCACCCGTTGGACCGAACCGACATTGCCCCCCAGACTGCACCCTTCTACGCGTTCCAGCCGGGCACTCCGCTGATCCGACCCATTCCCGAGCCTACCGGAGAGCCCGTGCTCGCTTACGGCACAGTCAACACGACCGCGGATCCCGCCAGCACTCCGGTGATGGTGAACTCCTGGATCACGTTGGTCTGGTCTCGGTCCGTCTACGACATTCCCGGGGCCAGCAGTTCGTTCTTCTACAACATCGAGAGCCCGACGGGCCGACCGCTCCCCTTGGGCACCTCGCGCCTCCGCCTTCGCGTCGACCCCTTTGATAGCCGCCGCGTAGTCATGCTGATCGCCGCCGGAGGGACCGCCGTCGGCCCGTATTGGGGACGGAACTGGCAGGTCACGTTCGATAATAGCCGGTTCCGCGGGAACGTGACCGTGACCCAGAGCATCAGTGGCTGGGTCGACTGGGGGGTCACCCTGAACAACACGCGGTTCGCCAGCGCCGATGTGCTGCAGACGACGGGACCCACCGATGCGGCCAACGTGCAGATGCCGCTGACGCCGCACCGCCTGAAGAGCTACTGCTACTACACGACCGACCCTGAGTTCCGCGCCGGGGATCCCTACCAGTTGCAGCGCCTGCGGAACCGCCAGAACCAGTGGGACGACATCGGCGGCGATGTGGAGAACGCCAATGACCGCAGGGCGCGCCCTGCCCCCTACGATCACGACTTGGAGGACCACAATCGGCCGACGGGTGGGCTGCTTGGCTGGTACCCGCACGATGTGGACGGGGTGAAGGAAGACGTGAACTTCCTGCTGGCCGACAACGGGATCGACGTCACTCAGTATGACCGCGTGATCTACGTGTACCCGGACGGCGGCAGCCCGGGAATTGCCGCCAACGGCAGCTTCTACGACAGCTCGATCATGGTGCCGGAGAGCGCCGGTCTGGCCACAGTGGCCGCGACCCTCGGCTTCACCTTCGGGTTCCCCAATCTCTTCGACGGCGACAGCGGCGCAGGCTACAACCCGCCCCATCGCGTCACGCACGCCGTGGGACCGTACAGCCTGATGTCGGGCGCGGGCATCCGCCTCGACCCCTACTGCAAGTCCATCGCCGTGCCGGGGCCCTGGATCAACCCCATCGTGGTAACCAACGATCGCCTGGGGCAGCGTCTGCCCGAAGTAGAAGGCGTGTATGACGAGTCGCGGGTGCTGTCGATCCCGGTGCCGGGCGCGACCGGCGAGTACTTCTTGGTGGAGAATCACAACAGGCAGTTGTTTGGCGATTTCACGCCCTTCGGGCTGACGGTCTACCACGTTGACCCACGGTACGGGATCTTCTACTATCCGGATCTGCCGCCCAACTCCGGCGGGCAGAACGACGACCTGTGGCTGGTAGCGGTGGAGCAGGCCGACGGCCAATACGAACTGGAACGCAAGCTCCGGGCGCAGCCGTTGACCACGCTGGCGACGGACTCCTTCGGCGCCGATGCAGGCAGCACCGTGACAGTGTGGGACCAATACTCCCACGATCTGGCGGGCAACTCGACCGCGACCAGCCAAAGTCGTGGGCTGGCTGACACCAGCGGCAACCTTCTGCCGGGGACGGCCTTCGACAGCTATGTCCGCATCGCCAAAGTCGGCAACACCGGGCCGGTGATGACCGCGGACATCTACGTGGAGCCTCGGGAGTTGGTTGTGACCGGCACGCCCCTGGCGTCCCCCACGATTCCGCAGGGGGCCACCAATGCGGCGATGCTCCAGTTGGACTTCGCGCACTCGGCTCTTTCCACCAACGATGTCACCCTGGACACGCTCCGGTTCAACGAGAGCGGCTCGAGCAAGCTGGACAGCGACACCACGCGGGTGTCGCTGTTCGATGACTCCAATGGGGTGAGCGGCTTCCAGCCGACGGCGACGGCCACTGCTTCCGCGGATCGACTGGTGGCGTCCTCGCAGTTCACAAACCAGCAGGTGACGTTCACCGGCTTGTCTTACCTCGTCAAGAACGGCGACCGGCGCCGCCTGTTCGTCGTGCTCGATGTCTCGGACACGATGGACACTTCGGCTGAAGCGACGGTGGGCGTGCAGATCGCGGACGCCACTGATGTGCGGCCCCAGGTGCCCGGCGCAATCCAGGAGCGGGCGGCAAACGGCACGTTCCGGTTCCCCATCCCGCAAGGG
>PEVN01000246.1 GCA_002779825.1 Armatimonadetes bacterium CG06_land_8_20_14_3_00_66_21 | reverse complement strand
AGGTCCCGCGGCAAGCTCTTCTATCGACTGGTGCAACCGGCCGTAGCCATTGATCCGGTGCCAGCCCGCCAGATCGGTGCGGAAAACGCAGACACGTGACACACCACATAGGGTGTGGAATCAAGGCGACTGGAGACAGGTGCATAGCCAGGTTCGGCTATACTTAGGGTCGCCGCCGAGACCACGGAAGCAGGAGATACAGACATGCCGCGCTGGTTGTCCGTCTTCCGCACCAAAGCAACTGAGTTCGTCACGGACGAGGGCGGACAGAGCACGAGCTTGGAGTACGCGCTGTTTGCCGCTATGATCGGTATCGTTTGCATCATCGCGCTGACGCTGATGTACGAGTCTGTGCGGAACATCTTCGCGAAGGCTCCTGACGCTTTCCAGTCGACGACGTGAGAAACAGCACGCCCTGTGGAACCCCCTGAGCCCCTGAACCGTGGTGCACCGCGGCGTGTCGCCACGGCAAACGCGCAAAGCCTGAGGAGGCGATACTTGTGAGAGGTAGTTGGACAGACTGTATGAAGGTGGGGATTATCCACTTCATGGCGTATCCCCAGACGATGAAGGGCGAGGGCCCCATCCTCGAGACGCTGGAGAAGATTGCGGCGGATGAGTTCTTCGACTGCGTCGAGATCACCACAATCAAGGACGACAAGGTGCGCGAGGAAGCGCGCGACCTGCTGGCAACCAGCGGCCTCACCGTTGCCTATGGCGCCCAGCCGCGGCTGTTGGGCGGCAAGTTGGACCTCAACCACGGGTTCGAAGCCGAGCGCCAGAAGGCTGTCGCTGAGATGAAGGCGGCCATCGACGAAGCCAAGTACATGGGCGCTGTCGGGTGCGCATTCCTCAGTGGCAAGGACGCGCCCGACGAGTCTGGCCGACCGGCAGCCTGGGGCAGGCTGAAGGACTCGGTGCTGGAGCTGTGCGCCTACGCCGAGGGTTTCCCACTGGTGATGGAGAGCTTCGACTACGACGTCGACAAGTGCTGCCTGGCGGGCCCCAATGCCGCCTGCGCCGAGTTCGTGCGAGACGTCCGGCAGACCTGCCCTCAGTTCGGGCTGATGGTGGACCTGAGCCATTTCCCGCTACAGCACGAAGCGACCGACGACGCGCTGGAGGCCGTCAAAGACGTTCTCGTCCACGCCCACATGGGCAACTGCGTGATGAAGGACGGCGCGCCGGGCACCGGAGACCAGCACCCGCGCTTCGGCTACCCCAACAGCGAGAACGACGCCGGCGACGTGGCCGCGTACCTGCAAGGCCTGCAGAGGATTGGCTACCTCGGCCCGAGTCGCCCCCTCGTTAGCTTCGAGGTAAAGCCGGCTGAGGGCGAGTGCCCCGACTTGGTCGTTGCCAATGCGAAGCGCACGCTGAAAGACGCGTGGGCCCGGATGCGCTGCTGCTGCTGAGGCTGCTGCCCCGTTGCCCGGCTTGTCAGTGGACTCCACGAGCGGGTGCGGACAGGCCGGGGAGGGGGCGCCGCGTTCCCACAAGAGACACTGCCTACCGTCCGCTCAGCAGCAGCTCTGTGACATGCTCGCGAGTGAGCAGTTCCAGTTCGTTTTCTCGCTCAAGGAAGGGCGCCACGTCTGCCCGCCCCTTCGCCCAGTCGATTTCGTGGAGCCGGAGGGCAACTACGTCTCGCCATGTCCCCTCAATGAGAGCCGGGCCGCCGTACCCCGATTGCTGCAGACCATTGTTCAGTAGCGTCAGGTTTGGCGCAGGCCAGTCGCGATCCGACAGATACCACACGAGGTCGTACAGGTCGCGCCCTTTCGTGTAGGACCGCTGGAGAAGCGCATGGAGCTTCCCGGCCAGGAGCGAGGCGCGGTCGTGGTGGTGAAGGCGTAGCAGCTCGTGTCGCCTCACCGTCGTCGTCGCCAACCTCGCCCCTGCGGGCGGGTTGGTGTCAACCTCGATCTTCACTGCCAGGATCTCGTTGGCGTGGGGAGAGAGACCCAGTTCGTGCAGCAGACCCGCAAAGCGGACGAAGGCGCTGTGCACGGTCCTGCGGTCGTTGACGCGGAGGTCCACCTCGTACCCCGCCGCCCCCAAGTGCGTCCGGATCGAGTCGAGGTACGAGCGGAAGTCGTACAGGGACCGCCTCTGCTCCAGCGCGAAGTCGAGATCTTCCGAATGGCGCGAGATGCCGAACAGGAAGCGAAGCGAAGTCCCGCCGTGGAACGCCAATGGGACCATTGCCCCGGCACGCTGCAACACGGCCAGGATCTGCGCCTGCAAGTACTCGCGGGCCACGCTCCTGCCGTGGGCCGTCGATTGATTACCGTTCAGTAGGCGACGCAGGTGCTCCTTCACAGCGGCTCATACTCCTCGGCTTCTTCGCGCGCCAACGCCGCGATAGCCTGTGATGCCCGGCGCAGTTTGGGGCTGCTTGCGACCTCCGCTTGGCGGGTGAGTTCGGCGAGGTTGAGGCGAGGCAGGTTTTGCAGACGGAGTTCGCGCAGGTACGCCGGGGAATCGCCCCCCGGCTGCAGGTAGACGAGATCCAGCAATGCCTTCTCCGGAGAGGCCACGAACGCGTGTTGCCCACGGCCAACTTCGGCAGACGCGAAGCCGAACAGCAGGCTCGCCTTCACATGGCGGAAATCGTGACGCCCAAGTGGGGTTTTGAAGTTGCCCGGACGCCGGCACGAGACACTCGTCACCATGGGCACGTGTTCCGGGATCATGCCGAAATGGGCGAGTGCCGATTGTCGGCTCACGTACGAGCCGGGCACCAACCGGTTCGCGACGGCGAAGGGATGTGGATCCACCTTCCGGAACGGCGCAGGCAGAGCATAGACGCCGCGACGCAGTTGAAGGAGCTTGCCCGTCTTGGTCCAGCGGCTGAGTTGCCGTCGCACGTCGTCCGGGTCCACGTCGCCTGCAAGCAGCAGGCCGGTCTCAAAGGCAGGCTCATTGCCGGCAATATCTATGAGGTCGTTGAACTTCATGGCAGTAGGATGCCATAAGTGGCAAATTGTCGCAACGAAACGAAGAGCCCTGGCTTTGCCCGTCCGCGACCCAGGTACCAGCCGCGCGCCCTGATCGACCATGTTGCCAGGTTACGGAATGCGTAACCTGAGTGCAAGGTGCGCCTGGCCACGGACAGCCGATTGCAGTCTCGGATATACTGGGCTACCGGCTACACCTCGCCCATGGACGCCACCGCGACCGTGACCTGGAGGTACTGTCAGACGATGCCCAACGGATCCCGCAGGGACTTCCTGCGCACGACGGCTGTTGCGCTCACCGGCGCCTTCGCCGGGCGGTGTCGGTTGGCGGAGGGAGAAGACACTGTGCAGAAACCGAACATCGTTCTCATCTACGCTGATGATGTCGGCTACGGCGACTTGAGCTGCTACGGCGCCGTTGGCGTGAAGACGCCCAACATTGACCGGTTGGCTTCGCAGGGACTCCTCTTCACCTCTGCCTACGCCACCTCGGCGACATGCACGCCATCGCGCTACTCGCTGTTGACCGGCGAGTACGCGTGGCGCAAGCCCGGCACCGGCATCGCCGCGGGGAACGCCGCACTCGTCATCGAGCCCGGCCGCGCGACGCTGCCCTCGCTCCTGAAGCAAGCGGGCTACGCCACGGGCGTGGTCGGCAAGTGGCACTTAGGGTTGGGCGAGAAGACGGGCGAGCAGGACTGGAACGGTGAGGTCAAACCGGGCCCCTTGGAGCTTGGCTTCGACTACAGCTTCATTCTCCCCGCGACCGGGGACCGCATCCCGTGCGTCTACTTGGAGAACCACCGCGTCGTCGGGCTGGATCCTGCTGACCCGGTTTCCGTCTCGTACCGGCAGCCTTTTCCGGGCGAACCCAATGGCGTCACTGACCGCGGCAAGCTCCGCATGGACTGGAGCCACGGGCACAACCAGAGCGTGGTCAACGGCATCGGGCGCATCGGTTACATGAAGGGCGGCAAGTCGGCTCGCTGGGTGGACGAAGACATGGCGGATGTCCTGGCGCAGCAGGCTATCGGCTTCATTGAGCGCTCGAAGTCGAAGCCGTTCTTCCTGTACTTCGCGACGCATGACATCCATGTGCCGCGTGTGCCCCACGCCCGTTTTGCGGGGAAGAGTACCATGGGCCCTCGCGGCGACGCGATTGTGCAGTTCGACTGGCAGGTCGGCGCGGTCGGTGAGGCGCTGGACAAGCACGGTCTCACCGACAACACCCTCCTCATCGTCACCAGCGACAACGGCCCCGTGCTGGACGACGGGTATGTCGATCAGGCTGTCGAGCGAGTCGGCCGCCACCGCCCGGCGGGTCCGTACCGCGCCGGCAAGTACAGCGTCTTCGAGGGCGGGACTCGGGTGCCCTTCGTGGTGCGTTGGCCGGCGCGCGTGAAGCCGGGCGTCACAGAGGCGAAGGTGAGCCAGGTTGACCTCGCTGCCAGCCTGGCCGCCCTGGTGGAGACGGAGCTGGCGCCCGCTGACTGCCCCGACAGTCTCAACATGCTCCCCACCTTTCTCGGCACCTCCGCCGAAGGCCGGGCGTACATCGTCGAGCATGCCGGCGGATTGAGCATCCGCAAGGGGGACTGGAAGTACGTGCCACCGGGCGCCCACGCCGACGGGCTCTGTCCGCCCCACAAGATCGCCATCGACAAGCCCGGCGCGCTCTACAACATCGCCGAGGACCCGGCCGAGGCCAACGACCTCTCCGCTCAGCGCCCGGAGAAGCTGAGGGAGCTGGGGGACTTGGTCGAGCAGATCCGCCGGTCGGGACGGAGCCGGCCTGCGGCTTGAGGGCGCACCGATGGTCGGCGGCCACCGCGCTCCCAGAGAGTCACCGTTCTGTGACGGAGGTACAGGCAATGATCCGCATGCAGACAGCACCAACCCGAGTTCTACTCGCTGTTCTCCTGACCCCGCTGTGCGCGCCACCACTCTTCGCCGAGGTGAAGCTCCCCGGGCTCTTTACCGATAGCATGGTGCTGCAACGCGACCTGCCGTGCCCGGTCTATGGGACGGCCGATCCGGGCGAGAAGGTGGCGGTGACGTTCGGCGGGCAGACGAAGACGGCCACAGCCGATGCCAAAGGCAACTGGCTGGTGAAGCTCGACGCACTGCCCGCCTCCGCTGAGCCGCGCGTGTTGACCGTTCGGTCCGAGAACCAGGGAAGGGAGTTCAACAACGTGGGCGGCGGCTTGATCGCGGAGGAGGTGGACCTGGACGGAAACCACCTCGCCGCCGGCACCCTTAAGGGCTTCACCGTCTGCGGCGAGGACAAGAAGTTCAGGTGGGCCGACGCTGCGCTCGAGGGCAACACGGTCGTCGTGTCGAACCCCGAGGTGAACAAGCCTGTCGCCGTACGCTACGCCTGGGCGGACTTCCCGCTGTGCAACCTGTACAACAAGGAAGGGCTGCCTGCCGGACCTTTCCGCACCGACGACTTCCGGTACGGCTTGGGCACCACGGTGGACGGCATCGCTGTCGGCAAGCCCTTCGTCTGCACGCAGCCCATCACCAACGGCCTCTTCGGGGGACTGACCGACGGCAGTGTGAAGGACACGAACCAGAATTCGTTTGCCACCAACGGCGCCATGAAGTTCCCGAAAGAGGTCACCGTCGACCTGCAAGGTGTGTTCACCGTCACCGCCATCTGCGTCCACAACTCCGCGAGGGGCGGCACGAAGACGGTGGAGGTCCAGGTCTCCGGCGACGGTCAGCGGTTCACGACCGTGGGAAGGACGGAGTTCAAGAACTACACTCCCGACACTTATGGACTGACTGGACTCAACGCCAAAGGCAGCGGCTTCGTCCGCCTCGTTCTCCCTGACGTTCACGAACTCTCATTCCAGCACAAGCCCAACGGCTTCATCTTCCTTCGGGAGTTGGAAGTGCAGGGCACGCCGGAGCGATAGCCTGCCGCCACAGCACCGCCTGATCGTCATCGTTGTATGCCGAACACTTGCGCCCACGCTGGCATCCAAGGGCGCGGGCGTTCCCTCCGGAAAGGCGTTGACTCATGAGCGCGCAACTCACTCGTCGTGACTTTCTCAGCGTCGGTTCGGCGATCGGCGCCGGGCTGCTGGTGGGCAAGTCGCGGAGCGTCCGGGCGGACGACAGACCGAACGTCCTGTTTCTCGCCGTCGATGATTTGAACCATTGGGTGGGCTACACCGGCCGCAATCCGCAGGCGAAGACGCCCAACATGGACCGGCTGTCGCGGAGGGGCACCTCGTTTACTCACGGGTACTGCGCGGCGCCGCTCTGCAATCCCTCGCGTGCGGCGCTGATGAGCGGCCTGCGGCCCGGCGCCACCGGCTGCTACCAGAATCCCGACAACTGGAAGCAATACGTGCCCGAGGGGATCGGGTTGGCGGCCACCTTCAAGCAGGCCGGCTACTACGTCGCAGGCGCGGGGAAAATCTACCATGGTAGTACCTACTACCCCGGCGAGTGGGACGACTACTTCGACGAGCGAGGCTTCGGGTCGGAAGATGACGAGCAGGTGGGTGAGCGCGTCAAGGGCATCGGCAAGTTGGAGGGCTTCCACACTCCGGTGACGCACGACCTGAAGGACTCCGACCTGTCCGACTATCGCATCGTGGACTACTGCATTCAGCAGTTGGGGAAGCAGCACGACAAGCCCTTCTTTCTCGCGTGCGGCGTTCACAAACCGCACTTGCCGTGGGTGGTACCACGCAAGTACTACGACATGTTCCCCGAGGAGACCATCCAGTTGCCGCCCTACAAGGAAGACGACCTCGACGACATTCCCCCTGCCGGCATCCGCATGGCGAAACCGGAAGGCGACCACAAGCAGATCCTCGGAACCGGCCGGTGGAAGGCGGCGATCCAGTCGTACTTGGCCGCTGGCGCCTACACCGACATGAACGTGGGTCGCCTGTTGGACGCCCTCGAGAAGAGCCCCTACGCCAAGAACACCATCATCTGCTTCTGGGGCGACCACGGCTGGCACCTGGGCGAGAAGCATCACTGGCGGAAGTTCACGCTCTGGGAAGAAGCCACCCGCGCGCCGTTCATCTGGGTGGTGCCCGGGCTGACCAAGCCCAACACGATTTGCGCCCGCACGGTGGACTTCATGTGCATCTACCCGACGCTCTGCGGGTTGGCTGGCATTCCGGTGCCCAAGCACGTGGACGGCGCCGACCTCCGTAAGCTGTTGGCCGATCCGACGGCGCCCTGGGACGCGCCGGCGGTCACCACCTTCGGCTACATGAACCACACGGTGCGAACCGATTCGTGGCGCTACCTCCGCTACGCCAATGGCGACGAGGAGCTGTACGACGAGAAGGGCGATCCCTACGAGTGGACCAACCGGTCGAGCAGCGCGGACATGGAGAGTCAGAAGGCTGCGCTGGCGAAGTCCTTGCCCACGCAGAACACGCCGGTCCGAGCCAAGCGAGTCAGGGGGGCGAGAAAAGCCGCGCCGGCAAAGGGGAAGAGGAAGTGATCGAACGGTTCAACGACGGACGTGACTGGTTCTTCGAGAGACGGTTCGGCCTGTTCGTGCACTGGGGGCTGTACGCACTGCCCGGGTGGCACGAGCAGACGCAGTGGCGGCAGAACGTGGCCCGTAGCGACTACGTGAAGCTGGCCGAGCGGTTCAACCCGGTGAACTACGATCCCGATGCATGGCTCGACCTCGTCGAGTCGGCGGGCATGGAGTACCTCTGCCTGACTACCAAGCACCACGACGGGTTCTGCCTGTGGGACACCAAGTGCACCGACTTCAACGTAATGAGGTCGCCGTACGGGAAGGACTTGGTGGGCATGCTGGCAGCGGCGTGTCACCGACGCGGAGTCAAGCTGTGCCTGTACTACTCCGTCGCGGACTGGCACCACCCGAACTACCCCAACGAAGGCCGGCACCACGAACTGCCGGGCCCCGAGCCCGGCGACGAACCGAACTGGCCGAAGTACATAGAGTTCCTCAAGGCGCAGATTCGCGAGCTGTGCACCAACTACGGCGAACTCGGCGGGATCTGGTGGGACATGAATGTCCCCGGCCAGGTGGACCCGTCAATCAGCGCCATGATCCGCGAGCTGCAGCCGAACGCGATCGTCAATGACCGCGGGTTCGACCAAGGCGACTACGGGACCCCGGAACGGCACATACCCGAAGGCCGCGCGTTCGAGAAGCGGACAGAAGCCTGCCAGAGCCTGGGCGTCCACAGTTGGGGGTACAAACACGACGAAGACTACTTCTCCGACAAGTTCATGATGCAGAGCCTCGACAGGATCCTGGCTATGGGCGGTAACTACCTGCTCAACGTCGGCCCCAAGGCCGACGGCACGATCGGTGAACAGGAGACTCGCGCTTTGCGGCGACTCGGCGAATGGTACGGGAAGGTGAAGGAGTCCTTCGCCGCTAGCCCCGCGCCCGGACTGACCTCCAGCGCCGACGTTCTGCTGACGCAGCTCGGCCGGAACGTCTACGTGCACCTGTTCCGAGATCCGGAAGCCACCGGCGTCGTGTTGACGAACTTCGGTGCACTGCCGAAGAAGGCGATGCTGCTCAACACCGGACAGGAACTCGAGGTCCGCCTCGACCGCGGCGCGCGGATGTGGCACCAGCCGGAGTACCTGCGGATTCGCGGGCTGCCGGTGAATGAGCTACTGGACGAAGTGATGGTGGTGAAGCTGGAGTTTGAGGGTGGTCCGGTCTGAACGGAAGGGCTGCCACCAACAGGCGGATTCGGATGCACAAGTTGGCGCACACACACACATTCACCCGCGTTCTGCTGCTCGCGGGGGCATTCGCAGCCGTGAGCAGGGCTGTCGCCGAGGAGAAGAAGCCAGCATACGACCTAGCCGCCGACGAAGCCCGCAAGGCGAGGATGGCGCCGGAGGAGTTGGCGTGGGAGAAGACACTCGAGGGCAACCTCGGCTCGTTCTACCTGCCGCTCTACAAGCAGGCCAAGCTGAAGGGCAGTGTCACCGCCTGGGACTATGTCAAGGACGACCCGAGGCTGCCGCGCGTGCTACTCATCGGCGATTCCATCTCTCGGGGGTACACGCTGGCGGTACGCCGGGCGTTGGCGGGGAAGGCCAATGTGCACCGTGCCCCAGCGAACTGCGGCCCGACGACGATGGGTCTGCAGAAGCTGCCGGTCTGGCTTGGCGAGGGCAAGTGGGACATCATCCACTTCAACTTCGGCATCCACGACCGCAACAGCAAGCCGGAAGACTACCAGCAGCACCTGGAGCAGCTTGTGGCGAAGCTGCGGACCAGCGGCGCCAAGCCTGTGTGGGCAAGCTCGACGCCGCTGTCGGGGAAGATGATCAAGACCACCCACGAAGACCCCCTGGTCAAGTTGAACGAGGTCGCCGCCGCAGTCATGAAGAAGCACGGCATCGCCTTTGACGACCTGCACTCAGTCGCCACGCCAATCGTGGCAACCATGCAGGGCGAGGACGGCTGTCACTTCAACGAAGCTGGCTACGACGTGCTGGGGAAAGCCGTTGCCGCGTGCCTGCTATCTCAGTTGCCGGCGAACCGGTGACCCGCCCGGTCAGCTTGGGTTCAGTTCTTCTTCTTCCCGTGCTTTCCGCCGGCCTTGGCGCCGCCCTTCCCTTTCGGCGCGATGTCTGTCGGCTCGATCACAACCGTGGTGGCACTGAGCTGCGCGTCGTTGCCTGCGGTGCACACCACCACGGTGGTACCGGGAGTGAGGTCGGTGAACGCGGCCGAGGCTTCCTTCGCTGCCTTCGTGCTGTCGGAGGTCGTTACCGGCAGGACTGCCTTGCGCATGTTCAGGGAGAGCGCGTCGCCGTCCTTGCCCTTCACCGTGATCTTCCTGCCGTCGGCATCCACTGAGGTGAGGTTCCCCTGGACTCGGTTGCCGCCGCCTCCCTGGCCCTTCTCTGCTCTGGCGGAGAGGACCACCGCCAGCACCAACACGAGCGACCCAAGGGCTGCCAGGAGGTACTTCGGTTTCATGCGTTCTGCCTCCACTTGCTGGTTGAGCCGGTCTGCGGCGTGACTTGCCGGTGACCGACCGTTATTCAGACGGCACAGCGCGCAGGAAGGTTCAGTGGGGCGACGCCTCAGCGGTCTCCCTTCACGAGGTGGTAGGACGACTCATTGGCTTCCAGCCGTGTTGCGCCGCGGTGCTCTTCGTAGACTTGGTGCATCTCCTCTACCGAGTCGAAGAACCCGAGGAGATGGGCCGCGCCGAACGTGTCGCCCGCCCGGACGGGGTAGCCGCCGATCTCCTCGATGAAGCAGACGTAGCCGCGCTGGTGGCACCAGGCTTCCCAGACTTGGGCGGGGTCCAGCGTCATCCCGGCAAGCCACGGACCGCCGCGGATCTTGTAGGCGCGAATGAGGCTCTCAGCCGCGCCGTTCCGGCGCTGGTACAGAAACCGCCCGTCGGGTGGGAAGTCCACCAGGAACTCCTCTGCCGGGATCCGGCCGTGGGAGCTCAGGTAGACTTCCTCGAAGGTGTCGGCTTGCTGGTGCTTCAGGTGTCCCGGGAGGTCGATTCGGAGGAGTAGCTTCTCGGCGTCGTTGGCGCTGGTGACGACGTCGGCCGAATAGAAGAAGCGCTTCCCGGCCGGGAACACGAGTGTCTGGTCCCAGCGTGAGCCCGGCTGGTAGCCTACCGTGGCAGCAGTCCAGGTCCAGTGCTGCGTCACGACTGCAAAGCCCTCCGCCTGGTGGACCGTCATCGGGAGCTCCTGCGCCTGCGTGCAGATCTGTGGCAGCTCGACATAGTGCTTTTCTATGGAGCCGTGGAAGGCGGCCTCGGATTGGTACCGCTGCGCCTCCGGCAGTTCGTTCTCGCGAGGGTGCCGCCCGGGCTGGAGCAGGAAGTCGACGATGTCGAGCCCGTGACCGAGATCCGTCGCGCCCGTGCGTTTGTCGCGGAACGTGCCGGCTTTGACGCCGCTGACATAGCCTTTGGGGCAGACCTCGGCCGTGAAGTGGTCGGTGTTGATAAGTGCCGAACCGTCACGCAACTCGGCGCGTGCGTATGCTGCTGGCATGAATCTCCCTTTCACGATCGGTTCCGGGCTGTCCGGCAGGGTTCCCCGAGAGTATACTCGGAGCGGGCGGGTCAGGTCGAATTGTGCGTGGAGGACGGCGACCGAGTACAATCCAACCGCCCACGGCGGCGGAGATTCGTAGAGCGGCGCAGCCTGCCCGCTCGCCCTTTGGCGCATCCCCGCGCGGGCTGGCAGCCCGGCTGTACGCTGTAACCAATGGAGACTGAGCTGATGATCTACTTGAGGAAGATCCCATTTCTGTTCGCGCTTGCCTTGCCAAACTGGTTCGCCATCCCGAGGTCCGGTGCGGAAGTGACCAGGACAGCCAACTTCGTCAGACACCGCTTTCTTGCCGTTGACGAGTCCCGCGGCCAGCTCCACTACGTGAACCAGCTTGACCTGTCGAAGGACTGGACGCTCAAGCTGCCCGCCAAGTCCCGCGACGTCCAGCTAATCGGCAGCAACCAAGTGATGCTAAGCAGCCCCGACGGCTACTACGTGTATGACCTCGCGACGCAGAAGCTCGTCAAGCAGGTGGCCGACGCTCGGTTCAACGGAGCGGCGTCGGTCAGGCGGCGGGCGGATGGGCACACTGTCATCGGCTGCAACCTGAACGGGATCACTGTGTACGAGTTGGACGCCGATGACCAAGTGCTGCGCGCGGCCAGCTTCCCGGACCTCAATACGCTCCGCCTGTTGCGCCTTACGCCCCAGGGCACGATCCTGTTCGGCGCCAACGAGAAGCTCGTCATCGAGGCGACGCTGGACGGGAAGGTGCTGAGGCAGATCGCCGTACCGGACGGCCGCCACCTCTACCAAGTCCTGCGCCGCCCCGACGGTCACCTGCTGGTCGCTGCTGGCTACGGAGCTTACGTCGGCGAGTTGGACGAGACCGGTGCAGTGATGAAGCGGTACGGCGGAAACCCACCGCCGCTGGGGATGTTCTACCAGTTCTTCTGCGGCATGCAGATCCTGAAGAACGGTGACCTCGTCGTCTGCAACTGGACCGGCCACGGAGCGCAGGACAGCGAGAAGGGAGACCAGATTCTCCAGTTCGACCCGGCCGGGAACCTCCTCTGGAAGTGGCGCGATGCCGCGCGCGCCGGAACGATCCACGGCATCATCGTCCTGGATGACCTGGACACGAACGTCCTGAACGACGATCTCACCGGCACGTTGGGACCGGTCCGGCCCACCCCGTGATCGGCTGACCCCACTCTCATCAGGAGACGACACTCCGCATGAACCTCACCCTCCCCAAACGCCCTCTCGGCAACACCGGTCTCGAAGTGTCGGTCCTCGGCATGGGCGGCTTCCACCAAGTGGAGGCGGACCAGGAGACCATCGACGCCGTCGTGGAGCGCTACCTGGACGCCGGTGGTAACTACATCGAGACGGCAAAGTACGGCGACGGTGCCAGCGAGCAGAAGCTTGGCCGCGCGCTGGCAGGCCGCCGCCACCGAACCTTCCTGGTCTCCAAGACCGGTCAGCGCAAGTACGAGGGCGCCTGGCGGGAGATCAACGAGTCGCTGGAGTGGCTGCGGACGGACCACTTGGACGTGTACCTGTTCCACGGCCTTGGCGACGCCGAAGGGCTACAGACTGTGGGCGGACCGGACGGTGCGCTGAAGGCGTTCCAGCGAGCGAAAGACGAGGGACTCAGCGGGCATATCGCTTTGAGTTCTCACTGGCCGATGCTGTACGTGGAAGCCGCAGAACGCCTGCCCCTCGAGGCGGTGCTGATCTGGGGCAACTACCTGGACTTCTGCAACTACCCGGAGATTCCGCGAGTGGTGCTCCCTGCGCTGCGCGCGAAGGGAATCGGGATCACCTTCATGAAGCCGCTCGGAGATGGGTACCTCCACCGCTCGCCGCGCCGCGCCCTCCGCTACGCGCTGGCTCAAGATTGCGACTGCCTCGTCGCCGGGTTCAACTCGCTGGGGCAGTTGGAGGTCGACTTGGCGGCCTGCTGCGACTCGACGCCATTCACCCAACAGGAACTGGCCGACTGTCTGCGCGAGGCGCCGGAGCTGGGCGACTACGTTTGCCGACAGTGTGAGGACTGCCCCGTTTGCGAAGACGCGGGGATGCTCAAGTGCGTGTTTGAGCTGGAGGGCAAGTTCGACCGTCAGATGGACGACCGTCGTCCCCCTGTCAGCGCTGCTGAGTACGCCCTGCGGGAGCGGCTGAAAGGATGGTTCGGCGCACAGGGCAAAGCACAAGACGCCTACGCGGAACTGGGCGAACCTGGGCCGCGACTCACGGAGACTCTTTGCGCACCGTGTTCGTACGGCCTCGACGCCGTCCGCAAGCTGCGGATCGCGCATGCGAAACTGAGCCGGAGTGAGCGGGTCGAGCTGCTATAGGCGCGGCTGACGTCGCTGCGGAGGAAGGGGAGAGGCGGCCGGGGGAGAATGTGACGCGACCAGTTGCCTTGCTTGGAGAGAGGAAACCAGAAGATGAAACGACGCGATCTGCTTGCCACTTCCTGCCTCGCAACAGCCGCTCCCCTGTTGGGTGCCGCCGCTGAAGCAGCCGAAGACCAATCTGCCCGGGAGTTCTACGAGCTGCGCCGGTACACCACGGCGGGAGAGGCACAGCAGCAAGCGCTTGCCACGTTCCTGCAGCAGGCCGCGGTCCCGGCGCTGAATCGGGCGGGGGTCGGCCCGGTTGGTCTCTTCGAGGAACTGGAGGGGGAGAAGGCTGTCGTCTTCGCGCTCTTGCCGCACAAGTCCCTGGAGTCGGTCGTCGGACTGCAAGGCAAGCTGGAGGCAGATGCGGGGTACCAGGCGGCAGGCGCTTCGGTACTCAACACACCCAAGGCCGAGCCTGCCTACCAACGCATCGAGAGCTGGCTGCTGCAGGCGTTCTCGCACATGCCAAAGCTCGTCGCGCCCGAGAAGAAGGACTCCCGGATCTTCGAGCTGCGCACCTACGAGAGCCACAGCGAGAAGATGGGTCTGAAGAAGATCGAGATGTTCAACGACGGCGGGGAGATCGACCTGTTCCGGCGCGTCGGTCTGCAGGCGGTCTTCTTCGGACAGACGCTCTTCGGCACCCAGCTTCCCAACCTCACCTACCTGCTTGCCTTCGACGACATGGCCGATCACGACGCAGACTGGAAGCGGTTCCTCGAAGACCCCGGCTGGCTGGAGCTGCGTGGCAAAGCCGAGTACAAAGACACCGTATCCCACATCACGAAGACCTTCCTGCGTCCGTTGCCGGGGTCGCAGCTCTGACGGGGAACACTGGTTTGACGCAAGGCGCCGGGCGAGACGGTCAGACATCACTCGCGGAGCGGGCGGTCTCGCCTCGCGGCATCACTTTCCGCGCGGTGCTGGTGGGGATCCTGCTCCTGCCTGTGAACGCCTTCGTCGTGGTGCAGATGGAGATGGGATCGGCTGGGGCGACGCGCAGCGCGGGGCCGTATCCCACCACGTTCTCCCTGTTCGCCAACGTCGTGTTCTGGATCGCCCTCCTGGTGGCGTTGAACGTCGTCGTCCGTCGATTTCTGCCGCGACAGGCGTTCTCCTCCGGCGAACTGCTGACCGTCTACGTGATGCTGTGCAGCGGGACCGCGATTGCCAGCGTCGACTTCCTCGACGTCTTGGTCCCGATGATGGGGCATCCCACTTGGTTCGCGTCGCCGGAGAACCGGTGGGAAGACCTCATCCTCCCGTATCTGCCCACCTCGTTTGGCGTTACCGACCGGGAGGTGCTCATCGGCTGGTACGAGGGCGGGCGGTCGCTGTACGAGCCCTCTGTATTGCGGGCATGGATCCCGCCGGTGCTGCTGTGGAGTGGGTTCATCTGTGTGCTGTTGGGCGTGATGCTGTGCATGGCGGTCCTCGTGCGACACCGGTGGATCCACCGGGAGCGCCTGACCTTTCCGGTGCTATATCTGCCGCTGGCAATGACCGACGACAGACCGGCATTGTGGCGGGAGCCACTCATGTGGGCCGGGTTTGGCGTGGCGGCCGGAATCAGCCTGCTCAATGGGCTGTCGTTTCTGTATCCCGTCATCCCGGGGCTGCGCGTGAAGTACTGGGACATCGGTCCGTACTTCACCGGTCGACCGTGGAGCGCCATGGGGTGGACGCCCGTTTCGTTCTACCCGTTTGCCATCGGGCTGGGCTACCTGCTGCCACTGGACTTGCTGTTCTCCATTTGGTTCTTCTTCCTGTGGTTCAAGGCCGAGCGCGTTCTCAGCGACGTGTTCGGCCTGTACGGGTACAGTGCGCGCTATCCGTATGTCGAAGAGCAATGCCTCGGCGCCTACCTCGCCATCGCAGTGACAGCGCTCTGGCTCATGGGGCGCGAGTGGCGCCGCCGCACAGTGGGCACTCCCGGTCCGGTAGCCAACGCGCCGGTGGGTTCGGTCCGCTCGGGCACAGAGCGCGCTGCCGTGGCGGGCCTGGTAGTCGGCTTCGCAGCGCTGGTCGGCTTCTGGCAGGTTGCGGGCCTGCGGATCGGCTGGGCGGCCACCGCGATGCTGCTGTACTTCGGCATCGCATTCTCGTGTGCCCGGATGCGGGCGGAGCTGGGTCCCCCCGCCCACGACCTTCACAACTCCGGTCCCGAGCGAGTGCTCACCTCGATCTTCGGCCATTTCCGGTTTGCGCCGCGCGAGTTGACGGTGCTGACGTTCTTCTACTGGTTCAACCGCGCCTACCGGAGTATCCCCATCGCCCACCAGTTGGAGGCACTGAGGCTGTCGGACAAGGGCAAGCTGTCGACGCGCGCAATGGTCGGGGTGCTCACCCTCGCCACTGTGGTCGGTACACTCGCCGGCTTCTGGGTGCATCTTCACCTGGCGTACTTGGAGGGCGCCAGCGCGAAGATGGCTCCTCACATGGTGGCGTTCGGCTGGGAAGCGTTCAACCGGCTGCAGAGCTGGCTGATGAACCCCCAGGGACCCGACCGCTCTGCCTCCGGCGCCCTCCTGTTCGGCTTCCTGCAGTCGGTTGCGCTGCAGGCGATCCGGCTGCGCTTCCTGAGTTGGCCGTTCCACCCGTTGGGGTTGGCGGTGGCCGGAAGCTATTCCACCGCAACGACGTGGATGCCGCTGTTCATCGCGTGGATGTGCAAACGCTACGTGCTCCGCTACGGCGGAGTCGACATGCACCGCCGCGCGACGTACTTCTTTCTCGGCCTGATCCTGGGTGATTACCTGCTGGGCTGCGCCTGGCCGCTGTTGGGGTGGGCGCTGGGGATGCCGACGTATAGCTTCCAGCAGTGAGGGTGGTCCTCAACGGGTAGGTGCGCTTCAGAACGTCCCGTACTCGTGCACCAACTCCATCACCCGGGTGTACTGCGCGAAGCTCACATCATCCGGGACCGAGTGGTCGGAGTGGTAGACGTATCCGCCGCCCTGCTTCATCCCGGGGAGCTTCGAGGCGATCTCGCGCTCGATGGCTGCTGGATCCGGGTTCGCCATGCAACGCGCGTCGATGCCGCCCATAAACGACAGCCGGTCGCCGTAGTCGCGCTTCAGCTTGAGCATGTCGTTGCCGGCTTTGACTTCCAGTGGCTGGATGCAGTCGAAGCCTGTCTCCAGGAACCCGTCCATGAAGTCCATCTTGTAGCCGCAGCAATGGAGAATCATCCACTTGCCGCGGGCTTTGAAGACATCGCAGATTCGCTTGTGAGCGGGGACGAGGAATTCACGGTGCATCGCGGCTGAGAAGAAGCCGCGATCCCGGTGGCCGAGGTCGTCGAAGATCCACCCGGCATCGAAGTCGAACCCGCGGGAGAACATCTCCTCGGCCATGTCGGCGCAGAGCTGTGCCTCCGTCATGAGCATGTCCTGGACCCAATCGGGATCATCGACCATCGCCATCATCAGCGCCTCGGGTCCCACCAGATTGCACACCTTGGTGAAGCCGGGGCCGATGCTCATGAAGCAGAACAAGCCCTTCTCGCGGGCGGCATCGTAGACTTGCTTCTGGGCGTCCCAGGCAACCCGCGAGTCGTTCATCGCCATCCGCGGCTTGTGTTCTTCCCAGCTCCCGCGAGTGGTGACCGTGTGGCCGATCAACTCCGGCGTTGAGGTTCGCGTCTTCCAGTTGCGTCGGAGCCCGCCATCGCCGGTCGTCGTGATCGTGTACTCGTCGGTCTCCTCCCTTGTCTCGACGGGCAACTGCAGCGAGTTGTCACCACCGTTGCCGTGGAACTCGAAGCCGAAGTGCTCGTGCGGCGACATCTCTTGTGGCAGCCCTTCGTTGTGCCATCGAGCAATCGTGGTTCCCCACGGCGAATCGTGGATGGGGACGCGGTCGGCTGCCTTGTGTGCGAGGGCGAGATGAACGCGTTCTTGCGAGGTCATTCAGGCGATCCCTCCCGAGCAGTTCGGTGAATGTGGTCGAAGGCAACCCGCAACTCCTCCATCGAGCAGTGCTCCTGCACAAAGTGCGTGGTGCAGTAGAGCAACCCGCCGTCGGCGAACAGGCGCATAACGCGATCGATCTCGGCCTGCAGGACGTCCAGCTTGCCGAAACCAATGGTCGTCTGTACATCGAGACCGCCCATGATGACGAAGGCGTCGCGGTACTTGTCGAGATAGACGCCGTAATCCATCCCAGCCGACTCCTGGTACGGGTGGACGACGTCGTACCCAAGCTGAACAAGCCCGTCGAGGACCGACATGACGTTACCGTCGCTGTGCACGCTGACGAACGCGCCGCGCCGCTTCACTGCATCGCAGGTGACCTTGTGGTAGGGGAACATCAACTCCCACCAGACCTTCGGACTGAAGAGCAGACCAGCCTGCGCTCCCCAGTCGTCGGACACGTGCACCATGTCGGCACCGAGGTCGAGGCAGTTCATGGCGAACTGCCTGTTCCACTCGGCCTGCCGCCGGTAGACCTCGTGCAGTTCCTTCTCGTACAGCGCCAGGTACATCAGGTGATTCTCAATGCCGAAGGGCCCGTTTAGGCACTCGAAGATCCCCGGCGTCTGCACGTAGACGAAGCGGCCGCGCTGTTCCTTGTGGTGCTTGAGTTGGTCGACGATTGGCTGGTAATCGCTCAGGTCGTTTGGGTCGGTCAAGTCGAGGCTGAGAAGTCCTGGCGGGTCAACGGGACCACCGCGCTCCGCGCGGAGGCGCTGCAGATCCTCGGCGGCGTACGAGCCCGGTCCGCCGAAGGCGTGGTGCATGTCGAACTCGTACTTGTCCTCGAAGTCCTCGACGGAGCCGAACGCCGCGGCGATCTGCTCGGACAGGTTTGCACGAACCCAACCGTAGATCGGCAGGCGGTCGGGCCTCTTGTGTTTGATGACTTGGATTACTCGTTCGCGCGGGAGCATTCGCACTCTCCTTGTGTGGGCGCCATCCGAGCCGCGAAGGTAACAGACCGGCACTCGCTGGAGCACGCACCGGGTCCGCTCCGTCCTCCCCGGTCGCGGCTCGGCTAACGGACGACATTCGTCAGCCGCTCAATCAGATCACCAACCGCCTGCCGCCGCGCGAAGATCACCCGCGGATCGGTGGTGTAGTTCCCCATGTCTCGCGAGACCTCTGCGGGCACCGTCGCCAGTTCCTGGGCCTGCGCGAGCAGCTCCGCTGCTGGGCGCCGGTCTGCCGGCAACGCCTTCGCCCTCTCGACGAGCTTAGACAGCAACACGAGGTACTCGTAGTCCTCAATGCCGTCGCGGATGACTTCCAGGCGGACTGACGGCCAGGGCGTGAAGTGGGGTCCGGGGTAGAGGAGCCAACCGTCGCCGTTGTCTTTGTAGGACTTGTAGGTGCCGATGTCTTTCCAGTGGAGCGGCACGTCCGGGAAGTGCGGCTCACCGGAGTCGGCGTTGGGCGGCCCATCCCAGTAGCAGACGCACCAGTAGAGGAATCCGGTGGCGCCATACTGCCGCGTTTGCCAGAAGAGCACCCGGTGCTCGACGGCGGGGCGGTCGATGAAGAAGTTGGCATAGGGGTGCTTTGGCGAGCAGCAGGTGTAGGTCCAGAGCGTGTCTCCCGCCCTCAACCGCTCCGTGTAGAACGGTGTGTCAAGGCGTGAGCTGAGCGGGCACCAGATGTCCACGAGACCGGCCAGTTCTACCGGGTTGGGGTCACCGAGGGTCTGCATGATGGGGAACTCGGGCGCGACCGCCTTGATCTTCGAGTACGCTTGGCGCAGGAAGTCGTAGTGCTCGCGACGCGGCTCGTCATAGCCGTAGAGGTACGCCTCCCCGGGGAAGCCCTGCCGCCTCCACTCGTCGGCGTACGCTTTCACGGTGGCCGCAGCCACGTCCGGGTCGTTGGCGCTGGTCCGACCCTCGCCCGTCCCGAGGGCGTTGCCGACGGGCGTGCGGTGCATGCAGAACGAGTACGGGGCGAAGTACTTCAGCGTCAACGGGGTGACCAGCTTCTGCAGTGCGCTCATGTCGACGGTCACTGTGCCGTCGTCGTTCTTCGTGGTGTTCACGAACTCGCGGGCGAAGTTCTTCGGCGCCAAGCGGTACTTGCCGAGGAACTCGCACCAAGGGAGGTACTGCATGGGCGTCATGACCTCCTGGTATGGCGCGTTGCCGTGGTACCACTGCGTCAACACCGACGCATACAGCCCGAACGCAGTCGCCAGCGTCCCCGGGCGAGGGAGCCGGAAGCTGCGGACGGTTAGCTCGACCGGGACTGCAACTGATTGCTTCGCCTGCCTGACGACGACTTCGCCGCGATAGACCCCCGGTCTTGCCTCGGGCGGCACGCTTACCGTGAACCACAGCGGCTGGCGCTGGGTAGCCGCCACGTCGAACGGCCCGGCGGGGTACAGCGGGTCGGGCCACCAACCGACGTAGTCGGTGGGATAGCCGGGCGGCGCGGTCTCGACATACTCGACCCGCTTCCACTCGATAGGTACCTCGCCACCGGCTCCCTTCAGCGGCGGCGCGTCGACCGACACGCCAGTCAGCGGTGCGCCGTTGGGCATGACGACGAGTTGGAACGACTCCGTCTCGTCGCGCGCGGCCGTGAGCCGGACACGCCGGGAAAGGACGCCGTCGATCACGTCGCCGTCTCGCCGGATCTTCTGCAGCGAGTGGGCGAGGGCAACGCGGAACCCGCCGGCGCCCTCGGCACCGCCCACTCTGAACATGTTGCTGAGGGCGGTCTGGCGAGCGGCGGTGATCGACTTCGAGATGTCTGCGAGCGAATGTCGCACACCATCCCAGCCGATTTCCGGGACGGCGACCGTGCCTTGCGCGAGGGAGCGTAACTGGTTCGAGGACTCGCGCGCCATGGCCAGCAACTTGGACGGTTCGACCAACTCCGCCGGGGAGAGGTCGCCCGCCTCCAGCTCCTTGAGAACGGCCGTCCGCTCTCGCTCCTTCGTGGTGAGCTGCGAGAGAAGATCGGCGCGGAGGAAGCGAGTGAGTTCCGGCTGGAGCGAGACGTTGCCGAACCGACCGGGGTTGTGGAAGCCGCCCAGCGACCACGTGGAGGTCTCGCCGTCGGCACGGTCGTTCCGGACCAGGTTGATCCCCCACGTCTCACCCGTGTCGAGGGTCAGCCCCAGCGCCGCGTACGGGATGGCCAGCTCGACGGTCCACTCGGTCTTGGCGCGCTGCACCTTGGCCTGCGCGCCGGACTCCCATTGAGTCGCCGTGCCGTGCGCATCGCGGATCACGCCCAGGCAGTTCACGCAGAACTGGTAGTAGTCCCGGTGCTTGTGCCACGGGTCGAGGAAGACTTCGACGCTGTCGTCCAGCCAGGTGTCGCCATCGTGCTTTGTCGCCGCTTGCTTGAGCGTCGCGCCGAGCGGATGGGGGCAGCGGAAGGCGACGTACAGGCTCTCATTGTCGTACGCCAGCCAGGCGCGCGGCTGCGTCTGAGGCAGCGCGGCGCCGGTGTGCAGGACGAACTGCGTGAGGGCTCGATCCGGGCGCCAGCAAGCATCGTCGAGGTTGCCGTCGAGCGTCGGCGTTCCCCGCGCCGCGTCCGTCGAGGGCGTACCGAGAAGCGCCACGTCGTCGAACCAGGTCCGCGCCTCATCCCTTCCGTAGAGCGGGAATCCGACGGTCTTGGCGTTCTCTGGAAGCGGTACCTCCTGCTGAAGGTAGGTCCACCCAGCAGCGTCGCCCGGCACACGGATCGGTGTGAATCCGAGGTGGTTCTTCTGCGCGTCGTAGGTGTGCACGCCTGCGCCGCCCGACGGGCCGTGGTCGCTCTTCACCCAGAACGAGGCAATGAGCGTCGCCCCGCCCTCGACGGCGATGCCGTACTTGTTCCACTGGACACCTGCTCTTCCCGAAGGGTGCGCTGCCTCGCTCACCAGCAACCCGCTGGCGTGGCCGGAGTGGAAGACCGTGGTGTCGCGCCGAGGGCTGCCCCACGCCTCCGGTCTGGGCGGGAAGGCCGACCAGAAGGTGGGCAGCGCCTCGCCTGCCTCGAACCCGCCGTTGTCGACGAGTGTGTAGAACTTGGCAACGTCGGGGGAAAGGGGCTGAGCTACGGCACCCGGTACGCCCGAGATGAGCAGAGCGAGACCCGCTATGCGAGGGAGTTGGATGGCCTTCATCTTCACCGCTACCACCTCCGCCTGGTCACTCGACAGGACGCCGGTTCATGATCTTCAATGTTTGGCACCTGTGCGGCCGAGCGCTCACCGTGTCGTTGCCGCGTTCCCCGATTCTACCGCACTCCTGCTGCGAGGGTTGACGTCGGCCCCCGGGGAGCGTATGCTGGGCGAGATGATTTTCACGGCCCGTTCGGCCAACGGCTGGCTATCACGCCGGAGCTTCGTCGAGGGCGCCACCGCTGGCGCCGTTGGCGCGGCTATTGGCCGGTCCATGGCGGCTGACGAACCCAAGCTGGAGTCCCCAATGAACGCTGCTACCGATCGCCTGACGCACCTGTCGGAACACCTCGCCGTCTACCACGGGCCGATCAACGTCGGCATCGTGCATGACGCCGGCAAGGCGCTGCTTTTCGACTGCGGCGAGGGCAGCGTTGCGGGCGTGCTGGGCCTGCTCGGCGTCACCAAGGTGGACCGGATTCAGTTCACCCATCATCACCGCGATCAAGCGTGTGGCGCGCTCGAGCTGGTCGCGCATGGGGCGCGACTTGGCGTGCCGGCGGCGGAGCGCCCCTACTTCGACAACGTGTCCGCTTACTGGACCGACCCCAAGAGCCGCTGGCATCTCTACAACCAGCACCCGCACCACTTGATGCTCGCCGAGCCGGTGCCGGTGGCAGACACGTACGCCGATGGTGATTCGCTGTCGTGGGGGCCGGCTGAGATGCGGGTGCTGGCTACGCCCGGTCACACCGATGGCTCCGTGACCTATCTTGTCGAGGTAGACGGGAAGCGGACCGCCTTCTGCGGCGATGCAATCTGTGGCCACGGCCAGGTGTGGGAACTGTACAGCCTGCAGAAGGGCACGCAGACGACTGACTACCACGGCTTTCTCGGCGCCCGGCCGGAGTTGGTTCGGAGCCTTGCGCGCCTCAAGGAAGCCCGCCCCGACCTGGTCGTCCCTTCCCACGGCCGGATCACGGACGACCCGCCAGAGGCCCTCGACGCTCTGGTTGCGCGGCTTGACGCCTGCTACGACAAGTACGTTGCCATCTCGGCACTGCGCCACTACTACCCCAAGCTGTTCGAGGAATACGCTGGGCGCGGCGATCACCTGCCCCTCCGCCCGGGCAAGCCGGTGCCGGACTGCCTCCGACACTTCGGCACGACCTGGATGCTGGTCTCGGAAGACAAGTCTGCCTTCGTGATGGACTGCGGCGGCCCGCAGGTGATCGAGGAGATCCGTGCACTCACTGAGCGAGGCGAGATTGGCGAGGTTGAAGGGCTCTGGGTAACCCACTACCACGACGATCACGTCGATGCCATCCCGGCGTTCCAGCAGGCGTTCGACTGCCGCTGCCTGACCGATCGTTCCGTGGCGGCAGTCATCACCAACCCGCGGGCCTGGCGGCTGCCGTGCATTTCGCCGAGCGTGTGCCGCGTCGACCGGGCGACCGAGGACGGTGAGTCGTGGCGGTGGCACGAGTTCCAGCTCACCGCGTACCACTTCCCCGGGCAAACGCTCTACCACTCCGGGCTGTTCGTTGAGGGGCGCGGCCTGCGGATGCTCTTCACGGGCGATTCCTTCACCATGGCGGGGATCGACGACTACTGCGCGCACAACCGCAACTGGCTGGGACGGGGGGTAGGGTTCGACCGCTGCCTGGCCTTGATCGAGAAGCTGCATCCCACCCACCTGTTCAACTGCCACGTCAACGAGGCGTTCGACTTCACCCCCGAGGAATCCCGCTTCATGCGCGCAAATCTCGCCGAACGCGAGAAGCTGTTCGGCGACCTGACGCCGTGGGACCACCCCAACTACGGCATGGACGAGCCATGGGTGCGCTGTTACCCATATGAGCAGCGGACGAAGCCCGGTGAGGACGTGCGCTTCCGCGTGGGGGTGACCAACCACTCGGCCCAGCCGCGTACGGCGACGTGCCGGGCCGTGGCGCCGCGGGCGTGGGGCGACGCGGTCACCCCGACCGATTGGGTCTCCGCCGCGGTGCCCGCCAAGTCCGACGGCGAGTTGCAGGTGCGCGTGTCTGTCCCTCCCGGCGTCTTGTCGGGGCGCTACGTAGTGCCGGTTGATCTTCGATACGGCCAGTGGTCGCTGCCGCAGTGGACTGAGGCGATCGTGGTGGTGTGAGGCATGCGGTGTACCCGAGCACCGGCGCCGAGCTGCAATCGTCGACATTGACCTCCCCTCGCTACTGAGCCTCGTCGAGGGTGGGTTGGAGCTGGTCCCGCAGGGACGGGAGGCGCTCCTTGATCGTCTGCCAGACGAGGTGGTAGTCGATGCCGAAGTAGCCATGGATGAGGCGATCGCGCATCCCAGCCAGGGGCTGCCAGGGAACCTCCGGGTAGCGGCCACGCACCTCGTCCGGGACCTGCTTCGCGGCCTCCCCAATGACCTCGAACTTGCAGACAACTGCGCTCTTCGTCTTGTCGTCTGCCAGGAAGTCGTCTTCGTCCATGCCTGCGATGAAGGACTCAATGCTGTCAATGGCGTCCCGAATGTCCCTGAGGTAGAGAGAGGAATCCCTCATACAGGGGCTGCCTCCTCCAGAACTCGGGCCCGCATCTCGTCGCGCAGGGCACGGCGAGTCACGAGGTCGACCCTGCGCAGGAGGCGCGACTCCAGGAACTGCCCCAGACCAACCAGTTCGAGCAGGCTGGCGCCCGGCTCAAACTCAACCAACAAGTCTACATCGCTGTCTGCGTTCTGCTGGTTGCGTGCGAAAGAGCCGAACAAGCCGATCTCGCGCACGCCAAACTCCCGCTGTAGGTCCGGCTTGAGCTTCTGCAGTTGGCCAACAAGTGTGTCGCGACTGTCCATGGCTTCCTCGGGGTCGACGCTGCTGGACCGGCCGGGGTCGGTGCGGCAGCGGCACGTAAGTGCACACGATTGTAGGGCAGGCGCCGCCTCTTCGGCAAGTGTCGCCTGCGTGCGGCCGGAGGGCGGCTGCGTGCAGGCGAGTCCCACTCCTCTTCGCGGCGACCGGGAGGTCTACCCAATCGCCGGCACCCAGCGGGTGGGCGGCGGCTACCGACGATGCACGGCAGGTGTTCGGTCGCCCTCGCCGGGCCACCGAATCTCATCCGTTGCCTCCGCCCAGGTCACAGTGAGGTGGAGGCCGTCGTCGTGTTGGGCGAACGCAACCTTTGGTGCCTGCGTCCCGCCGGGCAGCGGCACCATGACGGCAGTGAACTCCGGTCTCACCGTCCTCGCTGTCGCCTTGAGTCGAGGGTGTGTTTCGTAAGCGTGAACCTCGAAGCGAATCGGCGCCCCCGCGTGCATGAACAGCAACAGGCGCGGCGGAGCGGCTCCCTCTTCGCGGACGACGCGCATGGGCGCAGCGAGGGTGCCAGCTTCGGCTTCGAGCTGCAGCGCCTGCAGGCTGGCGACGAACGGAGGAGCAGCTTTGGCATCGGCAGTCACCAACACGCGGTCCACCTGCGCGCCCGGTTCGCGCGTGATGAAGCGGAGCGTGTGCTCACCGGCCGTGAGCGGGAATGACACTGGCGTGGAGGGCACGTCGGCAGCCACCTTGCCCCACGTCCACGTGCGCAGGCCCGGCATGTGCCAGGCGACCGGCTTGCCTTCGTCGACTTGGACCATGAAGGAGTCGGACTTCGCGGCTTCGGCACCCGCAGCGCGAACACGCGCCCAGACGACGTAGTCGCCCGGCTTGTCGATGGTCAGGCGCCATCTGCAACTGCCCTTGTCGGTGGCATCGGTCGGCGTCTCGACGAATGCTCCGCCGGAGGTCGATTGCGGAAGAATGGTCGCGCCCGACTCGCCGACCTCGATGGTGTTGTGCTCGTCGGTGTGAAGGAGCCACGTGAACTCATGCTCGACGTCGTCCTTCTCAAGGTCATCCAACACGACGGCATACGCCGGCACGCCTCCCGACGGACGCACGAACAGGCAGCGGCGCAAGGCGTGCCGCACCTTCGCGCCCGGCTGTCCCTTGTCGTTGGTGTTGTACGCCTCGGTCGCGTCGCAGAGGGCGTAGCCGTAGCGGTCGTTGTTCTCGTAGGTGACGATCCTGCCGTTGGTGCCCGCGCCCGCCCCGGATAGCGCCTGCCCTTCGTCGTCGATGAGCACGCAGTTGTGCGCCACGGTCTGGTCGCGGCCGCCGGGCTGCCGGTTGTTGCCGTAGCCCGAGTCGATTGCCCAGCGCTGCCCAAGTCCGTAGAGCGTGAAGTGCCCTTTGTCTGCCTGATTGTGGGTCACCGGGTGGAACGGGCCGGCTTCGGTGGCGAACATAACGTCGTCTCGCCCCCAATCGGTGCGGAAGACACAGAGCCCGCGCCCGAGGAAATGCTCTGCGAGCGGCTCCCCAGCCGACGCGGGGTCCTGCGCTGGTACCCCGTTGTCCCAGGCAATCCGCAGTGGCGAGTTCCCCGAGCCGCAGCGTTCCCACAGCCACTTCGCCAGCCCGCTGTCGTACGCAGACGCGAGGCGCAGCATGAACGGATCGCTCAGGCCCGCGTAGTTGGCGTCGTTGCGCGCGTCGAAGACGCCGTCGCCTGGCAACAGCGATTGGGCGAAGAAGTGCGGCACTCGCCGAAGGTGGGGGGCGTCGAAGAGGTCGGGGCCGCCGTTGCGTTTGAGTGCATGGGCGAAGAGCACTGCGTTTGTCAGCCCGTACTGAGCGTACCCCGTTCCCTCGAAGTACGCGCCCTGATCGTCGAAGCCTCTGTCGAGCCAGGTGCGAATGCGCTCGGCGCAGGCGTCGAGCCACTTGGGCGCTTCCTCGGGGAACCGATCCTGAAGCTTCACTGCAAGGCAGCCCGCCGCGCCAAACGACACGCCCATGAAGTTGTGGTGTGGGACCCACCACGTCTTCTCGTCCGTGCCCTCCTTCAGGATCACGCGCAGGTAGTCAGCGGCGACGTCCTCGACGGCGCGCCGCTGCTCGTCGGTCATCGCCTCGCCCAGCCAATCCAGCCCCATGGCGAACCCACGCATCAGGTCGCCCCGGGCGCCGGCAAAGCTCTTGGCGACGCGCTCGTCCGAGGCCGGGAGTTTGCGGGCGGCGGTGAGCAGAACCTCGATGCCGTGGTCAGCGTACCGTCGGTTGCCAGTGAGCTGGTACGCGAACCCGAGGGTCTGTACCCAGTCGGTCAGCTTGCGGCCGAAGGTGTGGGCGAGCACCTGAATGCGCATCCCCTCAACCGGTTCGTCGATCCCGTCGGGATCGGCGAAGTGCGGCGAGCCGGGCCTGCAGTGGTCGTCTGCCTGCGCTCTGAGCGCCTGCCAGACGGCAGCGTTCCCGCCAGCCTCCACTCGCTCGCGGAGGGGAGGCAACTCAGCCTCGGAGAAGACGAGACAAGGTCCAGGCGCGGCTTGGCAGTTGCAGGCGAAGGTGACCAGCATGAGCGTAGCAAGCTCCATTCGAGTTCTCCATCCGTGGTGTTGTGTGACTACATGATGCCAGATGCTGGGCTACGTGTCACCTGCACCGGCCAGGAGGGGCAGGTTGAAGGGAGGCGCCGCCTGCCGCCGAATAGACCTCGGCGAGGAACACTGCCATGAACACCCACGCAGCGCTTTGGGCTGCCGCCATCGCTGTCACTGTCGGTCACGCCGAAGAGCCGGTGGTGAGACCGGGCTGGGATTGGCGCCTGCCGGCTGCGGTTCAGCCAACGCCATACTCGGGCTACATCACTTGGGGCAACAGACGCTTCGACCCGGCCATCACCGTGCGCGGTCTCTTCGCCACTTGGGCGCAGTTGAACCCGGCGCCGGGGGTGTACAAGTGGGAGCGGCTGGAAGAGCAGATCCGCCAGAGCGCCGAACAGGGCATGCGGGTCGGCATCCACCTGACTGGTGTGCAGCGGGAGGCGGTGCCGGACTGGGTGATCGAGAAGTACCACCCGGTGGTGGTGGCCGTGCCGGTGCTGCAGGACAACCAGCCGTGGCGGATCAGCAACGTCCTGCCGTGGCAACCCGACATGGACCGGGCGTTCCTTGAGTTCCTCAGCGCATTCGGCAAGACGGGCATCGCGCAGCGCGACGAAGTCGTCTACGGCTACATCCATGGTATCAGTGCGTCACGCGGCGAGGAGATGTTCATCCGGCCCATCGACTTGAAGCAGTGGCAGGCGACCACCGGCGTGACCGCCCAGCAGTTCGCCGACTGGTTGAGGCGGCGAATCGACGCCATGTGCGAAGCCTTCAAGGGAGTGGAGTACAAGCTGGCGGTCATGTTCGACGGGCCGCTGGGACCGACGCCGGAATTCCGCGCGGCGACGGCAGGGCTGTGCGACTACTCGCTCAAACGCGGCACCGGCATCCGCGGTGGCGGAATCGACTTCATGCAGGTGCTCTTCAACGCGCCGGGGTGGGCGTCGAGCGTCGACAAACAGGGCTACTGCGTGGTTGACGACGACGATCCGGTGATTCGCGAACGCCGGTATCGGGGCGATGAGAACGAGGAGTATGGCAAGTACTGGGAGTGGCGATTCGGGCCGGTGGACGGGTATCGCTACCGGCATCGAGTATGCGTGCTGCGCGGCTTGCAGATGCAGCAGAACTTCCAGATGGTCAGCCCGGCCACGCTGGAACTCGACCCCGATCTCAACGAGTACGCTCGAATCGTCCAGGGCTACCGTCGCGACGATTCGCCCGACGCCTGGGCGTATCTGCGCGAGTGTCAGCCGCGGAGCGGCACCGTCAAGAACATCGAGCGGTGGCTGATCCAGCGCGACGTACCGGGCAGCCAGAGCGCGGCCGACGAGCGCGTGGACCGATACCCGCTGGCCAGCGACCCACCAGACCGGCACTACGACCACGATGCTCGCCGGACCGATATCGCCAACGGCCAGTCCGGTCTGCTCTTCCGCCTGGACCGCGTCTTCTGGAGCAAGCCGGCTCCGGCAACCGTCAAGGTAACCTACACCGACAAGGCGCCGACAACCTGGTGGCTCCACTACACCGACGGCAACGGTCAACTGGCAAAGAGCCCCACCGTCCGCACCGTCGGCGACGGTGCGCGCAAGACCGCCACCTTTCACCTGGACAGCCTCTCCGCCGGCGGCCAGTTCCCGAACGACGCCGCCTTCCGGACGTGGCAAAGCACCGAGCCAGCGGACACCGCTGAGCGCGTCAAGAACGGCGACTTCGCCCAGGGCGCCGAGAGCTGGAGCGTCCCGGACCTCTATCTCGTCGCCCCCGACCCGGACCGCCCCGGCAAGCAGCGCCTCGAGTTCTCATTCAAGGACTTCGAGGACCCGCCCCACGTGGACCAGCTTGTCACGCTGAAGAAGGGCGTCGCCTACCGCCTGTCGGCAAGCCTCTTCAACGCCGGTGAACGACTCAAGCCGTGCGTCCGCGTGGCGGGGATGGACTGGGACACGATCCTGATGCTGACCGCCGAGAGGACCAACGAGTGGGAGACCGTCTCCGGCACTCTCCTCGCCCAGGAGGACGGACCAGTCCGCGTGCAGCTCTTCGGCCAGGGCCGGCAGTACCGCACGCCAGGGCAGTCCGGGCAGAGCATCTTCCGAGACCTGTCCCTCAAGCCGGTACCTCTGCGCGAGGCGCTGGACGTGCCGGAGATGGACTTCCGGCTGGAGACCGACGGACCGGGCGACGTGACTGTGACGATGATGCGGGTAGTGAAGGGGAGGTACTGATCCGCGGTCACTGGGTTGCTGGCAGGACGCCCGGCATCGGCGCCAGTGGTCGGGCCGCGCCCGAGAGGCGAAGCGAGGTCGCCGCTTCTGCCGAGCCACCACCTCAGTCTCCTGCCTCAGCTCCACGATCACGTTTACTGGGTGAAGCTTGCTCCGTTCGTGGAACACCTACCGTGGTTCGTCGCCCAGTCCGGCGCGTCGGTACTACCGGGCCGAGGTCTTCCCGAGCACGTACGCCAGGAAGCAGACCAGGATATGGGCGTCGACGCGGTCTTCCCGCCACCGCCATCATGGGCCAGGGGACCTCTTCCCGTCCGGGCGCCATGGGTTGCTCCAGGAACTGCGGCGATCTCAGCGTCTGCAGTAACTGCATCCCCATCCACGCGCTTCCGAACTCCCGGCAACGCTCCACCCCACTATCTGCTGCGGAGCTCTGGGGAGTAGAAAGCGACTACGTGCACCTCGCCTTCCACGTTGGTCAGCCGCACGCACTCGTTCGCTGGGGCGAAGTCCTGCCAGGGCTTCCCGTTGACTGTCACGCGTCGCATGGGGAGGCCGGTAGGGTGGCGCAGCCGTAGGAGGACCTCCGCGGGAGCGCTATGCGAGGGCAGCGTCAGGGCCGCGCGGAGGGCGCCGTGGTCCGCGTCCGAAGTTAGCTCATAGCTCACGGGCCCGAACCACGTCGGCGCGTTGTGTACCGCAATCCGCTGCCCCCGTCTCAGCCACTCCCGGGGCGTGGCGCGAGCCAGCCAGAGGGCGTCGCCCTGCTCCCTCACCAGCGCCATGCGGAAGCGCTCCAGGAACGCAGCTTCTTCGAAGAGCTTGTCCGGCGGGCCGCCTGTGGTGTGTTCGCGGAAGGTGTACTCGCCCGGCATGATGTCGACGGCGTACTGATTGAGCCACGAACGCAGGAAGCAGGGCACGTCGTCGCTGTCCAGGTGGATGTTCGCGTGGCGCTCCAGACCACACTGGTACTGCCAGCTCGCGTGCGCGAACCAGTCTCTATCCGCCTGGTAATCCGGTGTCCGGTCGGCGAGCTTCGGATTCTCCAGCAGCAAGCGGTCCTCCAACACGTCCAGGTGACCTTGGACGCGCGGATCAGTGGGCGCAAGCAGACCGGAGGGGCTGATAAGTGGGTCCGCGGACTGGACCGTGTCCCAGTAGAAAGCCCCCACATGCCCCTGGCACCGTCGCCAGCCCCACGCACCCGAGGCGAAGCCGCGCACGTAGGGCGCAAAGGGGATAAAGGAGTGGTAGGTGCCGTCCCGCGTGGCCACCGCCGGGGTCAGTGCAATCGACCGGCCAACGGAGGTGAGGAGGTCCCGCCGGTACGCCTCGGCCTCTGTCGCCAGCCGGCTCGCCGCTGGCGCCTCCACGCCCCTCAGCACATCCGCTGTCTGCTTCACTGCCAGCCAATAGTACGCCTCAGTCTCGTAGAACTGCATGTGCATGCACATGCTGTCCGGGGTGACCACCTGCGCGGGCTGCAGCCCCTTGCTCCAGAGCCGGTCGCCACCGGGGAGGAGTCTGCCGAGCAGCTTGCGTTGGCGCAGGATCCACTGGGCGTTAGCCACCATCCGGGGAGCCGCGGCCTACAACCACGCCCTATCGCCGGTCAGGCGGGCGTGCTCGACCAGGGCAAATATGATTGCGCCAGGTCCCATGCTGTGCACGCCATCCATGTGCCCGCCGGCACCGTCAATGCCCTCCGCCAAAGTGAGGCAGCCGATGCCGTCGGCGAAATGCCCCAGTGGCCGGTCGGGCTTCGACCACGGGTGTTGGCCGCCCTGACCGGGCGTCACGTTGTGGTGCAAGGGCAGGCTGAGCCACTGCTGTAGGCCGTCTGCCGCCTCCTGGTGCATGCCCTGCAGGTCCACCGCGCGCAGGATCAGGTACGTCTCGGCGGCGAGAATGCCGAAGGGGTAGTCGTTGAACCGCCAGCGCCCCGCGCACTCGCCGTCACCGCCCCGGCGACCGGGCTGCGCCAACCCACGGCCACGTCCCGGTCCGGTAGTGGGTGCATGGCGAGGCTGTGCGCCGGGATAGTCAGCGAACCGGCAAGGCCTGTTTCGTCGGTGGGATTCGCGCCAAACCAGGGGATGACGTTGTCCGCCCAGCCCCGCATCAGCGGCAGACCCGGCATCTCGTCCATGCGGGTTGCCAGAAGGGTCTCCTCAGGCGCCGGGAGGGGAGACGCCTGGACGGCTACTTCCGAGGGGTCTGGCTCGCGGGTCCCGCGGACGAAGAAGCCGTACTCCGGAGCAAGAATGGGCCCGTGTTCGAGGTCGGCAGCCAGGAAGGAGAAACTGCCTGAGCGCGTCCAGAGGGTGACAATGGTCCGGGCCACGTCCTCCTGCTGTGCCGCGTACGGCCAGGTGCGTCGCCACGCCGACCGGCCCATGTAGAGCAGACTGAACCGGACGCCGCGACGGCTGCCTCCGACAGGCTTCGAGGACCACCCGTGGGGCGCGGTCACCACGGTTCCCCGGTCGCCGGGCAGCGACTGCAGACCGCTGAGGACCCCGTCATAGCCTTCCACGCGCCCGTGGTGCGCCAGCTCCGCCCGGGCCGGCTCGTAGCCCCACTCCACCTCGACGGACATGCTCTTCCAGCGGTCCGGCACGTAGGCATGCAGTTTGGGGACCGCCCAGTGCGCCGCGTCGCCAGCGTCGGCCAGGGCCACAACGACGCCCCAGGTGTCCACCGGGACCTGGTACGAGTAGGTCAGGCCGTCAGGCGAGGTCTCAGGCGCTACGAGCTGCTTCAGCGAGCGCGGATTCCACCACGTGTGCGCGGTGCCGTCTGTGGCGTCCAGGCAAGTGACCACCAGCTCCGCCGCGCTTGGCTGGCTGCGCGCCCCGGCGGGCCAGTGCAACCCCAGGCGCCGCAGCGGGCGCACCTCCTCCCCCAGCAGGCCACAGAGTACGCGCCTGAGCGCCGGCGGCCTCCGGTCCACAGGCTTGTCATACGGCAGGCCTGCGTACTGCATGAGCAGAACCCAGCTCTCCGGCGGGTTCTGGGCGGCGGGGCGGTCGGCGCGGTAGAGATAGGCACTGGAGGCAATGTCCGCAGGCAGGCCCGCCCGCGGAGCGAAGTCGTTCGTGAGAGGTGAGGCAGCCACCCGCCTGCCCGAGCAGACGCCAAGGAGGAGGACGGAGAGCAGCACGGTCTTCAGAGCAATCATCAGAGCACCTGCCAATAAGCAGCCGGGGACGAGCCAGCGACGGTGGTCCAGGCCCACGCAACGACTTGTCCCTGGTGCCCGCCGACTCGCTCCAGGCGCGCTGCCATGCCCACGTCAGCCTCACCGGCACTCTCGCGGGGCTCCTCCGAGAGTCGCGTAGAGCGGTCTCCATCCGTCGGCGTGTGCGAGCCATGGCATGAACAAGGGCAATTCCTGCCAACAGACCCATAGCGCCGGGGAGGTACAATGGCGGATTGGAATGAAGGTCCGTCGCCAACTTGGGCAAGGAAGACGCCTCTCCCTGGCAACGTCGCTGCTTGTCCTCTCGTGCTGCGTGCGCGCACTGCCGGTGAGCGCCGCCAACGACCCAGCGCAACTTCTGCAGGAGTGGGTGGTGGACGGCAACGAGACTCCCGCCGGCGTGTCATTCTGGAATAGCGGGACACTCGGGATTCAGGCCGAGTTTGCAGTCGCTCCGGAGGTGGCCTTGCCGGAGGGGACCGGCGCGGCGGTGGTACGGGTCATCCAGAGCCCCTGCGCCCAGCCTTCTGACATCCAACTCAACTACCTCGCCAAGCAGCCCCTGGGGAAGGGCGGCACGTACCGCGTGTCGTTTTGGGTTAGGGCGTCAAGGAAGACGTCGTTCGACGCGGCGGTGATCCGCGACGACCCACCGTGGAGGGCCGTTGCCGCAGGCGCGACAACCCGGGTCGACGTTGATACCGACTGGCGGCAATGCCAGCTCGCGTTCGTTCCGGACGAAGACGTGTCGCGCGAGGAGGGCATCCGGTGTCCCTATCTGGGTCTGGGCACAGTGCCTCCCGACACCACGCTCTGGGTCGGCGGGGCAGCCCTCTTTGAGATCGAGGCTCCGCCCCCGCCGGTACCTCTGCTCAGGTCCGCCGAACTGCTTGAGAATCCCGGCTTCGAGGCGGGTCTGAGCGGCTGGGTCCCGCAGGCCGGGGAACTCTCCCTGGCAGCCGACGCAGGCCGCACCGGCGCTGCTGCGTGCCTGGTGAAGAACCGCAGCAAGCGTTGGGGAACGCCTTCGCAGGACGTTCGCGCTGCACTCGCAGCAAACGGCATGGCGTTCTACGAGTTCGGCGCCAGTGTCCGCGAGGCGAAGGGGAAGGGCGAGGCCTTTGCCGTCCTCCACTTCCGGGATGCTGTCGGCGACCACTGGGTCACCTCCGAGACGCGCGGGCTGAACGACGGCGGGTTCACGGTGCTGAGCGCCCACCGACTTGTCACCTGGAAGGGCCAACTCGAAGCGGCGGATATTGGCGTGCAAACCACCGGCAGCAACACGACCGACATCCTGGTGGACGACTTCTCGTTGCGCGCCCTTGAGAATCTGGCGCGAAGTCGCCCCGCCACCTCCTCCGGTGACGCAGCAGGGGGACCGCCCGCCCGGGCCGTCGACGGCGACTTCACCACCAGTTGGCGGGCGGCGACCACCGAGGACTCCTGGCTCGAAGTGGCTCTCGGCAGGAATGTCTCCTTCAATGCCTGTGTACTGGGAGAAGAGGGAGCGCACACCCGATCCTACGCCCTCGAAGCCTGGGAGGGCGGCCAGGGGCACACGGTGTTCGTCGGCGGCGAGATCTTCGGGGAGGTGGACGAACTCCACTTCCCGCCCGCCTCGGGCAGCAAGGTACGCCTTCGCTTCACCCGGGCGGAAGGGGCTCCCGCGATCACCGAGTTCGCCCTCTACGGGACCGCCATCCGCGACAGAACCATGCGCGTTGCCTTACCGTCAGTGGACCCGCGGGAGCGAGGCGAACGCACGCTGGTGGGAGCCATTCGCTGGGACGGCTGGTGCGGCGACAAGAGCCGCGTCGGCCTTGAGTTGGAGCGCGTGATGGCTCCCGAACGCTACCAGTACCGGCTGCCCTTCTATGCGCAGGTCCGTGGGCCGGGACAGGTGGAGACCCGGTGCGTGAGCCAGGAGACGATGGATCGCGAGATCGCCTTCGCGAAGGAGGCGGGGATCGACTACTGGGCTTTCGACTGGTACCCGCCGGCCGACGGTCTCTCGACCGCGCGTTCTCTGTACCTGACCAGCGCAAACAGAAACGACGTGAAGTGGTGCGTCATTCTCGGCACGGGCGCCTTCTCGGAGGAAGACCGTCGCTGGCTCATCGGGCAGTTCCGTGCGCCCAACTACCAGACTGTCCTCGCAGGACGCCCCCTGGTTTACGTGTTCAACGCGAGTCGCCGATTTGGTCCCTTGGTGAAGTCGCTCCGCGACGAGGCGGCCGCGGCCGGTTGCCCGACGCCCTTCCTCGTCTTCATGGGGTGGGGGCCCGCAATCGCCCAGGCCGCCGCCGAGTGTGGCGCCGACGCCCTCGGCGCGTACGTGAATCCACTCGGTGACCGCGCCCCCTTCGCCAGCAACATGGCCCACGAACGGAGCCAATGGGAAGCGCTGCGCGGGACCGGCCGGCAGATGGTGCCCACCGTCACCACCGGGTGGGATCCGCGGCCCTTCCTCGATTGCCCGGTGCCGTGGTACCCTGGCGCCACCGAGCGCAACTGGGTCGAGACGGCGAAGCCCGAGGAGGTATCCCTGCACCTCAGTACCTGCCTGAGCTTCGTGCAGAGCCACCCGGAGGCGACCCTCGCCAACACCGTACTCGTCTATGCCTGGAACGAGAACGCCGAAGGCGGTTGGGTCATCCCCACCCTTGTGGAGCAGCGCGACGCCGGCATTCCCCTGCGCCTGGACGCCGTCCGCAGTGTCCTGAAGCCAGCCATCCCTCGCGGGTCCGGTTGGGATCAGCTCACTCGATAGCGAGAGAGCGAGAACGCCTAACCAACCCCCGTCGGTTGGGGATCTCGATCCCGGCGATTGGGGGATTTCGGCGCCGGCGTTGACAGCGGCCGAGGGCCCCGCGGGGTTCGCTGCCCCGGGTGAAAGGGACTGCGTCGGCACGGCAGTCTGGACCTCGTGAAAGACGGACGGTAATGTGGCGGACCTCGCCGACCTGCCCACTCCCGAGACCACCGCAACCCGGCTGGTACAGTACTCCGCAGTGGATGCCGTACAAACAGAACAGGCTCCCGAGTTTCCTCGGGAGCCTGTTGTGCGGTTGATGGTAGCGGGGGCTTGGTTCGCCGCGAATGCAAGTGCCCTCGCGTGGGCGTTCGCGCACCGGCTACCGAGGAAGGGGAGGCATTGAGAGGGCACGGTCAGCGGTCCCTCAGATCGGAGACACGGTAGTGCTGCATGGTGAGACGGCCCCGACTGGGCGCCCT
>PEVN01000231.1 GCA_002779825.1 Armatimonadetes bacterium CG06_land_8_20_14_3_00_66_21 | reverse complement strand
ATGACATGTTGCGCAGCTCGAGGCTCTCCTTCGAACCTTGGAAGCGGGTAACGTCGGAGCGCTTCGCCACGTGCAAGGAGTACGACATCTACTTCCCGGAGACAGATGCGTACGTCGAAATCCACGGCTCCTACTGGCACGCTGACCCTCGCTTCTACGGGGACGCCAGCCAGTTGTTTCCAGTGCAGCGACACAACCTCGCCAATGACCAGATCAAGGCCGCGATTGTGCAAGAGGAACTGGGCCGGCCTCTATACGTGGTCTGGGAGCACGATGTCTACGCACACCCCGACAAGACGCTCGCTCTACTAACGCACTACGCCACGGAACGTGGGGTCAATCAGTGATTCTGCCTGGTGCCGGGCGCCTGGCACCGGCGCACGAGGCCGTGAGGCAGGGCCGCTTCTTCGCGGACAAGCTGCACTCGGTCGTCATTGGCGGGGTGAGCACTCGGAAGTACGAGCAAGTGGTGCCCGAGTTGGCGCAGCGTTGCGGGGTGAGCAGGTCGGCCGTGAGCCGCCAGTTCGTGGGAGGGAGCCTCCCCTCAGCCTTTCCCGAGTGGCTGGGCGACAGGGTCTTGTCCAAGTGAGCTTGGGGTCTCACGGAGAGCATCGTGCCCCGGAGCCGCATCCCCAGTCTTGGGTCTCCGTGCCGCTGCTGTGCTCCGCTTCGGGTCGAGTCACCTCGCCCGAACCAAGCTTAGCCCCCCGCTCGCCCTTTGCGGCCACCCACTAACGCTCGCCGACCATCTTGGACAGCCGCTCCAACAGCTCGGTCTGCGTGTCGCTGTCGAGTCGTAAGAAATCCCCGGCGATGCGCTCCGCAAGCCGGCGGTTGGCGTGGGACACCATGGCCTCCGGGTCACCGGCTTGGGGTATCGCCACCGGGGCGCCGTCCGGCGTCACCGCCACCACGCCATTCTCCTGGCTGAACGTGAAGTGCATCCTCTTGCTGTGGACATCCCGGTGGCAGTTCGGGCAAAGCACCAAGAGGTTGTCGAGGGTGTCTGGACCGCCCTGGCTCAGCAACTGCATGTGGTGCGTGTCCACGGCGACCTGGGCTTCGCCACAGACCTGGCAGCGTCCGCCCACGGCTTCCTTCTTGGCGTTCGCCAACTTGTGGTCTCGGGTGTAGGTCCGAACCTGAGCGAACTGGAGGTCCTTCCATTCGCAGAGGTCCTGAATGTAGCGCGCTTGTGCGTTGTCCTTGAGCGGCGACGAGGGGTCGAGTTGAGCATCGGTGCCGTCGCCGTCTTCCTTGAACAGTGTTTCCTGCTGGCGCTGGGCTGCTTTCTTTCGAATCGCGTTCTGGTTCCGGGCTTCGCCCAGTTTGGCGAGCAACTGCTGCCACGATGGGTCCTGGAGGTCCGCTCTGCGGAAGGCCCCGGCCCCTAACCCCGTTCTCGCCACGCGGAGTTGTGCGGCTTCGCAGGCGGCGACCAACCGAGAGCGAGTCGGCGAGGAGGCTGGCTCCTGCCGTGCCAGTTCCGTCACGAGGGAGTGGAGCAGTTCCAGGGCTTCGAGAGACCGAGCGGCTTCCCCGAAGCCGCGTACGGCAGCAGGCAGCAGGATGTTGCTGGGGTCGTCCTTGCTCTGGTCGAAGAGGGTGCGGAGGTCCTGCAGGCCAAGGCACTGCTTGAGGCTCCCAAGGCTCTCGATCGCGTAGCACCGGATGTTCTGTCGGTCATCCCGGTTGTAGCGTCGCCAGAGCATCTCGACCACTCGTGGGTCAGCCCCGCGAGTGCGCAAAGCCACAACCGCCCATTCGCGGACAATTGGGTCTTCGTGCTCCGCAGCCCACAGCACGGCGGCAAGAACCTCTGTAGCCCCTCGCCCGAGCCCGCGCTGCGCAATTGCACCCAATGCACGGCAGCAGTCCTCGCGGGTACCGCACTTGACGGCCTGCACCAACTCGTCTGCTCGCTCCATTTGCGTTCCTCCGTGCCGAAAGACCGGCAGGGCCTGCGGTAGACCCACCGCTTCACGCAAGCGCTCCCGCCACCGCGCCCCACTCCAGCCAGCCGGCTCGCCGTCGGTCGCCTCCCGCTGCGTCAAGCTCTGCAAACGCCTGCTTCGCGATCTGCCTGTCTTCGAGGGCCTCGACCCATTCGACGAGACCTCCCCACTCCGCCGCCCCCAACACGGCAAGCCGCCTGCCTTTTGCGGTCACAAACTGCACAGACTGCAGGGCTTGCACACCAGTCATGGTCGCTACTCCTTGTCACGGTCTGGTGGGTGTGCTGGCCTGCGCGGCAGACGAGGCAGCGGTCTGGGCCGGGCGCAGTCCGGCATCCGCCTCCATTTGCCCGATTCGGTCCAACGCGATCAGGCAGGCACTGTTGCTGACCGCTTGGTCAGTCACGCCTCAACCTCGTCTCGGAGCTCATGCGCGGGGTAGTCGAAGACTGGGATGTCATGCTTGCCAAGCAGCTCCATGAAGGCGGCCTTTGAGTGCCCCGCCAGCTTGGCTGCTTGACCGAGCGATAGACGCCCTATCTGGAACAGCTTCGCCGCCAGAAGCAGCCGTGCTTCCCCAACGGACACTTCCGGCGGCAGTTCCATCGTCAGTTCTGCCATTGCGCGTCACTCCTGAACCAGGCACCCCTCACGACTCTCAGTGTATCAGGCAATCGTTCGACCTGCACTGCTGACGCAAGATGCGCTCGGCCAGCCGTTGGGAGCTTCACCCCCACTGCCTCCCCCTGAACCACTCCCCGATCGGCGCCGGCACCGGATGCGCGCAGACCTCGTTTTGTGGCTCTTCCGCGGGCTGCTTGAGGACGGCTTCGAGGCGCGCCTTGCGTTCGGCAACGACAGCGGGGTGCTTGTCGTGGACGTTGGTCACTTCGTCCGGGTCGGCGGCGAGGTTGTATAGCTCGGGGTTCGGGTCCGGCTCGCCGACGCTGACGACGTAGTTCCAGTCGTCGTCGCGAACGGAGGCGCGGCCCTTGGCGGTGCCGGACGACCAGCCGGCCCAGCCGATGACGCAGTGGTCGCGGACGCTCTGCTGCTGGCCGGTGACGACGGGCCAGACGTTCTCGCCGTCGCCCTCGAAGGGCACGTCGAGCAGGGACAGGACGGTCGGCATCACGTCGTGCGCTTGGACGAGGGCGTTGACGCGCTTGCCCTTCGGCCCGTCGGGGTGGCGCAGGTGCCAGACGAGGCCGGTGTTGAACGGGTGCAGCTCGCCGGGACCCTTGCCGAACTTGCCGTGGTCCATGACTTCGGTGCCGTGGTCGGAGAGAATGACGACCACGGTGTCGTCCCACAGCTTCAGCTCGTCGAGCTTGTCGAGCACGCGACCGACGTACTTGTCGACGAAGGTGACCTCGCCGTAGTAGAGCGCTTTGATGCGCTCGATCTCCGCTTCGGTCGGGTCACCGCCCTCCCACGCGGCGCCGGGCATGATGAAGTCCTTCCCGGTGGGGGCGGCGTATCCATCGGCATACGCCGTCGGCGGGTCCCATGGTTCGTGCGGGTCGAAGGCTTCGACCCACAGCAGGAAGGGCGCCTGGCGGTGGCAATCGTCCAACCACTGACACGCGCCGTTCATCACCTTGCCCACCAGGTAGTCGTCTTCCGACTGCCTGCCGCGCATGTTCCACAGGTACTGGGCTGTCGTGGAGTGCCGCTGCCAGTTGAGCGGCTCGCGGGCGTGGCACTTCATCTGCTCCTCGATCATCGCGAACGTGCCGCCGCGGTAGTTGTCGCTCTCCTGCCCGCGGATGAACTCGTAGGAGGCGAAGCCCCGCGTGTAGTTCATCGTGGGCTTGAACAGGTGGTACACGTCGGCGATCAGCCCAGTCCAGTAGCCGCGCTTCAGCAGAATCTCCGCCATCGTGTCTTGCTCCGGCGGAATCTTGTGCCAGCCGGGAGCGTGGTGCCAGTGTCCGCGGCGGTCGAAGTTCCACTTGTAGGGGAACCCCCGCCTCCCTGTCATGAAGGCGCGCCGGCATTGCAGCGTCGGCTGGCTCTCGCCAAAGGCGCGGCCGAAGCTGACCGCTTGGCTGGCGAAGTCGTCGAGGTTTGGCGTCTCGACGAAGCTGAGTTTCTTGCCGGGGCCGATTATGTCGCTACGGAAAGTGTCGAGGCAGATCAAGACTACGTTCATGCTCTTTCCCCTTCGGAGAATGCATCCACCCCTGTCCCCCACGGCATTTGGCCCCGGGAATGACTTCAGGTGACTCGGCCGAACCTCCTTTCGCGCACAGCGTTATTCGCGGCCGTGGTTCTGCTTCCTTCGCGAGCCGGCCCTCGCCGCGAGTTGACGAAAGGTCAGGTACCCCTTCATGCCCACCCTCCGCGTTGCCACTTCCGCCCACGAGATCCTCTGCGATGACTCGATGGTCATCGCCGGCTCCATCTTGGCGCACTACGCCGACCGGCAGGTCGCCCCGCTCCGCGCGACGGCGATGCTCATTGAGGCAGACGTGTCGGTCTGCCTCGTTTCGTGCGACGTGATCGTGGTGCCGGGCGAGGTGGCGGATCGGGCGTCGACGCGGATTGCGGAGACGTGTGGCGTGCCATTTGACAATGTGCTGATCTGCGGCACCCACACCCACCACGCGCCGAGCACCATTCACGTGCACGGGTACGATGCCGACACGGAGTTCTGCCGCCGGCTGGAGGAGGCCGTCGTCTCCGCCGCCACGGACGCGCGCCGGCAGCTTGGCGAGGCGCAGCCCGGCAGCAACGCGGCGGAAGCCGAGCTTGGCTTCGCCCTGTCGCAGGAAGCGACGGTGGGGAGCAACAGCCGGAAGCTGCTCAAGGACGGCTGCCTCACCTGGATGGCGCACCCGGACAGCGAGGTCGTCCGGCCGACGGGACCGTTCGACCCCGACCTGCCGGTGGTTGCCTTCCGGCGGCCCGGCGGCGAGTGGGCGGGGGCGCTGTTCAACCACTCGACCCACAACATCGGCCCCTGCGGTGCCGGCCGGTCACCCGGGTTCTACGGCATCGCGGCGCAGGCACTGGAGACCGAGTTGGGCGCGCCGTTTCTGTTCCTGCCCGGCGCGTTCGGCTCGACGCACAACCAGACGGTGCCGGATGTTGAGGCAAAGGTGCGGATTGCGGCGGCAATCAAGGAGGGGCTGGAGCGAATGGAGTTCGGGCTTGCCGGCCCGGTTCGGTGCCTCAAGCAGCGATTCGAGTACCGGGTGCGCCACTTCGACGAAGACGCAGAAGAGGCAGCCGTGCGGACCTATTGCGCCCGGTACGTCCAACCGGAGGCGGCGGAGTCATACGTCGAGGTGTTCCGCCAGAGCCGTCGCGGGTTGGCGCCGAAGCGGGGGGAGACGCGCTGCACTTGGCTGCAGGTCATCCGGCTGGGCGAGGTGGCGCTGGTCGGTGTTCCGGGCGAGATGTTCGGCGCGCTGGGGCTGGAGATTCGGCGGCGGTCGCCGTTCCGGCACACGTTCGTCGTTGGCCTCGCCAACGACTGGATCGGCTACCTGCCCGACCGGGCGGGAATGCAGCTCGGCGGCTACCAGTGCTGGACCGGTCTGCACAGCTTCGTTGCCGAGGGCACCGGCCAGCGGATGGTCGAGGAGGCGCTGGCGCTGCTCGGCGAGCTGGCAGCTTCGCCGGACGCGGCGTCGGCCGCCGAACCAGCCCTGCGCCAACTCCACGGCGACGACGCTCCCCGCCTGCAGCGCTTCTACAACGGCCTGTGCCCGCACTCGCGGAAGATGTTTCGCCCGCTCGGCTGGAACGCCACGCTCGGGCAATGCGAGCAGGTCGTGGCGGACGCCCTGGCGGGCAACCGGTTCGACGTGGTCGCCTTGTCAGGCGAGCGGCTTGTCGGCTGGGCGTTCCTGGTGCGGATGGACCAGGACGTGCCGCACCTCGGCATCGGCTGCGCCGACGACTTCCTGGGCAGGGGCTTGGGCAAGCGCCTGATGCAAGCCGTCATGGACAAGGCCCGCGAGGCACGGAAGCAGGGCGTCGACCTCATCGTCGTTCAGGCAAACGAGCGCGCGTGGAAGCTGTACGAGCGGTACGGCTTCCGCATCGCCGGCATGCAGACGGGTGCGGACGGGCAGGAGTACTACCGGATGCAGGCGGAGTTCTGACTTACCAGCCCAGCGCTTCAAGCAACGCCAGCGCCATCACGTGGTGCCCTGCCGGATTGGGGTGCACCGGCTCGGGGCAGAAGGTCTCGGCCGGGCGGCGCTGCAGGTGTTGCTGATACAGGTCGTGCATCGGCACGTGCAGCGCACCGAACTCTTGAGCCATCTTCCGGGCGACGGCGATGTAGTCGGGCAGCATGGCGAGCACCTTCTGCTGCTGCTCGTTGGCGTCTTCCGGCTGGATGAGGTAGAACGGGTCGAGGAGGACGAGCTTCGGGTTGCAGTGGTCCTTCGCCCGCTGGAGGATCTCGCGGTAGACTGCCTCGAACTGCTCGACGGGAACGGCTTCCGGGGTCGCGTTGAAACTGCGATGCAGGTCGTTTATGCCGATGAGCACCGTCAACCAGTCCGGGTTGTGTGCCAGCATCTCGGTGTCCCACCGGCCCTGCAGGTCGAGGACGGTGTTCCCGCCGATGCCGGCGTTGAAGTAGCTGAGGTCGCGCTCGGGATACCGGGCGGTGATCAGCTCGATGCACTGGCGGACATAGCCGACGCCGTAGGGCGCCGCGTCGCCACGGCGCCCGCAGTCGGTGATGCTGTCGCCGGCGAAGACGACGGTCTGGCCGGACTGGATCTGGAAGTCGCTCATTCTGAATCTCCTTGCGGAATCGATGGGTGTGGCACAGCCGCGCCGGGCATTGAGTATACAGAAACTGCCGCCAGTGCGCACGCTGGCACGTGGTCGCGGGCGGCGCTGCGACTCGGGTCTGGGCGAGGGCTGGCACTGCGGAAGGTGATCTCCCCTCGTGTGGCGAAGTTTGCCCCTCACCCGCGACTGCGCGCCTCGGGTGTTGCAGCGTAGCGCGGCGAATCCGACGACCAGGAGCAGGACCTTTGAGCACGACTGTCATCCCGTTCGAGACCTACCGCAGGAAAGCCCTTGGCTGCTGGCTCGGTAAAGCGGTCGGCGGCACGCTGGGAGGGCCGGTCGAAGGACAGGGCGGCCCCCTTCGTCTCACGTTCTACGACCCGGCGCCCGACTGCATGTTGCCCAACGACGACCTCGACCTGCAGGTCGTTTGGCTTGAGGCGCTTCGGCGGCGGGGGCTGCCGGTCGAGCGCCGCACGTTGGCGCAGGCTTGGCTGGAGCACATCCACCTCTGGCCGGACGAGTATGGCGTTGCTTGCCGCAACCTGACCATGGGCCTCTACCCGCCGGCCAGCGGCGCGTTCGACAACGGCTTCACCGCCGGCATGGGCAGCGCGATTCGCAGCGAGCTGTGGGCGTGCCTCGCCCCCGGCGACCCGCAGTTGGCGGCGACGCTGGCACGGGAAGACGCGTGCGTTGACCACGCGGGTGAAGGGATTCACTCTGAGGTCTACCTGGCAACGCTGGAGAGCGCGGCGTTCGTCGAGAGCGACCGGGAGACGCTGCTCGACTTGGCCGCTGCGGCGATTCCGGGGGATTGCCGCGTGGCCCGCGCCATCGCCGACACGCGGCAGTGGTGGGCGGAGAGTGGCGACTGGCTGAAGGTGCGCGAGCAGCTTCTGCAAGTGCACGGCCGCCAGAACTTCACCGACGTGGCGCAGAACCTGGCGATCACCGTCTTGGGCTGGCTGGCCGGCGAAGGCGATTTCGGGAAGGCCATTTGCGCGGCGGTCAACTGCGGGAAAGACACCGACTGCACCGGCGCGACGCTGGGTGCGCTGTTGGGCATCCTCGATCCTGACTCCATTGGCGAGGACTGGCTGAAGCCCATCGGCCGCGACCTGGTGCTGTCTGCAGGCATCGTCGGCATGCACCCGGCGGCGACGCTGGACGAGTTCACCGACCAAGTCGCGGCGTTGGCGCTGGATGTGCTGGAGTACTACGACTCCGAGGTGTCTCTGTCAAACGCTCCGTCGCTCAAGGACGCGCGGGAGAACCTGTCGCCGCCGCGGCACGAGCGCGCGGCTGGCATCGCGCTGGCCACCCCCACCCCGACGAACGAGAGCCTGCTCGTCACGGAGCCGCTGGCCGTCACTTTGGTCTATCCGCCCAGCGTGGCGTTGACGCCGGGGCAGCCGGCGAACTTGACGGTCCGACTCGTGAACCCCACCGAGCGCGCTCTCGATCTCTGCCTCGACGTGCGCGCCCCCGATGGCTGGCAGTTGGAGACCGAGGGCACGGAACTGGTGCTTGCGGCCGGCGCGACGGAGACCGTCGCGCTCACCGTGGTTCCGCCCGGTCCCGAGCGCAGCCGCCCCTACTCCAACCCGCTGGACTTGTGGCTCGACGTCGAGGGGCTGCTTTGCCCGCTGAGTGCCGGGCTCGTGCTGACACTGCCGTGGCGCCGTTGGCGGCTGCGGTCGTTGGCTGACGACTGCCCACAGCCACCCCGCGGCGCCGAGTTGGTCGAAGCGGCCGGGCACTTCCAGCCGCTCCCCGACGGCTCGCAGGCGTTCGCCAGCGAGGTGAAGCTGCCGTTCCCGTGCACCCTACGCTACATAGCGCAAGCGCCGCGGCAGGTCCGAGTGTGGCTCGATGGCGAGCTGATCAACCAGCACGACGGCACCCACCAAGTCCCCGCCGTCCACCGCGCCGGCCCAACAGGAAGAGACCTCCTCGCCGCCCGCGGCTGGCACCGGCTCACAGTCGCAGTCGGCGACGGCAAAGGCGGCGAGCTGTTCGTCGGCCTCGGCGACGGCGAAAGCTGGGACTGGCTGCGCCAAGCCGAGTGGCGCGACCCGCTGACAGCAGCCCTCAACCGATAGTCCTTTCCGCTGCCGCCCTGAATCCGTTGGGCCGTTTCTTGGGTCCGAGTCCCAACGGATTCAGGGCGGCAATGGATTGGGCACTTGGTGAGGCTATGTTTGGACAGAAACAATGAGTGCTTTGCTTTCCCTGCTGTGGATGTTCAATGTGACCGCCCCAGTCTGCGCGGCTGCTCGGCCGGGGATCGGCTTCCTGACGGGTGAGCCGTCGGTCGCCCAAATGGGGCCGGAGGGGCAGGCGGCCTGGGCGCTGATGCGGAAGCTGTTTCCGTCGGCTGCGTTGCTGCGACCCGCGGACGGGCGACTCCTCAGCGAAGAAGGGGCCGAGGTCGCGCCGAACCGCCTCCGCGTGGTCTGGATCCATCAGGGCGACTCGACCGACGAAGCCGGGCCGCTCTACGACGCGAAGACGGTGGCGCTGCTGAAGCAGTACGTCGGCGAAGGCGGTGGGCTGTTCCTGTCGGGAGCGGCGCTGGGGATGGTGGTCCCGTTGGGTGTGGAGCCTGTCGTGCCTCGGCGCGGCGGGCCCGGTGACGACCGAAGTGAGGCAGCGCTGGTGCCGCTGGCGACGAAGCATCCGGCCTTTTGCGGCCTCCCGGTGGCTGGCAGCGTCGTTCGGATCAGCGACGGTGGCTACCCGGCCTTCGCCGATTTCCACGCTCTGGGCGGACCTTCGACGGGGGTGCTGCTGGCCCGAACGCCCGGCGGCATGGAGAATCCGTTGGCGGAGTACGCGGCGGGCAAGGGACGAATCGTCGTCCTGGGGTGGCGGCTACCCCGCTACAGCTACCTGGCAAATCCGTACCGGGCCACCCTCGAACGGCTCACGAGCAACCTCCTCCACTACCTGGGCGACAAGTCGCAGTGGCAGAAGGTGGTGGTCAAGCCGGTTCCCGGACCGGTTCCGGTGAAGATCCGGCCGGGCGTGCCGGACGGCCAGTTCGAGGCGCTGCGTCGGGCCGTCGACGATCTGACCGAGACCTTCGGCGAGCGCTATCCTCGCGGCGGGGACTATCTGCAACGGCTCGCGCGGCTCGCGAAACGCCATGCCGAGCTGTCGCCTGAGGGCAAGGACCCCGACGAGAAGGCGACGGCGCAGCTCAACGAACTGGGCACGCAGTTTGCGCAACTCCGCCAGGAGGCGCTCCTGGCCAACCCGCTGCTGGACTTTGGCCGGCTCCTGCTGGTCAAGCGCGGCGCCGGTAATCTGGGTCTACCGCAGAACTGGGAGAGCAACTCCTCGCTGCGGATGACGGGCTACGACAACGAGCTGGACGTGCTGTCGCCGGTCGGGCCAAGCGGCGAGCTGACGACGCTGTTCCGCCCGGCCAACGGCGAGTTTGTCGGCGACGTCGACCTGCAGTTCAGCGGCAAGAAGATGCTCTTCTCGATGCCCGGTCCCAACGGCCGGTGGCAGCTCTTCGAGCTGAACGCTGACGGCAGCGGCCTCCGCCAACTGCCTTTGGTCGAGCAGCCCGACGTGGATAACTACGACGCCTGCTACCTGCCCGATGGAACTGTGCTCTTCACCTCGACAGCGGCGTTCGTCGGCGTGCCCTGCGTCACTGGGTCGTCGCACGTCGCCAACCTGTTCCTGCTGGAAGCCGGAACGGGGCGCATTCGCCAGCTTACCTTCGACCAGGACCACGCCTGGTGTCCGACGATGCTCAACAACGGGCGGGTGCTGTTCCTGCGCTGGGAGTACGCGGACCTTCCGCACTTCGCCGCCCGCATCCTCTTCAGCATGAACCCGGACGGCACTGACCAGAAGGAGTTCTACGGGAGCAACTCCTACTGGCCCAACGCCATGTTCTATGCCCGGCCGATCCCCGGCTCGGCGACACAGTTCGTCACCATCGTCGGCGGGCACCACGACAACCCGCGCATGGGGGAGCTGGTGCTGTTCGACGCAGCCCAGGGCCGCCACGAGGCCGAAGGCGCCTTGCAGCGGATTTTGGGGTACGGCAAGCCTGTCGAACCAATCCTGCTGGATGGGCTCACCGCCAATAGTTGGCCGAAGTTCCTGCACCCGTGGCCGCTGAGCAGCAAGTACTTCCTGGTGTCTGCCAAGCCGACGCCGCAGTCCAACTGGGGGCTCTACCTGGCCGACGTGTTCGACAACCTGCTGCTGATTAGGGAGACGCCCGGGTACGCGCTGCTGGAACCGGTGCCGCTGCGGCCGGCGCAGGCACCGCCAGTGGTGCGAGGATCGGCGCGGGCCGAACCCGCCGACCCGACGGCGCCGCCGGAGGCCCTTGTCTACATGGCCGATGTGTACGCCGGCCCCGGTCTGGCCGGCGTCCCGCGCGGCACGGTGAAGAAGCTCCGCCTGTTCACTTACCACTTCGCTTACCACGGCATGGGCGGACAGGTGAACCGGGTGGGGCTTGACGGCCCGTGGGACATCAAGCAGATTGTGGGCACCGTGCCGGTCGCGCCCGACGGCTCCGCCTACTTCCGCGTGCCCGCCAACACGCCGCTCTCGCTCCAGCCGCTGGACGCCGAGGGCAAGGCACTGCAACTCATGCGGAGCTGGCTGACCGCCATGCCCGGGGAGACGCTCTCGTGCGTCGGCTGCCACGAGCAGCAGAGCGAGGCGCCGCCCGTTGGTGCCACCGCGGCAGCCGCGGAACCGCCGGCCACGATCACGCCGTGGTATGGCCCGACGCGCGGCTTCTCGTTCATTCGCGAAGTCCAGCCGGTCCTCGACGTTCACTGCGTCCGCTGCCACGACGGGAAGCAGCCCGGTCTCCCCGACTTTTGCCCCGCCCCGTCGATCCACCCGCAGGCTAAGGACGGCGGCTACAACAATGGCACGCAGTTCACCCCTGCCTACCTGGCGCTGCGCAGCTACGTCCGCGCGCCGACCCTCGAGAGCGACATGCACTTGCTGCCGCCGGCCGAGTTCCACGCCGACACTACGCGTCTCATGCAGCTCCTGAACAAGGGGCACCACGGCGTGCGGCTGGACCCCGAATCGGCAGACCGCCTGATCACGTGGATCGACCTCAACACCCCCGCCCACGGCACCTGGCACGAGATCGTCGGCGAGCAGAAGGTCGACCACCAACGCGACCGCCGCCGCGCGATGATGAAGCTGTACGCGGGGAGGGACGAGGATCCAGAGGCGATCCTCGACCTGAAGGTGGCGATAGGCAAAGCGGCAGAAGGACCTAGGGGACCCATACGACCCCTAGGTCCCATTGATCCCATGCAGACAGCCCCCGTCGTGCAGAAGGAGCCCGCTGCCTCGCCGCGCGCCTTCGACCTGGGCGACGGCGTGGCGCTGGAGCTGATCCCCCTTCCCGCGGGCGAGTTCCTCATGGGCGACGCCAACGGGTTCGACGACGAGCAGCCTGTTGGGCCGATGAAGATCGATCAGCCCTTCTGGATGGGCAAGTTCGAGATCACCAACGAGCAGTTCGCCCGGTTCGACCCAGCGCACGACAGCCGGCTGGAGCACGGCGACTTCCTGCAGTTCAGCGTTCAGGAGCGGGGCTACCCGCTGAACAACCCCGACCAGCCCGTCTGCCGCGTCTCGTGGAATCAGGCGGCGGCCTTCTGCCGGTGGCTCACCGAGAAGACCGGCAAGCCCTTCGCCCTTCCCACCGAACCCCAGTGGGAGTACGCCTGCCGCGCCGGCACCACGACTCCGCTCTGGTACGGCGAGGAGTCTGTAGACTTCGCGAAGTATGCGAATTTGGCAGACGCCTCACTGAGGCGAGTCGACACGTTCGGCTGGGGGCTGCCCTCCGGTGCAGTACCCGAATGGCGGCCGGCAGTTGCGGGTGTCGATGACGGCCACCGCGTTTCCGCTCCCGTCGGCAGCTACGTGCCCAACGCATGGGGGCTACACGACATGCACGGCAACGTCGCGGAATGGACCAGTACGTCCTATGGGTCCTATCCGTCCCCTGTCCGCGACCCCGGCACCGCGCCCCCAAAGGTCGTCCGCGGCGGCTCTTGGTACGACCGGCCGCACTACGCCCGCTCCAGCTACCGAGTGAGCTACCCGGCGTGGCAAGGGGTGTACAACGTAGGGTTCCGGGTGGTGTGCGTCAAGCGGTAAGCGCCCAAGACCCCTGGCATGTGGGCGGCCCCTACCTCAGCGCTTTCTGCAGATTCCTCGCCCAAACGCCGACCAGCTTCTCGGGCGACGACTTGGAGAGCTTGGCTTCCGGTTCCGTTGCTGTGCCGAGGGTCTCGCCGCGGGCGACGATGACCCACATTCCGTCGCGCTTGCCAGGCTGCACTTCCGAGGCGGTCAAGCGATCGAGGTAGAGCTTCTTCAGGCGTTCGGCAGAGCTCTTGGCCCGTTCGTACGCGCCCTTGCCGCCGCTGGTGGCGTGGTACCGGAGTACCACCGTTTGGCCGAGCAGCACTTCGCCGACTTCGTGACCGGCGTTGGCCTTACGGGCCGTAACAGCGGCCTTGGCGCGTTTGCTGGGCAGCGCCGCGACCCGTTCGGCGACCGCCTGCTTGAGGTCTTCCATCTGCCACTGCAGCCCAGGCGGCATCTGGAAGTTGACCTGCTTGACCGTGCCCTCGCGGGCGATCATGGCGCCAGGCTTCCCGTCAAGCAGCAGCGTGAGGCAGCGGTAGCCATCGCCCAGCCATCGCTTCTTGCCTTCGGCCGAGCCGAAGTCGATGATCTCCATGGTCAGGTCGTCGCCGTACTTCTTGCCCAACTCCTTGAGAAGGGCCAGCAAGGGATCCTGGCAGTGCGAACTCACGTTGATGTAGCCGGTGAGTTTCACGGCGTCCTTGGCGCTGCACGAGCGCGGCAGTGTTGCCGCCAACAGGAGGGTGACCCGTATCAGTTGCCAGATGCGAGCGGTTCTCATTGCGCGTCTCCTTCAGGGGTAGGGGCGGAGCTGCCGGTGTCGCCGACGAGAGAACCGTTCTCCAAGGTCAGCAACCGGTAGCCGCGTTCGCGGAAGCGGCGGTCGTGGCTGGCCAGGAGCACAGTGATCCCCGACTCGCGGCTCAGTCCTTCGAGCAGCCCGATGATCGCCTCGCCGGTCACCTCGTCCAACTCGCCCGTCGGCTCATCGGCCAACAGCACCTGCGGTGAGTTCACCAACGCCCGCGCCAAAGCGGCGCGCTGTTGCTCGCCGCCGCTCAGCTCGCCGGGCAAGTGATCGGCGCGATGGGCGATGCCGACCCGGTCCAGCGCTTGGGTCACTCGGTTAGCCCGCTCCTGCTGGGTCATCTGCAAGGGCACCAGCGGCAGCGTGACGTTCTCGTATACGGTGAACGTCGGTAGCAGGTGGAACGCCTGGAACAGGAAGCCGACATGCTCGCGCCGGAACAGCGCCATGCCGTCATGGTTCAGCGACGCGAGGTCAGTTCCGCCTACGCTCAGGGAGCCTGAGGTGGGCCGGTCCAGCCCGCCGATCAGATTGAGCAGTGTCGACTTACCCGAGCCGGACGGACCCAACGCAACCGCCAACTCCCCCTTCGGAAGCGTGAGAGTCGCGTCGCGCAACGCCACCACGGTGCCGCCGCGATGGCTGAACTCCTTCGTCAGGCCGGTCGCTTGAATCATCGGATCAGAGACTCCTCAGCGCTACCGCCGGGTCAAGCTTGGCCGCGCGGCGGCCGGCCACGGCTGCCGCGAGCAGCCCCAGCACCAGCGCCAACCCGAGGGCCGCCAGGATCATCTGGGCGGCCGGCGGCGGCGTGAGCGTCAGCGTCAACGGCGCAGGTGTGCTCGCGCATTCCGGGTAGGAGTTGAGCGCCTTCGGCAGCGTGAGGTTCGCGTTGTTGGCGTAGGCGGCTCCCAGCCCCCAGCCGCCCGCAGCGCCGATCAACGCGCCGACCAGGTTCTGCAGTAGGATCTCGACCGACAGCAGCCGCACCACTTCGCTGCTCCGCCAGCCGATGGTCTTCAGTACGCCGATCTCCGACCGGCGCTCGGAAACTGCGGCCCACCCGGTGCGAAGAATCAGGAGCACCGTGAGCACCAGCGCGATCAGCGAGATCGACCGGGTGACGCTCCCGGTCAACAGCGACAGCCCGGCGACCTCTCGCGTCAAACTGCTGGACTCGGTCAGGTGACAGCCCGTGCCGATGACCTGTTTGATGGTCTCGCTCACCTTGGCGCGGTCGGCGTCGGGATGAAGCCGGACGAAGATCGTGTCGACCGCGTCGGTCTCGTCTGGGAACGACTGGCTCAACATCCGCTGGCTCGTCTTGAGCGGAATGTAGACTTGCCCGGCAGCGATGCGCGCGCTTGCCTTGGCGTCAACGACGCCGACGATCTCAAACTCGTCCTGCGCGAGGGTGATCTTGTCGCCGACTTCCAGCTTGGTGACGCGGGCGAAACTCGACTCGGCCAGCGCGGCGTGGGTCTCCGGCCCGTTGAAGTAGCGGCCGTCTTTGAGGATGCAGCAGTGTTTGCCGGCCTTCACGGGGCGAATCGGCCCCAACCGCGGCAGCCCTGGCTCGATGCCCGTCACCACCGTCGGCTCGGCTTTGGCGCCCGTGGGCTTGAAGGCCCACAGCTCCAAGACGCCCATGGCGTCCCGCACGCCGTCGATTGCGCGGATCTCCTCCACGGCGCCTTCCGGGATGGCGCCGAGGTCCTTCGGTCGCTTGACCAGGGCAAAGGGGCACGGTTTGATCCGCTTCTGGACAACGAGATCCGACCCGGACGCAGACAGCGGCTCCGCCACCGCGCGGTTCACAGAACGGGAAATAAACTGGATGCTGACCAGCAAGGCCATGCTCAGCGCCACGCTGACGATGGCGAGCAGGGAGCGACTCCTGCGACGAGTGAGTTCCTTGAGGGCGTATTGGAGGAGCATGAGTTTAGTTTGGCGTAGTGGCGCCCCTACGTGCAGGCGCGGGCCGAATCTGTTAGTGTAGCAGATTTCGGCAACCCCCTCGACTGAACCGCGAAAGAGGCCCTGTTCGACAGCGGCCTGTTCATGACCGGGCGGAGAGGCTTCCAAGCGACAACGTAGAATCACTACAGCAGTATCGCGGCCGCCTTCGATTCGGCACCACCTCGGCCGAAGGCGCCCCGACATATGTGACACTTGGCACCCGACACTCGACACCCGTCCCCAGAGGAGCACACAAGTGAGCGACAAACTGGCACTCGCCGGCGGCCCCAAGCTGATCCCTGACGGGACGGTCAAGCCCTGGCCCCCGATCACGGCGGAGGACGAGCAGCTCGTCCTCGAGTCACTCCGCAGCGACACCCACTCGTGGGGGCCCAACTGCGATGCCCTGCAGAAGGAGTGGAACGAGTGGAACGGCAACCAGCTCTGCTGGACCACCAACAGCGGCACTTCCGCGCTGCACATGGCTGTGGTCGCCAGCGGCGCGTCGTTCGGGGACGAGATCCTCACACCGGCGTACTCGTGGACCTCGTCGGTCACGTGCATCCTCCACGCGGGGTGTGTGCCCGTGTTCGTGGACATCGACTTCCCGACGGCGAACTTCGACCCGGCCAAGATCGAGGCGGCAATCAGTGAGCGCACCAAGGCGATCCTCGCGGTCCACCTGCACGGGCTGCCGTGCGAGATGGACGCGATCATGGCGATCGCCCAGCGGCACGACTTGGTGGTCATCGAGGACTGCTGCCAGGCACACGGTGCCCTCTACAAAGGGAAGAAGGTCGGCACCATTGGGCACTGCGCCGCCTTCAGCCTGAACTCCAACAAGATGCTGATGGCCGGCGAGGGCGGGCTGTTCGTCACCGACGACGACGCCCTCTACAAGCGCGCCCAGTCGCTGGTGCTCTTCGGCGATTTCCGCGAACCGGTCGACGAGCCGGGCTACCACTTCTACGGCCTGGGCTACCAGTACCGGAACAGCGACCTCATCGCCGGGCTTGCCCGCACCCAACTGAAGCGTCTGGACGAGTACATCGCCGACGCGCGTGAGCTGTTCCACTGCGTCACGGGAGAGCTGGAAGGCACCCCCGGTCTGATTCTGCCCCTCGAGACCGGCGACTGCCGCACCAACGCCTACAACTACTTGGTGCGCCTCGACCCCGCCGGCTGCGGCTACGACGGCCCGCCGCAGGAGCTGCGCGAAGCGGTCGTCAAAGCAGTGACGGCGGAGGGCGTGCCCGCACTTGTCTGGCAGCGCCGCATTCTGCCGGAGATGGGCGCCATTCGCGCCCGCGACGCCTTCGGCAACGGCTACCCCTGGGCCGGCGGCCGACCCGAGGTCGACTACCACCCATCCCAGTTCCCCGAAGCGCTCCGCCACGTCGATAACTACTTCATCATCGGCGGGCTGCGCACACCCAATACACCGAAGACCGGCCGGCTCATCGGCCAAGCCGTCCGCAAGGTGATGACGAACCTCGACCAACTGGACATCGAGGCTGTCGCGAAGACTTGCGACCGAAGCCTCTACGAGCGCGGGTGGGCGCAGCAACGCTGAGGGGCTCAGTCGTTGCCGCTATTCACCACGATCGTCTCGCCGAACACCGCCCTTGAGTCGGCCGACGCAAAGAACAGCGCGACGCTGGCAATCTCTTCCGGCAGCGAATACCGCCCCAACGGCAGCCCGGGCGATTCCATCGACTCGCCCGGGTGCCAGTTCATCATCTCCGTCGCGACCGGGCCCGGCGCGATGCCGTTGACGCGGACGCCGTGGGGTGCAAGCTGCTTGGCCAACCCGCGAGTGTACCCGACCACCCCCCACTTCGAGATGCCGTAGGCGTTGGGCGCGGCGCGCATACCGGCATCTGAGGCCAGGTTTATGATCACGCCGCTCTTCTGTTCCTGCAGGATCTTCGCGGCGCCCTGGCACAGGAAGTAGAGCCCCTTCAGGTTGATGTCGAGCAGGTAGTCCCACGCTGCTTCCTCGGTGGGGTCCGGATGGTCGCCAGGCAGCCGGACGACGCCAGCGTTGTTGACCACAATGTCGAGCCCGCCGAGGGCGGCCCGCGCCTCAGCAAGCCGCTCGTCGACCCGGCCAACGTCGCGCACATCCCAGACCAGCGGGTGCGCCCGGCGCCCCTTGGCGCGAACCGCCTCCGCGACTTCGTTCAGCGCGTCGGCGTTGCGCGCAGTCAGCGCCAGGTCGGCGCCTTCGTCGGCAAACAACAGCGCGATGGCGCGGCCAATGCCTTTGCTCGCCCCGGTGAGGAGTACCTGCTTGCCGTTCAGTCGCATGTGGAACACCTCGCCGTGCCGCTAACCATCGGGATGTCGATCTCCTTCCAGAACGCGCTACCTATCCGAGCCGCGACCGTGAGGGAGCGCGTGACACGCTGGCTTAGCCCGCGACGCCGACGGGGCACGCGCTCCCTCACGGTCGCGGCTCGGATGGGCTTGCGTTTCCACCTGCCGGGGCGTGCGAACATGAGTGATTCCCCCGAGAGCAATGCTTCGACAGGCACGTTCCGCGCCCTCTTCA
>PEVN01000322.1 GCA_002779825.1 Armatimonadetes bacterium CG06_land_8_20_14_3_00_66_21 | reverse complement strand
CACAGCAGTGTGTTGGGTGCTCACCACACGCCCACGGGTGAAGTTCTGCGAACTTCCACTTCGGTGTATTCCTAACCTTCGCGAGTATATCTCAAGCCGGCTGGGCTCGAGAGGGTCAAGGTGGGGGGCTACTCGCCCGACAACGGCAAGACCTGGGTCGGCCGGCCGCCGCAGCCCGACTTCGACAAGGACCTGCCGCACGGCTACCGGCGGGAGTCATTCCCGCTCTTCGCCGACCCATCCAACGGTCGCCTCGTGCGCGTGGTGCCCTCCATGGACACGCCCGGTCTGGACCCGAGCCTCGTCGAGCCGCCGGTGGCGTTGGAGACCTACTACCTGCGGTACCGAGTCTCCGTCGATGGCGGCAAGACCTACCTGTTCGAGGACCAGATCATCCAGCGCGGCCATACCAAGGAGAACCCGTTCGAGGGCGTCTACTACGGGAAGAACGGGATCTTCATGGGCGATGTGGGCGCGCAGCTTCTGCGCACACGTGCCGGTAGGATTCTCATCCCGGCGCAGGCCTGCAAGCTCGGTCCGGACGGCAAGCTGTGGTCACCGGGCGGAGGCTTCACGTACACCGACGTGCTCATGGTGATCGGCCAGTGGACCGCCGACAACCGGCTGGACTGGGAGATCGGCCGCCCCATCGAAGGCGACCCGGCCCGATCGACCCGTGGGATGATCGAGCCCACGCTGGCCGAACTGCCCGACGGCCGACTGCTCTGCGTCATGCGTGGCAGCAACGGCGGCAGCAAGGACCCGGACTGCAAGCTCCCGAGCTACCGGTGGTGCTCGGTCTCAGCGGACGGGGGCTACCACTGGACCAAGCCGGAGCCGTGGACCTATGACGACGGCACGCCCTTCTTCTCGCCGTCCAGCATGTCGCAGTTGCTGACGCACTCCAGCGGCCGCTACTTCTGGCTGGGGAACCCCGCCGACGCGAACTGCCGAGGCAACCATCCTCGGTACCCACTCGTGATTGGCGAGGTGGACCCAAAGACGTTGTGCCTCCTCAAGGACACCGTGCTGGTGGTGGACACCAAGCGACCAGAGGAGCCGGACATCAATCTGTCCCATTGGTGGGCCTTTGAGGACCGCAAGACTCACGACGTCGTCATTGCCGGGGCGAGGCACGCGCTGGGGTACCAGAGCAGCACGCCGTGGCTCTGGCGCGTGGGTGTGGAGCCAAGCACGGGGACGCGCGCCTCGGTGCCGGCGCCGCAGTAGCGCGACCCTCCGGTCAGCACCGTGAGGTGCTGAGGGCGCCGTGGGGCGCCTACTCCCGGTCTGTTGCCGTGCGGACCAGCTTCCACACATCGGGCTGCATGTTGTTCCCTGCAACCATCCAGAGCGCATTGTCGTGCAGGAACACGCTGGCTGCGTGACGGGGCGCCCACGGTGTGTCTGTTAGCTCGTGCCAGCTCTCGCCGTCCGGCGAGTACCACACGTCATTGCGATTCGCGCCCTTCCAGCCTTCCATCACCCACAGCTTGTCGTCGAACACCGCCACGTCGTGGTACTGCCGTGGTTCCCAAGGCGCGCTGGCCACGTGGCACTTCCAGTGAACGCCGTCCTCGGTGCTCCACACGTCGTTGAGGAACTTGCGCTGGGGCACTTCCGGCGTGTCGTACGTGCCGCCGCCTAAGACCCACAGGCGCCCGTTGAACACGGCGCTCCCGCCGATCATCCCGCGCTGCGGCCAGAACGGCTCTTCGGGCTTGAGCTGCTCCCACTTCACCCCATCGCTGCTCGCCCAGACCTCCCGGTAGAACTTCTCCTCTGCCGGGCCGTACGGCGGCAGTGTCTGGCCGCCCAGGACCCAGAGGCGGTCCTTGAATGCCACCGTGTACTGCAGCACCCGCGGTCCCCAGGGCGCCGCTGAGGTGGCGCAGCTCCAGGTCTTCCCGTCCTCGGAGCTCCAAACGTCATTCTGGTAGTGGCCCTGGATCGGGTCGCCGCCGACGATCCACATCCTGTCCCGGTGCACCGCGTAGCCTGCCGTGTGGCGGCCTTCCCAGTCGGCGCTCGGGTCGAAGGTCTGGTCGAGGAACGTGTTCGGGTGCACCAGCGCCCAGTTCGCGCCATCCTCGCTGGACCAGACCTCGTTGTTGCACACCCGCGGGAAGTGGGTCTTGTCGCCGGGGTTCCAGCCGCCGATCAGCCACATCTTCCCTCTGTAGGTCAGGGCCCCGGCGCCGTCGCGGGGCGCGAAGGGCGCCCGCGCCAGTACCGGAATCCACTTGTATGCTGGTTCGGCCCGCGCCGCGCCGGGCAACAGCACAGCGCCCAGTGCCGCCAGCGCGCACGCCGCTATCAGTGTCAAGATCGGTTGGCCAGCTTGCAGGGTCTCCTCCTCTGGAGGTGTGTCTGCCCCTGTCCGGCTGGTCCGGCAGGAGTCCTCCGGGAGCGTTGCCGAGGTCGGCGCTAATCAGCCTGCACCCAGTTGACCTGGGTCACGAGCTGCCAGAGTGCGGCGTTGGCGAGGGCCACCTGCGTCGCGAATCGCGGCGTGGTGCTGCCCGGGTACGTGGCGAGCGTGCCATCTCCTACCAGGAACAGATTGAAATCCTGGCTGAGGTTGTCGTAGCCGCAAGTCGTGCCCTTCACGCACATGTCCGTGCAGTAACCGGCCAGCAGCACGTGCCTAATGCCACGGCTCTTCAGGTAGTCGCGGACCTTCTCGTAGCCCTCGCCATCATAGAAGACGAGGTCGGTGGGTCGCCGCTCGAGGGCGGCGTGTACGGGCATGGGCAGTTCCCAGTAGCCGTCGCCGTTGTAACCGTGGTAGGCGTCGGTGGAGGGCGTCTGCGCCAGGTAGCTGCGCGCCGGAACCTGAAGACCGAGCTCCAGCTCGGATACCAGTGGCTTCCCGGTGAAGTCGTGCGCCCGCAGCACGTCCCGCAGCCGCCGCTCGCCTTCTTCCGGCTTGAGCTGCTCCGGCGGTGTGGTGATGGACGCATACAGCAGCTTGCGGAGGGCGTCCTCCACTCCCGGCATCGAGTACCCGACCAAGCCCACCCGGTCCCGTAGCCGACGCAGGAAGGGGTTCACCACTTGGCGGAGGTGGTCGCCGCAAACGACGTTCTTGTACTTCACGCAGAAGAACGCCAGCCCCGCCGGCTCCGGGGTGACCAGACCGTGGCCGTCGTCAATGCCCCAAGGATGGACCACGATGGCGGCCGTCGCCTTCGCGTCCAGCCGGTTCTCCATCTCGACAATGCCGCGGACGTTGTACCAGTAGCGCCAGGCGCGGACGGTCAGGTCGCCGTTCGGCTCGTCCACCACCGGCGGCGCCAGGTAGCGATCGCCGCAGGGCAACGGCTCGACGAACTGCGGGTAGTCCGCCAACAGCGGCGGGGGAGTGTCGAGCTTCTGCAGGCGGTTGCTGTAGATCATCTGGATCTGCGCTCCTGGGCTGCCGGGAGGGTAACGGCGACCGCGGCGTAGTTGCTCCGTCTCACACTCGGTTGGCGTCCGCCACCGCGCCGATGATTTGCGCGGTGAGGCGGCAGTGCTCTTCGGTGTACTTCTCGCAGAAGGTGCTCCACCGGATGAAGCGCTGCAGGAAGGCCGCCGCTGTCGGGGTGTTCTGCGGCCCGTAACGGTACACGCGATCGGCCGGCGGCTGGGAGAATGGGAAGCGTCGCGCCACGGCGTACTCATCCAGAAAGGTGCAGGCTTCCGGAATCAGGTAGTAGGCTCCCATGCCCGCGCCGGGAATGCCCGCTTCGGCAAGCTGGTCTGCGAAGCTCGCCACCCCGCAGGCGAACTGCTCCGAGTCCAGCGTGATCCCGAACATCCAGCAGGAGTACACCTCCTGGTAGTCGGGGATCGGCAGGGCGCACACGCCGGGGATCTCGTTGACCAGGCAGGTTAGCAGGCGCGCCATTCGGTCGCGCTGGGCGACGTTCTCGGGGAGGATCTCCAGTTGCGCCAGTGTGATAGCAGCAGTGGACTGGGTCATACGCAGGGCGTAGCCGGGCTCGGTGTGGACGCGCCCGTAGCCCGCCTTGTGCAGGCCCCCGCGACTATGGCCGAGAAAGCGCAGCCGCTCCGCCAGCGCGTCCTCGTCGGTCACCACGCAGCCGCCCACGTCGGACCCCAGCGTCTTCTCGGAATCAAACGAGAAGCCGGCGGCTCGCCCCAGCGTCCCCGCTACCCGGCCCCTGTAGGTGCTCAGCACCGCCTGGCAGGCGTCTTCGTAGACGAACAAGCCGTGCCGGGCCGCCAACTCGTTGATCGGGTCCATGTCGCAGACCAGCCCGGTCTTGTGGACGCAGAGGATGGCCCGAGTGCGGTCTGTGATCAGCGGCGCGATGGTCTCGACGCAGACATTGACCGTGCCGGGAGCAGCGTCGGCAAAGACCGGAATGAACCCCTGCCGAAACAGCCCCTGAAGGGTGCCGTAGTCGGTGATGGGGCTGACGATGATCTCGTCTCCCGGCTCACCGGGCAGCGCTGCAGCCAGCAGCGCCAGCGCCGGGGTGCACCCGGGGGTCGCTACGCAGTGCTTCACGCCCAGAGCCGCGGCGAAGGCCTGCTCGAAGCGCCCGACCAGGTCGCCCGTCAAGCCGCTGTCAACCACTTCCTGCAGGTACGACATGGCATTGGGCCCCATCGTGCGCGGGAAGGGGTTGGGCAACTGTCCCTTGAGGTGGGCGAGAGCGGCGGCGCCGTACCGGGCGCGTTCCTGCGACTCGTTCATGGTTCTTGGCTCCATGCGTCACGGTGGCGCGGCATGGGAGACTCACCACTCAGAACGCCATCGCCAGCTTGGCGACATCCGTCCGAATCCCGTGCCCGCCGACCTCGATGGTCGCCGCGATCTCCACCTGCGTCCCCGCTGCCGGTTGCTTGTCCAGCGCCAGCGCTGTCGATTGGGCGGCGTGGGCCGCCAGGTCGCTCACTTGCCAAGCCGCTGGTGCCGTGGCGAACAGCTCGGGGCAGGCGACTTGGACGCGGGCGTCGAGGTTGTCGCTGGTGGTGTTCTCCAAACGAATCTCAAGCCGGCCGTCGGCAGTCTTCTGCGCAGTCACTCGGACCGGGAATGCTCCGCCGAGCGGGCCCGCTTCGGTGCGGCGGAGGAGGTCGACGAGCTCCGCTGCCGTCGCGGTCTTCGCGACGAGGTACAGCGGTCGGCCTTCCGCCAAGTCCACAGACAGAGCGGCGGCTTGCAGTGCGGCTTCGGTGAGTGGGTTCCCCAGCATGTCCAGCGGGCGGAGGTCGCCCGCGGCTGGCAATTTCAGGCGCAGCTTCTCCCGCAGATTCCACACGGCGGCCGCGGGCCCGGCGGCGCCATCCAGCAGCACGCACGCTGCTTGGCCGTCGGCAAGGGTCAGCCGCCCTGTCACCTTCCGGCCCTCCAGCAGCCGCGCCAACCCGTTGAGGGCGACCAGCCGCGGCCGCGGGACGTAGTTTTCGTAGAACACGCCCCAGCCGTAGGTCGGACTGGTCTGGGCGCTGAACCAGAAGAACTTCTCGACCCCCGTCGAGAGCGCCGACAGGTTCGACTGAACCAAGTTCACCGCGCACTGCTCTTCCGTCTCCGCCAGGTGGAGGTAGCCCACTCCGTCGGCGCCGCTTCCTTGCTCGGAGTGCCAAACGCGCGTCGTGGCGCCGTGCTGGTCTACCAGGGCCGCGGTGTCGGCGGCGAGCTTCGCCATCTGCTCCCAGGGATGCCCGAGCTGGCTGTAGCTGTGGTGGGCGAGCACGTCCAGGCACTTGGCGCTGCCCGCCTCGCAGACGTCGCGGATGTAGTCGAGGCTGACGCCGGCGAACCCAACGACTTGCGCGTCCGGGTCGGCGGCTCTGATCCGTTCGTAGGTCACCTTGAGAATGTCGGCGTAGGTTCGCGCGTCCATCGTGTACTGCGGCTCGTTCCACACTTCCCACGCCTTCACGCGCCCGCGGTACCGTCGCACCGTCGTCTCGACGAAGTTGCCCCACTGGGTCAAATCGTTGGGCGGCTGCTGGATCTTGTCGGTCTTGCCGGCCCAGTCCCGCTCAAACTGCGGGTAGTACCGCAGCAGGATTGGCATGATCTCCATGCCCGCTCTGTGGACTGCTGCCAACTGCCGGTCGTACTCCGTCCAGTCGAACTGCCCCGGCTCCTTCTCAGCCATCCCCCAACCCCACCAAGCGCGGATCCACTTGACGCCACACCGCGACAGCGCCGCCAGGTTGCAGTCCAGATGGGCGTCGGGCTCGCGCTCCATGTGGGTGTTCATGCCCAACGGGGAAGCGCGCGCGTCGCCCCGCCCGGTCAGCGGCTCGACCACGTTCACGGTCCGCGTCGCCTCCGACAGCAACCGTCCCTGTTCGGAGAGCGCGAACTGCAGCGCGAACCAGCCGCTCGTGCGCGTTGGGACCGGCACTTGCACCGGGACCGAGTCGCCCGCCCGCACCATTCCCTCGAACAGCTTGCCGGCGGCGGCCTCCCGTCCCAGCCAGTCGGTCACCGTGTAGTTCACCTGCAAGGCGTGGTCCGTTTCACCGGAGTTGACGACGCTGGCCGTCAGCCTCGCCGGTTCGTTGGCGGAGAACAGGTTGCCCTGAGGCAGCTCGACCAACATGCCCACCGACTGCGCTTCCGGCTGCGAGAACTCGGCACCCTCGCCCACCACCAAGCGCACCGCGTCCAGATCGAGCGCTGCATCGGCCGGCTTGCTGACCGACACATACGCCAGCTCAGTAGGCCAGTCTTCCGGCACCGCGATTCGCGCCGCAACCCGCTTCCACTCGAGCGACACGCCGAACGACTGCGACTTGCTCGGGCGCGACGCGTCGCGGGGGACGCCGGTGGAGCACAGCGCCAACTGCACCCGCGTCGCCTTGTCAGCCCGCATCAGCGCCGACAGCGTGTGCACCTTCCCGGGCACGATGGCCAGCGGGCGCGTGATCAGCGAGTAGCCCCTCGCCTCCGACGACCGCAGAAACGCCTTGCCGTGCGGCGCTTCGCCACGCTCCACCCGCCACTGCAGCCGCGCGTTCGCCTCGCCGTCGGCGCGCCAGCCGTCCAGGCCGAACTCGAAGCTCGGGTTGGGGATCAGGTTGGCGTCGGCAGGGACCGCCGCCTTGGCCCCCACCGAAAGCGGCGTGTACGACCGCGCCACCGACGAAATGCGCACCTCGTCCAGCTTGCCGTCCAGCCGCGACGAATCCGGGTTCCAGGTGTTGCAGCCCAGCCGCAGCGTGCTGTCGCCGACGCCCAGCTTCCCCTCCGTGACGCCCGCGGGCACTTGGGCGACATCGAGCCGCCCATCGATGTAGGTGCGGACTTCCCTGCTCGCCCGGTCGTACGTCAGCGCCAAGTGCGTCCACCGCCCCGTCGGCACCGGCCGCCGGCCCACCAGTTTCCGCCACGCGCCGTCGAGGTGCACGTATGCCTGGAACCCACCCTCCAGCCGGATCATGTACGACTGGTTGCGGCAGACCACATCGCCATGCGCCCCGCCGCGCAGCTTCACCCAACACTCCACCGTCAACCCACTGCCCGCCGCCGAGTTATTGGGCGCGAGCACGTCCACCCAGCCCGCCACCCCGTCGCAGCTCAGCCCGCCTCCGAACCTGCCCAACGTCGGCGCCACGTCCCGACATTCGCCAGCGGGCCCGCCAGCGGCATCAACCGCGCGCCCCGTCGTCACGTCGTCCAGATGGAACAACGCCACCGTCGAACCATCCCGCGCAAACGGCCGCGTCAAGTCCACCTGCCCCCAACCCGCCCCCCCCAGGCAACTCCCGACCAACGCGCAAGAGAGAATCCGCGACATGACTGTTCCTCCGGCTGAAGCGTCCAGCACAAGGCAGTATAGCGGAGGCGGCGCGGTGGGGACAGGAGCGGCCGCCGAACTGGGGGCAGCAGGGATCAGAGAGACCCGACACTGCGATGGGCGCGCCTGAGGGGATTGTCAAGATCGGAGCACCAGCATGATCAGGAGCGAAGCAGAGTACCAGGAAGCCGCTCGCCGGCTCTCTGAACAAGACAAGCGACTCAATGAGCAGCAGACGAAGCTCGGCGAAACGGGGCTGCAACCCGCCGAAGTCAAGCGAGTGATGGACCCCTTGGGCTCCCTTCAGCACCAACTGGCGGAAGAGGTCGAAGCCTACGAGCGACTCAAGCGGGGGGAGTTCGGTGAGCTTCGGGGCTTGGCGGACCTGGGGCAGCTATTGATCGCAGCACGCATCTACCGAGGGCTCAGCCAGCGCGAACTGGCCCAACGTCTGGGCGTTCATGAATCGCAGGTATCGCGCGACGAGCGCCACGAGTACCACCAAGTCGCCCTGCAACGCGCAGCCCGCCTCCTCGACGCGTTGGAGGTCGACCTGCACAGTCAGGCCCTGCCGAGAGGCGAGGAGGCGCTGGCGAAAGCTGGGTGAGCTGTCGCGACAGACTCCTGCCGGCGGAAATCAGTGTTGATCGTGGAAGCGGACCGCCTCACAGCCGCGGCCAGTTGGAGCGGGGCGCGCGCCGTGTATGTGGAGCGCACGCTGGACATGGTTGGCACCAAGCGGGAGCCGGCTTGCGCGGCTCGCTTCCTGTCGCGCCTTCCAGAGACTGCGGTCTGCTCTGTCCCCGGCAGTGGTAACGGGCACGGCGGCACGAACACCGGTCGGGCGTGGCGAGAGCACCCAAAGTGAACTGGCGCGTTAGCCGCGTGGCCGACAACGCGCGACCGGGTCAAGGAGACGAGCGACAGGGCACGACTTGAGCTGGCTGACGTGGTCCGCAGTGATCTGATGGGCGTGGCAGCGCGCCCCCGCTCCACGCGGGAGTGGCTCACCGGCCGGATCAGACCGCTGTCCGCGCTGCGGAGGTGATCTCCCCAGCCGCTCAGGCTGTCAATCGCGGCCGCCAAGTCGCTTCGTGAGTCCGTTTCGTCGCGCTTCTCGAACGATCGCTGGCCACGGAAGCCGTGATCGCCGCAGTAGGGCCGGTGGTGGGCATTCTGGCGGAACAGGTAACTGCCCACGAGCAGTTAGTGACCCAAGTGCGGGCGAGGCAGGCTGCAGCCGACGGAGTGACAAGGAGACAGAGCGAAGGCGCGACGCGGGACCACGGCGGCCTTACAAGCCGGGCGCACCATCTTCCACCACCACCAGCGCATTCGCCACCGGCCGCTCCGCGCCGTCGGAGGGGAGGTTCATCACCCGACCGCCGAGCCAGAGGGTGGAGGAGCCGCCGCCGTCGAGGTTCAGGGCGTCGGTGCAGCCGAGTTCGGCGGCGAGTTGGGACAGTTCTGCGTAGGTCATGCCTGCCGAGAAGCCTTTGCGCCGGCCGTCGACCACGATCAGGAAGAAGTGGGTGTCGTTCCAGCCGATGACGGTGCGCGGGTGACGGGGCTGCGGGGCGGGTCCCCAGTCCGGGGCGGCGCCCTGCCGGAGCAGGATGGTGCGGCCGCCGAGGGCGACGTCAACACCGGTCAGGTCGGGCTCAGTGGCCGCGAGGAGCTTGACTCCGTCTCCGACCTGCGCTGCGGGCACGTTGAGCAGGAGGGTCGGTCCGAGGGACAGCACCATTGGGTCAGGCGTTAGCGGGGTGTCGCCGGCGTCGCGCACTTCGCGGACGCGGGCTGAACAGGGCTGCCCGACGCGCAGGGGCAGCCAGGGGGAGTTGCCATTGCGCTCCAACACCAGCTCGCGGCCGCCCTGGGTGTGGGTGCTCGCGCCGAAGGTTGGGGTGTAGAGCACGGCGGTCTCGTCCTGGCGCGCGCAGTTCAGTCCCAGCGGCGTTTCCGTCCCGTCGGGCCACCGTGCGCTGAGCTTCGCCACGACGGCGCCGAGCTGCGGCTTCCCCGCCAGGTCGATCCAGAAGGTGTCCCTGTCGGCGACGCTGACCAGTTCCCCGTCACGGATCTGCACGCCGGTGGGGTCTCCGGCGTAGGGCCCGGTCAGGAGGAAGAAGTGGGCGTTGACGGCCGCCTCCTCGCCGCGCACCGGAGGCGCCAGCGCGATCGCCGCCAACAGGTACCAGTGGATCTTCTTGCTCACGCGCAGGCTCCTTCCCTCGCCGGTCACTCGGGCAGCTCGCGTGGATGGCGCGTTTCCGAAGGAGGCACAGGCGGTACCGGATGGGTCGGACCGGTCGATGGCCCTCCCGACGAGAATGCAGCCTTCAGAACGGTGACGCCGTGTCCCTGCGGGAACCTGGCGCCGCCGCACCAGTCTTTACGGGTCATCCAACCAGAGGAGGCTTCCCATGAGAGCTGCCACATCCTTCTGCGCGATTGCGTTTCTGTCTGTCGCCCTCCACGGAGCCCACGCCGACCAGCTTTACTTCAGTGTCACCGGCTCCTCGTACAACTCCACTTGGGGCTCCTCGACGTACCAGAGCTTCACCTTCGGGAACGCTCCCCAGGTCGTCCGGGTGACGGGCCCCACGACCGTGATTGTCACGCAGCCGACGACCATCATCGTGACCGGCAACTCGCCGGTGGTCATCCAGCAGGGGCAGCGACCCTATGCGTGCCGGCCGCACCTGAACTCAGGCTCCCTCAGCGCTCCCGCGGGTTGGTACATCGGTGTTCCCGACGCCAACCGCTATCCGGGCTTCCCGTACTCGCAGCGAGACTCGCAATGGGGCTGGCGCAACTCCGGCGGCGCGGCCAGCATGGCAAACAGGCTGCCCAACTGGCCAAACTCCTCGACCACGCAGAGCTTCCGCTCGGGGTGGAGCCTGACGGGGCGGTTGTCAGATCGGCGTCGCTGACCTCGCTCTCAGCTCTCCCGCAACCCCAATCGCCGCTGTGCGTGTTCGTCGGCTGGGTCGAGACTGAGCACCTGCCGCAGGCAGTCTTTGGCCCCCTCGGCGTCGCGCTGCCCCTCCAACAAGTCGGCAAGCACCAGCAACTGCTGGATCGCCGCCACCTTGTCTTGGCCGTCGAGGTACGCCTGGATGAGCTGCCTGCGCAGTGCCGCGTCGGCCGGCTGCAACTGGATCCGCGCAATCAACTGGAGGGTGCGGCGGCGGGCAACGCGCTGCTCCTCGCGGGTGAGCTGGCTGCCCTCGGCGACATGCTCCAGTGCGGTCTTCCGGACCGCCGCGCGGTCCGTGGGATCGAAGGGCTCCTCGGGCGCGCGCTGGGAGTCGCCGCCACCCAGACGCGCACCCGCCGACAGCTCGCGCTCCTCGGTCGGCGGCGGCTTGCGCCACTTCGTCGCCAACAGAAAGAGCAGCGCTGCAGCCGTCCACAGACCAAACAGCAAGGCGAGTTGGTAGAGTTCGGCCAAGTCAACCATGGGGCAACACCATCCTCGCTTCGGTCGGCGCCCGGTGGCAGGTGGCTCCGACCCCAACGGCGGCCGGGGGCCTTCTGGACACCGTGGCGCGGGTATTGTACACTGGGCCCGTTCGACGGGTCAAGCTCGATGCCACCCGGCGGGCTGCTTGGGGCGCCGAGGCCGTTGACTGACAGCCGGTAGGAGTCATCGAGGGGGCTTCGGCTGCACCCTACAAAGGAAGATGCCGCGCAACGTAGGGGCAGACCTATGTGTCTGCCCTCGCTGTGCGGGCACGCAGGTTTGCCGCGAACGGGCGGGCACGCAGGCACCGCCCCTACGGCCCGCGTCTTCGAAGAACATCGCAAAGGGCCGTTCCCCAAGGAGGGACTTCCAGTGTTTCGCTGTCTTGGCCGCTTGGTTCTCCTGCTTGCACTGCTGACCCTCGTTCCCTGGGCCTATTGCGCCCTCACCCCTGCTGATGAGTACTGGCGGGCCCGCGCACTGGCGAAGGTCAGTCAGTACGACCAAGCTGCCCACTGGTACGAAACCGGCCTCGCGCGCTACCCCGACAGCGGGATGAACCGCGACGCGCGCTTTGAGCTGGGCGAGTGCTACTTCAAAGCGGGCAAGTCGGAACAGGCGGCGACGATGCTTCGAAAGGCTGTCGAAGGAGACCCGAGCAACTCCCGCGCCCCCGAAGCCCAGATGACGGTCGGCCGGTGCCTCATGTCGTTGGGGAAGGACGACGCAGCCCGCCGCGAGTTCGCCAAGATCCGCGAGCAGTTCCCGGCACAGAAGGACCTCTGCTCGGAGGCGGAGTATCTCATCGCCGGGATGTGCCTGGAGAAGGGCGACCTGGCGGCAGCCGCAAAGCATGCCCGGTGGGTAGTCAGCGAGTGCCCGACCAGCAAGTGGGCACCCAGATGCCAGCTCATGGTCGGCGACATCCTCAGCCAGAAGGAAGCCTGGGACCGCGCCAGCGAGGCATA
>PEVN01000379.1 GCA_002779825.1 Armatimonadetes bacterium CG06_land_8_20_14_3_00_66_21 | reverse complement strand
GGGCTGCGACGAGGGCCGGATCTACGAGATGCTGAAAGCTCTGCCGGTAACCGCCACCCGACAAGAACTGCGAGCAGTGCTTCCGGCGTCGCAGCAGGACCGACTTGAGGAGATCTTCGCCGCGCATGCGGAGCCGCGAGAAGGCTACCTTGTGCGCGACGTCTGTCTGTTCGGCGTGGCCGAGTGCCTGCGGAGTCGGGACTGCTTCTCGATGCTGGAGTCCGGAGACATTGCCGGGTTCGGTGAGTTGATGACGATCTCCCATGACGGCGACCGGGTTTGCAGGCAAGACCAGGCCGGCAACTCGACTCCCTTCGGTGCAGCCGTGTCGGATAGAGAGCTGGACCGACTCATTGCTGCGAGCCGGGCTGGTGACCCGGCTGCCGCGCTGATTCGTCAGCCCGGGAAGTACGCTTGCAGCACGCCCCGCGTTGATCGAATGGTGGACCTCGCGCTCTCGACCCCCGGGGTGATGGGCGCGCAGCTCTCCGGGGCGGGGCTCGGTGGCTGCATGATGGCGCTTGTTCACCGGGAGCACGCCGACGAGTTGATCGACCTGCTGACGACGGAATACTACACCCCGCTGCACCTCGATCCCTCGGCTTGCGTGTGCACGCCCGTCGAAGGCGCAGGCATCGTCCCGGTGGGATAACGCACAGGGGCCCTCCGGAGCGTGCACGCCATGTTGACAAATCCTCCCCACTGTCCTATAATCGCGCCAGCGCAATTGTGCCCGCGGAGCGGCGCGGTATTCCTGCCGGCCGTGCGCCACTATCCTGACCATTTCGTCTCTGTCCGTATTGCTGGGCCCAGTGGACCCAAGCTTGGGGGAGAATCGCCATGAATAAGAAGTGCCTCTCGCAAACGTCCTTGATCTGGTGGGCAGTGGTCGCCACCGCGTGTCTGGCGGCTCAGGTGAGCGCCAAGCCGACCGTCGTGATCGGCAGCCCTACCAATGGCTTGGCCGTGAGCGGAAAGCAAGTGTCGCTGTCGGTGTCGTGGCTGTCTGACACGGCGCCGGTCGCGTCCCTCGAGCTGCTGATCAACGGCCAGCGCGTCTACACGAAGAAGCTTGCGGAGCAGTCCCGGACGGGATCGTATGCCTTCTACTGGGACACCACCGCGCTCAAGGACGGCGTCTTCACCGTGGGAGCCAAGGCGTTCGATTCCGCCGGTGAAAGCGGGTTCGCCTCGGTTACTGTCTACGTGACCAACCAGGAGACCGATGTCGCCCCACCCACAGTAGCCATCACCAAGCCGCGCGACGGCGAGACCGTGTCCGGCATGGTGGAGGTGGCCGTCGATGCCCACGATAACAAGCTGCTGGACTATGTGTTCCTATTCATCGATGACGCGCTGAAGCAGATGAAGAACTTCGGCCCATTCACCTATCCCTGGAACACCACCCGCGAGCGGAACGGCGCACACAAGCTGACGGCCAAGGCGCTGGACGCGAGCAAGAACCAGGGGCTCTCGCCGGTCGTGACCGTCATTGTCAACAACGAGGGTGGGGCGACCCCCATGGGCGCCCCCCTCTTCCGTGCCGTGGACGAGCCGCCTTCCAGCGTCAGCGAAGTCGATCCGGCGAAGGTGTCGCCCGAAGTGCAGTCGGTCATTGTGGACCCGGGGCACGTCGCCCAAGCGCCGGCGCCGGCAGCAACGACGAAGGCAGCAGGCGACGCGGCGGCCGAAGTGGAACCATCGCTGCCGACGGAGCCACCCTCGACTCCTTCCGCCGCGCAGGTGCCCCCGCAGCCGGAGACCGAGGAGCCCTCCGCCAAGGCAAGAGCCGTTGCCGCCCCCCCGAGTGCCGTGACGCTGACGCCGGTGAAGCGAACGCAACCGGCGCGTTCGGAGGGCGCAACAAAGGCCGAGGTCCCGCAGCCTCAGACGCCCGTGGCGGTGCCGAGGGCGGAGTCCCCGGCGCCCCGTCCCGCCCCGGTTCTCATCGCGAAGGCGCTCTCTTCAACGGCCAAGGTCCTCCCTGCGTTGCCCCGCGGCTTGGAGCAGCAGTCGGTCTCCGCCCCGAGTCGGTCCGGCATTGAGATGCCCACGGCACCGACCGAGGTGCGGGCGCCCCGACCGGCCGGTTCGCCGAAGTCGGTTGCGCCTTCGGCAGCGGCAAACGCTGCAGAGGCACCCGGCGCGACGCCCCAGATGACGGTCATCACCCGCGACTCGGAACCGCGCCTGCGGGCCGTGGAGGTTCCCCCGACGCCCACTCGGCAGACGACGACCGGCCCGACCGTACCCCGACCCGGCAGCGTCTCACAACAGTCAGCATCAGCAGTGCCCACCAAAGCGGCAGGTGCTCCTCAGAGTGCTGAGGCGCAGAAGCCGGTTGTCGCGGTGGAGCCCAAGTCTCCGACCGAGAGCGTCGTCAAGGTACCCGAGCCAGCAGCCGTCACGCGAGTGGCGAAACTGTGGTCGCCGACGTCGGTCGAGCCCAGAGAGACCATTGCCGTGGGGAACTCCAAGCCGACAGACCTGCCGCAACCTGAAGGAACGCGACGCCAGACTCCCCCCGCGCACGGACGCCGTGCGTCCGCCGCAACGGGATCCCCCGCCGTTACGCAGGCCGCTCCGCCCCGCGCGGAGTCCCTCACTGCGGCGCCGGGACGGCTCTTCGCGCTGGCAGCCGCCGCGACACAAGCTCGCGAACCAATCGCCGGGACCCCGCCCAGCACTTCGGCCGGCACGTCCCAGAAGGTCGGTCGAATCGCCCTGGCGATGAACCTCATGGGCACGTCTTTCCCGGAGAAGCCGACGGCGATCCCGGCGCCGAGCGTAGGTCCGAGTCACTACACAGTACCCGACGTCCGCGGGGTGCCGTCCGGTCTACCCGTTGCGGGTTCCCCCACCGTCCGCCGCAGCTACACGGTGCGACCCGGCGACACGCTGACTAAGATCGCGCTGCTCCACAACGTCTCGGTCGTGGACCTGGCGCTGTCCAACGGACTGAAGGACACGAACGCAGTCCGCACCGGTCACTCACTGGTCATCCCCAACCGCTCGCTGAAGGTCTTCCACGACAGCCATCCCATCACGCTCGATGTCGCAGCGTTCGCGCAGGCCGGCATCGCCTTGGCGCCGTTCCGGCCCATCTTTGAGCACGCCGGCGGCACGGTGACGTGGTCGCACAAAGACAAGCGCCTCGAGGCGAAGAACGACGACCACACGGTGGAGATCCAGATTGGGAGCGAGACT
>PEVN01000002.1 GCA_002779825.1 Armatimonadetes bacterium CG06_land_8_20_14_3_00_66_21 | reverse complement strand
GGCGAGAGCGATTGCCTCACAGACGACAGGGTGGTCAGCTTCGAACTGGGCAAGCGATTCACAGTGGACCGGCTCGCGCAGATCCTCCGGCCATTCGGGGACGTGAAGATCGTCAAGCATGATGGGATGGTAGCGAGAGCTGAGGTGAGCGGCCTACGCGGACAGTTCTCGGTCCAAGCCTCGCCGCAGAGACGGCACCTTAGGGTGACCTTCCGGACCCCCGCCTCCCGCCGGCTCCATGGGACCATCCGGGCCCAGTTGCGTAAGCTGCAGAGCTGCGTCGGCTGCGGGGCGTGCGCCAGTCGCTGTCCGGTGGGCGCCATCACCGAGGTGGGTGACTCCTATCGCGTTGCGGATTCCTGCGAGCAATGCCTGCGTTGCGTGCGGAATCTGAAGGCGGGATGCGTGGCAGCCGACTCAGTGCACGGGAGGGTCGCCAAGTGAACCAGGCACTCACCGCGACCAAGCACTTCGGGTTCACGAAGGACTGGTTAGCGAAGGGACTTGCCTTTGTCGAGAAGTACGGTCGCGAGCCGCGAAACGACGAGGCCGGGGAGCTCGGCATCGGCACAATCCAGGTCGAGGCCACCCGCGCTTGGATGCGATTCGCAGGTCTCGCGGGGGGTGATGGCCTTACCGCCGTAGGCCGGGCACTTCTGCTCCATGACCCGACTGTCTCGGATACTGGGACTTGGTGGACACTGCACGCGCGGTTGTCCCGGAGCTATATCGCCTGGCACTTGCTTGCAGTCCTGCCCATGCGCACGTTTGCGTTGGATGATCTGGACCACGAATTGCGCGCCCTGGCGGGCCAATGCAGCGACCACACCATCCTTAACGCTCGCCGCTCCGTGATCTCCGCACTCTTCCAGACCCCCGTCGGCACCGACCTCGGCTTGGTTCGACTGGTCGAGGAGGGGCGGCGCGTGGTGGCCTTGGAGAAGCTGCAGGTCCGGCGGGAAGCGGTGCCCCTGCCAGTTTTCGCCTATGTGGTTGCAAACTGGGCGAAGGACTGGGCGGGGAGCTCTGCGCCCCTGGAGCGGCTGGCGGAACCGGACGCGCCGGGGGGGATCTTCCACTTGTCTCTGGGCGCCTTGGAGCGTCTGCTGATGGAGGTCGAGGGCGCCTTCGGCGGCACGGTGCTGACCTATTCGCGCACCGCTGGCCTGGACGAAGTGTACTTCCACTTCCAGCACTCGCCGCTGGCGCTGCTGGAGTGCTACTACCGGTCGCGGGGAGCGGAGAAGCCGTGCGGCGAGGTTCTCTCGGAGATCCTTACCGAAGGCTGGGAGATGGAAGCCGAGTGACAACGACGCCAGATCCCTGCCGGCTCGTCCGGCAGGTGAACGAGACTGGGCGTGCTACAACCGGACGCGGTGCCGCTCAAGACCCCTGCCGGTTTATCCGGCAGGTGAATGAGATCCGGAGAGCTACCGGCACTGCAGCCCACTCGCCCTGCTTCACCCGCGAGCCAAGCTCACGGGGGGCGGGGCTCGGGCCCAGCGCGGTCTTAGCCCAGCTAATCTCCTTCACCTGCGAGCCAAGCTCGCAGGGGTCGCACGAGCAGCTCGGCGCGGGCGTAGCACACCCAGTCTTGTTCACCCGTGAGGCAAGCTCACGGGGGTCGCAGCCGTGTGGCGGCACAGGAGGGGACGATGGCTGAGAGTACCGCGGACAGAATCCGTTCAGCCCTGGCGGAAGCACCGGCCCGCCGCTACCCCGCGGTGCTGGTGGTGCTGCCTCCGAACATGGAGGAAGGCGTTGCGGTGCCTGACGACGTACACGGTGGTTTGGCTTGCCTCGATTGCGTGGCTGCCGCTCAAGACGACTCGGCGTTTCTGCGGGCCAGCTACCTCTGGCGGACGTTTCTGGATCACCTGCGCGAGCAGGCTGCGACACGTGGCTGTCTGTTCGTGCGCGATGTCGATGCCGTGGTGGCCCGGTGGCCGCAGCCCGACCGCGACGTGTTCTTCAGAGCGCTGGTGACGCTGGAGTGCCGCCGCCCCGGGTCCAGTGAGAGCGCGCTGATTCTGCTGTGCAGCCATCTGGCTGCGGCGACCGGTCTGCGCCCGAGGACGCACGGGCAGGCAGTGGTGCTTGATCTGACGGTGGAGGAGTGAGAGCAGGAATGCCCCAGTTGCTCGAAGTGGTACATCCGGCTCCCGGGTTCCGGGCGGTCGTGACCCTGAAGAAGGACCTGGACGACCTCCCGAAGGCGGGCGCCTACCTGCCGACTCAGCGCGGCATGGACGTGCTCCATGACGTGGCGCGCCAACTGGAGCCGACGGCCACCGCCCGGGCGCGACTCATCACCGGCACGTACGGCACCGGGAAGAGCCACTTGGCGCTACTCATGGCGAACCTGTACCTCGGCCACGGAGCCGACGATCGTCTCCAACCCCTCTGGGAGCGCTTGCGCGGGAGCCAGTGGGCAGGGCGGGCAGCAGAGCTGGAAAAAGCAGCACGCAGCTTGGACCGGCCGTATCTGGTTGTGCTCGTGGAGGGCCCCCAGCCGGACTTCGATGGGGCGCTCTTGCGCCACCTTGAGCACGCGCTGCAGGCGGCAGGCGTCACCGACCACATGCCGGCAACCTACTACCGAGCGGCAGTGGAACGGCTGCAGCAGCTCCTCAGCGACCAAGCCGCGTCCGAACGGCTGCGGCAGAGCCTCGACAGGGCCGGAGTCGCCGACGTGCAGGCGCTCAGGGCGCAGTTAGAGGAGGCCAGCCCCGCGGCCTACGAACAGTTCCAGGCGCTGCACCGGCTGGTCTGCTTCGGCGCCAACTTCGACCCCAGCGCCGCCACGCAAGCCGACGAGGTGTACGCGGAGGTGGCGGGCAAGCTCCGGCAAGCGGGCACCCACAGCGGGATTGTGGTGCTCTGGGACGAGTTCGGCCGCATGATGGAGCTGGTGGCAGGGGAACCCAGTGGGAAGATCGGCGCGGGAGTCCAACGGTTCGCCGAGTCGTGCGGGCGGGCGGAGACCGGACTCCACCTGTACCTGGTGTGCCACCGCTCGCTCGATTCCTATGTGGCTCTGGCGGGAGAGAGCCGGCGTCTCCCCGGTGCTCAGCGACAGTTGTGGGAGGAGGAGTGGCAGAAGGTGTCCGGGCGCTTTCAAGTCTGGCACCTGGAAAGCAAGCCGAACGAGCTGTTCAGCCTCATTGACCAGGTGCTCGTCCAGCGCGGGGAGGCCTGGACCGTGCTGACCGCCGACCATCGGCCGGAGTTCGATGATCTC
>PEVN01000503.1 GCA_002779825.1 Armatimonadetes bacterium CG06_land_8_20_14_3_00_66_21 | reverse complement strand
CACCTGGCCGATTACGGTGCGCCCGCTCAGCGGGCCTGGCGCAGGTGGCTGAGCGACCGGTACGGCGCCGACAGCCCATTGGCCAAGGTTGAGATGCCTACCGCAGAGCAGCGACACACCGGCGGCTGGGGAGCCCTCCGCGACCCCGCCGCCGACCGAACCGTGATCGACTACTATCAGTTCCTCGCCGACCTGACTGCCGACGCCATCGGGCACTTCGCCCGCGTCGTGAAGGACGCCACCGGCGGGCGCTCCTTGTGTGGCACCTACTACGGCTACCTCACCCAGCACGGTCCGCGGCAGCAGGACTCGTCGCACCTGGCGCTCGCCAAGGTGCTGGCATATCCGGATATCGACTTCCTGATGAGCCCGCCACTCTACACCGATCGCGGCATCGGCGAGACGTGCGGGTTCATGTCAGCGACAGAGAGCGTGCGCCTGCATGGCAAGCTGTGGCTTTCCGAAGCCGACTACCGCACCCATCTCTCGGCGCCCGGCTCCGGGTACGGGCGAGTCGATACGCCGGCAGACAGCCTCGCCGTTCTCTGGCGCGAGATGGCAAACGTGCTGACGCGGAGGACCGCCGTCAGCCACTACGACATGGTGGGCGGGTGGCTGGCCGGACCCGAACTGGCCTCCGCGCTGGGGCAGATGCGCAGTGTCGTCCGGGAGTCCCTGGCACGGCGCCGGCCGTTTCACGGCGACCTCGCAGTGGTCCTCGACGAGCGCAGCTTCACCTACGTTACCGCACTGCACCCGCTGACTGGCAACCTGTCGCTCTACAGCCTCATCAACCTTCCGCGCGTTGGCGTCGCCTGGGACTTCTACCTGTTGGATGATCTGGCCGACGAACGCCTGCCCGCCCACAAGCTCTACCTCTTCCTGAACGCCTTCAAGCTCGACGACAGCCAGCGCGCGATGGTCCGCGCCCGCCTCCAGCGCGAGGGGGCGACGGCGATCTGGGTCTACGCCCCCGGGCTGTATGGAGAGAACGGGAGCGGCGTCGACCTGATCCGCGAGGTGACTGGGCTGGCCGGTGAGCGAAGACCGTGGGGCAAGCCCCTTCGCGTGACCGCCGCAGACGGCACCGTCCTCGCCGGCGATGACACCTCGGTCGACCCCGTGTTCGTTGCGCAAGCTCAGGACGCGGAAGTCCTGGGCGTCCTGGCAGATACCGACCAGCCCGGACTCGTCCGCCGCCGTGCCGAGGGCTGGACCACCGTCTTCAGCAGCGCCCCCAAACTGACGCCCGACATGCTCCGCCGGTTGGCGCTGGACGCGGGCTGCCACGTCTACCTGGAGACGGGTGACGCCTTGTTCGTCGACAACCAGTTCGTGTGCGTCCATGCCTCGACGGCTGGCGAGAAGACGGTGACACTTCACCAGCCGACAAAGGTACGGGACGTGCGGGGAGAGGCGCGGATGACGTTGGCCGGCGCAGCGGTAGGGCTGACGATGAAGGCGCACGAGACCGTGTTGCTCGAACTGGAGTGAAGGGGTGGCGGCGATCCCACCGAACTGACAAGGAACAAGTCGCGGCCGAACACCGCGTCCGCCACGAGCGCCCGCTCATGACCAGCAACACCTCAGCACCAGCCCTCTGGCCCACGCCCAAGGAGCTTCTCTGGCAGCCGGGAGGGCTGCAGATTGGCGCCTCGCCTGCCTCCCCGCACCCGCTGGCGCGCCTGACTGGCGGCACCGATTCCTACGCCGCGGAAGCACTGTCGCGCCGGTTGGCCGTTCCCGGTTCAGGCGCGCGGGCCGACGCGGTGCCGGTGGTCCTTTCCGTCGACCCGGCGCTTGACGTCGGCAGCGCGCTGCGCATCGACCGGCGGGTCGAGGCAGACCGGCTCACCGTGAGTCGGGAGGAGATGCAGGAGGCAAAGCTGGCCGAGCTGTCGCAGTTCGTCGCCGAGGTGCAGCCGGCATTCATGTACGTCCACGACATCGACGCGGGGACGTTTGCCGATAGCCGCCATGCCTGGGGAGTCCGGTGCGCGGAGTGCCGGCGACGGTGGCCGAGCGACGAGATGACCTCCCCCGACGGCCAGGCGGGAGCGGTGGCGGCCTGGTTCCGCAAGCTGCGGCAACGCCTCAGCGCCGTGTCCGTTGCCGAAGGCTACTGCCCGGGGGACGACCTCGTCTGCGTCTTCACCTCGCCTGTCTACACGCACCGTCACGAGGGAGGGCAGCCGGAGGTGTGGGAGCAGGAGGTGGCGTACTTCCGCCTGCTGAGTTCACTGGTCGGCCCGCTGAGGGGGGGGCAGTTCGGCCTGCGGGAGCAGCTCCTCCACCCGGGCGGCGAAGCGCGGATCGCCCAACTGCGGCGCGCGCTGGACGAAGTCGGCAATGGCCATGGCCTCCACGTTTTCTCGTTCGGCGGCGGCGACAACTACCAGACCGACGACCTGGTGAACGTGTTGGGAGCGCTCGCTCACCTGTACCGGGGAGCGGAGTCGGTTTCTCTGTGCAACGGCGGCGTTCACGAGGAGCCGGTGCAGCTCATGAATGCCGACTTCCTCTGGAGCGGCGCGGCGCAGGGGTACGCCGAAGAGGTTGCCGGCCCTGAAGGCGCCGAGACGCTCTTCGGCGCAATCGCCCACGGACACCGCCGCCCGCCGACCGTCTTCGAAGAGGGGGGCATCCTGCACCGGGCGTGTCGCCGCTTGTGGGGCGATTCGGCTGGAGGGCAGTTGTATCGCGCCTACCTTAGCGGAGGCGACGGACGGCACGGTCCCGTCTCGCGGGTCTGGTGGGCGGTGACCCGCGACGTGCGCCGACTCAAGGGCGATCCCGTGGAGCACGGCTGGACCTGGGAAGATCTCGACGGCCGTTGGACCCGCCGGTTAGCCGCTACAGAGGAAGCACTCCGCCATGTCCGCGCGGCAAACAAGGCGAGAGAGGACCCGGACCTCAGGTGGCTCGCGCACTGCCTGGAAGTAGGCCGACGGTTCGCGGAAGCCGTCGTGGCCGCCATCCGGTACCGCCTTGCCGGCTCTGCCGACACCCGCTGCCGCCTCACACGGATTCTCGACGAACTCGAAGCATACGTCGCAGCGCAGAAGAGGCAGCCCGTCGACCTCCTGGGTGGAGATCCCGGCTGTTGGGCGGAGACGGTCGCCCTGCTGCGCGCGGCAGCGTTGTCCGGGTAGAGCGGGACGCACTTGTGCTCGGGGCAAGTCCGAGACGACCGCCCGGCGTGCAAGAGAGCGATAGCGAGGAGCAACCAATGTCCAGAATCTGCGACTTCACCAACTCCTACTTCCACTTCCGCATCGACCTCGAGCGCCA
>PEVN01000285.1 GCA_002779825.1 Armatimonadetes bacterium CG06_land_8_20_14_3_00_66_21 | reverse complement strand
TCCGGCGTGCTGTTCGCAGGCGCGACGAAAATCGCCTGGACCAAACCGGCCGGGCCGAGCCGACCGGCCAGGCGCCGGTTCTCGGCATCACTGAGCCGACTTGCCAACGCCACCACGTCGGTCCGCTTCTTGAGCGTCTCCAGGGCCGAGACGAGTGCCGTCTCCCAAGCGTCTCGGCCGGATGATCCGTGCGGCTCCAGCCGCAGCAGACCGACTCGCCCGCCGCCAAACTCGCCAGTCCAAGTCGTGGCCTTGGGGTCTGCCGGATCGAATGGCGGGATCACGGCAAGCTTTGCTTCTCCGGCATCCTTGCGCACGGAGTCGGCTTCCTCGCTTCCAGTCAGGCAAACCGCATAGCTCATCTTGCTCATGGATTCCAGGATCACCGGCCGCTTGGCCGGATCGCTTCCCAGGTTGCCGCCATCGACGGTGACCGACGGCACACCATCTGCCGTCAGCCGCTTCAGCAGCGTCGCTCGCCGGGCCAGACCGCCCAGCCCGCTGCCGTGTCAGCCGCAGGGCTCCAGGTACCCGAGGGTGTCGGTGGTGAAGAGGAGGCGGAATCCGCTGGATCGGCGCGGCGTGCCGCCTTCAGCCCGCAGGGCAATCATGACCGAGACGATTGTGCAGCAAAGGAGTGCTGGGGAGGTGCACAAGAAGCTCGCGAGCGGGCTCCCCTCACCGAGTTGAGGTCCATGCCGCAAAGGCTTCCGACGACAGCTCCCTGGTCGGCTACAGAAGTCCACTCGGAACCTCCTCGTGTTCTCCGAACGCTGCTTCTTCGATACCATGCCCCACACTACCGCACCTCGTACGCCAGTTGAAAGCGAGGCTCAGGTCTTGTTCCCGTTTCGCTCTCGACGCGATCCCACCTCGTCACTCTGAGGACAAAGGTCGGCACCAGTTCGATCTCTTCATCACCGGAGTACGGGAGCTCCTTAGCGACGTCCAGGCTTCCGTCTCGGACCTTCCCGAGGAGCGACTTAGACGCAGCCGGACCCAACTTGAGACCTCTCCGGTCGAAGTGCAGCCATCGATAGTGAACGGTCCAAATGGCCTGCTGCTGCCCCAACGGGAGGTCCTTCACGAGCAGGCGCTTCCCGCTCCGAGCTGCAAAGAAATCCGCATCGAAGCCCAGGTCCACCCCTACAAAGGGGAGGAGTTGCCGCACGAGATCGTTCCTCTTGGCCTCGAACTCGGGTCCCAGAGCCTTTCCGAGGCGGGTGTCTTCAGGCCCTGACACCGACGCGGGAATCGCCGCCTCCGTCAGGAAAGAAACGCCATCGACGGACCGCCTCTGAAGCCCCGCTGCGGCCGCCAGCAGGTCGAGAAGTTGCTCTGGAGCGTATGTGCCGCGCGAGAGGAACAGTTTCATACCAGCGAAGCGACGGTCGACGTGGAACTCAACGGCGGAGCCTGCCCGAACCAGGGAGACCGCCTCCTCCAAGGTCACAAGGCCTGACCGCGTCACCTCAACAGGAGCGCAGTGAGCTGGGCAGCAAACGACCAATATTGTGACCGCAAAGGTGCCACACAACGCTGAGAGAGCCAACCGGCGCCGAACTACCACAATGGGATACCGGTCCTTTCCCAGTCTATCGCGGGGTGCGTGTACAGGTAGAGCCGGGCCACGAACTCAAGGGAGATAGTAACGCTCACCCCCTGCTGCTCCATGGCTGTCAGAGTCGTCTCGTCCAGTGCGCGGACAGCAGAGAGCATGGCTTGGCGCTCTCGCGCGACGAGGGCGGCAGTCGGGATCGCCTCCCCACGAAGCAGGCGTTCCCGGTTTGGAGGGCGCAGGGCGCTGAGCAGTTGGAACAGCGCCTCGTGGTCCGCCGTTCGCTTCCCTTCCGCAGCGTCGGTCTCCCTCGACTTTCCACCGTGAATCACGATCACTCCCGCTTGCTCGGCCCAGGTCCACTCTTGGCCCGCTTGCCGGACGAGATTATCCAGCACTGCCGGGGCGGCGGCGTCTCTGGCAACAAGGCTGATTTTCGGATCTCCCGCGGGAATGGCGGCGACGACGGGTGCTTTGAGCGCGGTCGCGACTGCCTCCACGGCGGAGGAGAAGGGACTGTCGCGTATCTCCAGGTCGACGCGCCGCTCGGTAAGCGCCAGACCCCCTTGGGGTGGGGGGGCGGCTCTGCACACGCAGGACAGGACTGGCAAGCACAAAAGACACAATCCCGTCGCTCGCGACAGCGGGGGACTTCCGCTGGTCGGCATCTTAGCAGTGCGCGACAAGAACATGGCAGTTCCTTTGGGCGCCCGAAGAGCAGCGAGCAGTTCAAAGCACGTTATGGGCCCAAGGGTCAGCAGCCAGTGATCTGAGCGACTATATAGTGGCTGATCTCACAGGGATCCTCGATGCACCCAATAATGGCGTTGCCGCATCCCAGATCCCCGTGAACGGTGGGATCTGAAATGGAGCCGTAGTGTTGGTACTTCGTCTCCACCGACTTCTTGTTGCCAGGGATGCTGTACGCTGAGACAGATATCGACCCGGTTCTTGAGGAAATGGTCGGACACGGCCCGTTGTCGCAGTCTGCGTCGCCTATGTTGAGTAACTGAACGCCATGGGAGTGTGCAGAAACCGAATGGGCGGTGCCGCAGCCGCAGTTGCTGATTTCGTGCACGGTTCCTATGGACGCCCCTACGTGCTGACACTCGGCTGCTGCGCCAGGCAGAATCACGGCTCCAAACAGGAGCACTGCGCCGCCACACCACCGTGACAGTGAGGCACAAGATCGCATCCTAACCAGTCCTTTCTGCACGACTTTGGAAAGTGACTCGCTGCAAACCGCCCAGAGGCGGCCGGCGCAACTGGCTGACCACGGTCGTCTTGCTGTCGGCGCCGTCCGGCCGTACCCGCCGCGCACGCGTCTGGCCGCATCGCGGCGACGCCAAATAACCGGTCACCTCTGTTCTTCGGACATTGCCAAGCCTGCCTGACAGATTCCGTCATGCGATCAGTCGTCTCTCGATGGACCCTGCGCTTCCGCAGACTTGGCGCCTTCCCGGAACTCCCGCATTCCCTGGCCGAGCGACCTTGCCAACTGGGGCACTTTCGTCGCGCCGAAGAACAGCAGGACGAGCAGCAGGAGGACGATGAGTTCTGTGGGACCGAACATGAGGATTTCAGATTGGGGTCCGCGAAGGTCGCGAAGCGCCGCGAAGGGGATTTCAGTGGATTGGGGGGTCACCGCGCCTTGGCCTTCTTGG
>PEVN01000244.1 GCA_002779825.1 Armatimonadetes bacterium CG06_land_8_20_14_3_00_66_21 | reverse complement strand
CTGGGCAGCGACCACTCCGGTGCTGCAGGAGATTGCGGGTGCTCCGTCTATTCGCATACAGGAGGACTATTTCCCGCGCATTGACGAGGTTCATCGCGCCCTTCGTCCAGGGGAAGAAGAGAACGAGGACACGTTTGTAGGCACGGTTGAGCGGCTCGACGGGGAAATGCAGCCAGATGGGCGGCGGGCGGGGGAGGTTGTCCTCGCGCTTCTACTGCCAGACGCGGAGACCGTACGAGCTCGAACCAGCCTCTCGGCCGACCAGTACGCAGACGCAGACAAGGCTCACATGACCGACAACGCATACGTCAAGGTCAAGGGACGGCTTCACCCCGGCAGGCAACCTCGATCGCTCACTGACGTCGCGACCTTCGAGCCTCTGTGGCCAGGTGCTTGAGGTCGCCAGCGGCCCGGCACATCGGAACCCGGACGGTGCCGAAGTGAAGTCTCCGCATCTGCACGTGTGCCGCGAGGGATACGGGGACAAGTGGGCGACGGACGTGCCGGGAGATCGGTTCCCGCAGGGTGCCGACCCGTGGCAGACGCTGCAGGATTTCGTCAAGTACTGCAACATCACCGAACCGCCTCGAACCCCGTGGGTTCGCTATCGAGAGGGGGCTCTTCACATGATCCACGAGATCGAAGCTCTGCTCGACCAATACCGCCGAGTCGGGACACCGCACAGTCGGTGACCTTCGCGTGGATCGACACGCGGGAGGTTCGGCCGCCGGAGTCGCAAGCGTACGCCTTCCTGAACGACGCCGAGCGGCCGGTTCCGTCCGGGGTGATCGACGCGTTGCGAAGCTACGAAGTGGCCCCGGTGCCGTGGAGCCAGCGTGACGAGGTGCGACTCGCCTTAGCGGCGTGAGGGAGGGTATCAGCCCTGGTGGACGCCTTCGCGGAATCGACCGTCGAGCAAGCCGCCCTCTCATGGTTGGACCTCGGCTCCATCGTGGCGCACGGTCCCAGCTTGGCGCCCGGCGACCTGTTCGCCGAGCGGGAGAGCTTCGAGCAGGTCATCCAGGCGCGCCGATTCCGTGACGCGGTGCTGCCGAAGCTGATGTCAGGCGAGACCCGGCTGAAGCAAGCAGAGCAGATCTCCCCGACCAACGCGGGCGCTACCAGTTAGAATGGCTGTCCGGCAGGACGCGCCGCTGCAGTTGCGTTCCCGGAGGCATTGAGATGAACAAGGAGCACGCCCTCCCTCCGCCTGTTCCGCGGCTGGAGTACCTGCGCGTGGACAACTACCGCGCGCTACGGAAGCTCGAACTGAAGGCAATCACACCGCTCACAGTGTTCCTCGGACCGAATGGCAGCGGCAAGTCGACCATCTTCGACGTGTTCGCCTTCCTCTCCGAGTGTTTCACCGTGGGCCTGCGTCGCGCGTGGGACAAGCGGGGCCGCTTCAAGGAGTTGCGCACGCGCGGGTGCGACGGCCCGGTGGTGTTCGAGCTGAAGTACCGCGAGGCGCCGCGCTCACGCCTGATCATCTACCACTTGGAGATCGGGGAGACCCCGAAAGGACCGATCGTGGCGAAGGAGTGGCTGCGGTGGACCCGGAAGGTGAGCAAGGCGGGACGCCCCTTCAGTTTCCTCCAGTTCGCCAACGGCGAGGGGGTCGCCACCCCGGGGGAGATCCCCGATGAGGACGGCGGGCGGGTGGAAGAACGGCTCGACTCCCCCGAGATGCTTGCCGTCAACACCCTCGGACAGTTCGCGAAGCATCCGCGGGTCAGTGCACTGCGGCGGTTCATCACCGACTGGCATCTCTCCTACCTGAGCGCGGACTCGACGCGGGGGATCCCCGAAGCCGGTCCTCAGGAACGCCTCTCTTCGACCGGCGACAACCTTCCCAACGTCATCCAGTACCTGAAGGAGCAGCACGAGGAGCGACTGGACCAGATCCTGCGCACCCTGACGCAGCGCGTTCCCCGGCTGGAGCGCGTAGACGCAGAACCCATGCAGGATGGACGGCTGCTGCTGCAGATCAAAGACGGGCCTTTCGAGCGACCCATCTTGGCGCGCTTTGCCTCCGATGGCACGCTGAAGATGCTCGCGTACCTCACCTTGCTGTACGACCCGCAGCCCCCCCAGTTGATCGGCGTCGAAGAGCCGGAGAACTACCTGCACCCACGGCTCCTGTACGACCTGGCGGAGGAATGCCGCACGGCCTCCGAACGCGCGCAGCTTCTGGTGACCACGCACTCGCCGTTCCTGGTGAACGGACTGCGAGCCGAGGAACTCCGTGTGCTCTACCGCGATGCCAATGGATTCACGCAGGCCCGCCGCGCTGTGGACATGCGAGGCATCAGGGAGTTCATGGCGGCGGGAGCCCCGCTTGGCTACCTCTGGATGGAGGGTCACTTCGAGGTCGGTGACCCGCTGACGCGCTCCGGGGGGCCGATTCCAGCGGAGATCCTGAGGCGGTTGGCATGAGGATGCTGCCTGCACTCAGGGAGGGAGGAATGGGCGTCGATGCACCTTGAGGTGTTGGTTGAGGAGCCCTCTGCCGAGGTTGCCTTGACCGACCTGCTTCCGCGCATTGTCGGCAAAGCGCACACGTTCCACATTCACGTCCACCAGGGAAAGCTCGACTTGCTCGCCAAGCTGCCGGGGCGACTCCGCGGGTACCAGGCGTGGCTGCCCGAGGACTACCGCATCGTTGTGCTGGTGGACAACGACACCGGTGACTGCCGCGTGCTGAAGGAGTCGCTGGAACACGCAGCGCGGGAGGCGGGGCTGGCGACAAAGAGCGCGGCACAGTCAGCAGGAGACTGCTGCATCCTCAATCGCGTGGCAGTAGAGGAGCTTGAGGCATGGCTGTTCGGGGATCCCGCAGCCCTGCTTGCTGCCTATCCGAAGCTGCCGGCCTCTCTGGGGACGAGACCCAAGTACCGCGACCCAGACGCGATCTCGGGCGGCACGTGGGAAGCACTGGAGAGGGAACTGAGAAGGGCCGGGTACTACCCGACGGGTATGCCGAAGGTCGAGACCGCGCGCAACGTGTCGCGCCACATGGACCCGGAGCGCAACCGGTCGAAGAGCTTCCAGGTGTTCCGCGACGGGATCAGGGAGCTGGTGCGATGACCCCCTTCGCCGAGGCCACCGTCGAAGAGGCCGCCCTCTCCTGGCTGGCTGATCTGGGCTTCGCCGTCGCGTACGGTCCTGAGATGCAGCCCGGCGGGCTGTCCGCCGAGCGGGAGGGCTTCGAGCAGGTTGTCCTGCCGAGACGATGCGATAGCATGACCACACCATCATGAACCTCCCAGATCTCCTGAACTCCCCCGAAG
>PEVN01000205.1 GCA_002779825.1 Armatimonadetes bacterium CG06_land_8_20_14_3_00_66_21 | reverse complement strand
ACGGCGTCCGTGCGCGGCGGCAAGCCGCTGTTGGCGATCGCCGGCCACGCGGTCGTCCAGAGCCTCGACGACCGCGACCTCGCGTCGGCTCGTCGCCTGCTGATCCTGCCCTTCCCCGGCACATACGGTCTGCCGCCGGCGCCTGCGAAGCCCGCCTCAGTCGCCCTCCCCTCGCTGGGCGCCATGCGCGTGGAGCTAGGCGAGCTTCGCCGGACCCGGTGGACTCGGTTGGAGGGGCTGAAGCCCGCCGCTGGCGGCACGGTGTCGTTCGACGAGGAACAAGCACTCAACATGATCCTCGCGGCCACACCGGCCGAGTTCGCCGCGGCGGCGAAGGAAGTGGAAGCGTTCGCCCGCCTCGACTGACCAACCGCGCACCCCAATCCGAGCCGCGACTGTGAAGGAGCGCCGCAGCCACACCCACCCACCGTTAGGAGTCGCCCAGCACCCATGCAAACACACACCCGCCGTCTCACCGTTCTGGTTCAGTTCCTCGTCCTACCCACCCTACTCGCCTCCCCCTCCGACACGATCCGCACGAACTCCCTCTCCGCCCTGGAGACCATGCAAACCAACTGGCGGGCGCGAGAAGCGGCCGCCGAGGCCGCGGCGAGCCGCTTCCTGGACGGCGGCCAGCTCTGGGTCGCCGGGTCCATCCCTCGATTCGACATCGAGTGGCTCGGCCGCGCCGGCGGCTTGATGCCGGTTGTCGTGATGAAAGATCCGGCGGCCGTTGCTGCCGGCGGTGTGCTCGTGTACGGCTGCCTGCAAGGAGCCGAGAAGGCCGACGCGGCTCTGCTGCGGCAAGTCCACGAGAAGGGCGCGCTGATCGTCGCCTTCGGGAGCGCCTCCTCGGGTGCCGAGCTGAAGCCTGTCGCCGACCACTTCCTCCCGAACGGTCTGCCCACCGACACGCCGCTGGCACCGCAGGTCGCCGCCGCGATGGACCTCGCGCAGCTCTGGGCCTTCACCGGCGACCTCGTGGGCGTCTGCACCCGCGCCGGGAAGATGCCCACAATGTGGCAAAGCGTTATGGTCGAGGGTTCTCGGGAGCGCAACGCGCGGTACCGAGCGCTGCGGTTCCACGATGACCTCAAGGTCCCCGCCGTGGAACCTGGGGTGTTGGGGAAGCAGTACCTGACAGCAATCGTCCGCGCCGTGACCGGGCTGCAGACGCAGGAGAAGCAGCTCGCCGCCGCGGGCGCAGCGGTCCGCCAAACCGTCGCGGCCGGACATACCGTCTTCCACGTGAACCTGGGTCACTTCGAGCCGGCGCAACTCCTGCCCGAGGGGTTCGGGGCGCCCCTCACCGTGCTGCCCCGAACGCAAGCAGAAGCCGACCTCCGCGCCAAGGCAATGAAGGGAGACACCGCCCTGATCGTCTGGTACACCGAGATGCCGACCGCACTTCTGCAGGCAGCCCGCGACGCGGGCGCCGCGTCGATCTGCGTGGTCGCCTCGAACCCGGCAGCGCCTCTCGACACCCGCCTCGCCGACACATTCCTCGACCCGCAATGGGTCTTCGGCGACGCCGCCGTGGAGATTCCGGGCTACGACGTGAAGGGGCTGCCACCGTCGGGCGTGCTGAACTCGTTGGTGTTCTACACGGTGTTGGCGGAAGCCGTCAGCCCGTGAGCCCTGACCCAGCAGTCAACCTCCCCGGGGACCAGTGTGGTCAGCCGCCACCGTTCTCCCCCGGCAACGCAGCCTGGCCCAACTGCCTCCGGTCTGAGCCGCCTTCGTCAGCAGTTTCCTAACGCGTTCACAGGCCGGCATGCAGGACCTCACCCTTCGTTGCTGCCTCGAACATGAGCGTCCCCGGGGTCCGACACCAGTCATCGAATGTCTTCCTGCTGGTAACCACAACGTCGGCCGGGAGGCGCATTGGTCGCAGAACATCGCTGAGCCGGACCATCTCCCGGCGACGTTCAGTCACTTGAGGTTGAACGACCAGAAAGTCAACATCACTGTCGGCCCGAGGAGTGCCGTTGGCCCGTGAGCCGAAGAGGATGATGGTGGCCGCCGGCGCGGCTGCGTGGAGTCGGTGAGCGGCCTCATCGACAAGGGGACGCGTGATGGGTGCAGAGCGGGCGTTCATCGGTGCGGGGGATTGTAGGGGAATCGTGCCGTGAGGTCAACTTTGGCTCACGCCTCCCGGATCCGCTCCACCGCCTCAATCAACGCCGCACACACGTACTCGTTGTGGGCTGTAGTCATCAGCGGGTGGATCGACACGCAGAACAGCCGCTGGGCGAGCTTGTTGCTGCGCGGCAGGTCCTGTCCCTTGGTCATCTCGCCGAGGAAGGGCGTCTGTAGGTACTGCGGCGGGTTGGCGACGCAACAGCCGACGCCGTAGTCCTCCCGCAGGAGCTGCATCAGCTTGTCGCGCTTCTCCCCAGCCCAAGCTTCGGGGACGAGGCAGGTGTAGAGGTAGTAGGAGTGCTCGCAGTCGCGGGGCGCATAGGGCAGCGTCAGTTCGGGCACACCCTCCAGCAGGGCGTTGCGTTCCTTGGCGATCCGGCGGCGTTGCTCGATCATCTGGGGGAGTCGCCGGACTTGCACTGAGCCGACGGCGGCTTGCACTTTGGTCAGCTTGTAGTTGGTGCCCCACTCGCTTCCGCCGCCGAACTGCCGGAAGCGGCGGAGCCGGTCTGCCAGCTCCGCGTCGTCGGTGGTGATGCCGCCGCCTTCACCGAGGGTGGTCATGTTCTTCTGGGTGTGGAAGCTGAAAACGGTCATCCAGCCGAACTTGCCGATCTTGCCGCCCTTGTAGCCGCCGCCGCACGCCCGCGCGGCATCGCCGATCACCTTGAGCGGCCCGTGCTTCGGGTGGGGATGGCGCTCGGCGATCTCAAGTAGCTCGTCCATGGGGGCAGACAAGCCGTTCATGTGCACGGGGTAGATACACCGCGTTCGCGGCGTGAGCCGCCGCTCCACGTCCTCCGGATCGGCCTGGAGGGTGCGCTCGTCCACCTCGCACCAGACGACCTTGCCCCCTTGGCCGATGACCGACAGCGCCTGTGCCTTGAAGTTGATGGCCGGCACGATCACCTCGTCTCCCGGCTCCAGGTCGAGCGCCCTCATCGCCATATCGAGCCCGGTGCCGGCACCATTGACGGAGATGCAGTGCTCAGTGCCGCAGAACGCCGCGAAGTCCCGCTCGAAGTTGACAATCTCCTCGACGGTGAAGCCGAAGCCCACCGACGGGTCCATAGAAGCGCGGATGGTGTCGACGACTACGTCGATCTCCTCTTCGGTGTAGTAGCCGCCGAGGAGCGGCTCGCCACAGGAGTAGAGGGTGGAACGTTCTCGCTTCAGGATCTCTTTGCGGGCGTTGG
>PEVN01000514.1 GCA_002779825.1 Armatimonadetes bacterium CG06_land_8_20_14_3_00_66_21 | reverse complement strand
TCCGGGACCGAGGGGCATTCCTGGACGCGCTGAAGGCCGGCGTGGACCTGTTCGTGACCTCAGACAAGCAACTCGTGGGTTCGGGACCCGCCAAGCGGATTGGGGACCGCTTTGGGCTTCGCGTCGTCACGCCGCAATGGCTGGCGGAAGCTCTTGGAGAGGCATAGCTGCTCAGCCGTCTCTGGTGCCCGACACGACTCCGCTATGACGTCGCAGGATGGCCAGCAGGACGACCGGGTAACTCCTGGCCCACGTCATCCCAACACGCCGCGTCGCGGGGGGCGCGGCGCGAACTGTCACGTCTCGGCGTCGTGAGCAGCATCCCCCGCCTCGCCACTGCTCTCCTGGTACCACTGGCTCAACTCGTCCAGCAGGGCGCGGAGTTGCCCAAACATGCCCTCATCCAGCACGATCTCGCACTCCTGCACGGGCTCCCACAGGACGGCGCCGTCCTCCGACCGGCCAGGCACGCAGGCGCGGAGCCGAGGGACTGCTGCATGTCAGTCCACTCGCTTGGCGCTCGGGGCTACGAGTGCGCTCTTGCGGGAGCCTGCAAGTGGAGAACCGGGTGGCCGAGCCGCGACTGTCAAGGAGCGCCTGCACCGAACGGGCAAAGCGCGCCGTTCCCGTCGAACACATCCCCGCCGGGGCCCACCACCTCGATGTCTTCGCGGTGCGCGAGCTCGTCAAGCACCGCCGGAGAGACCAGCAGCTCGCCGAGCTGGAGGGTATCGACGATGCGGGCAATGCGGGCGCGCGCCGGGTCGGTGACGCCGGCGCCGCGCAGGGCGTAGACCAGCGCCTCCCGGTCGGTATCCACGACGATTGGCGTCTTGCCCCGTCGCAGGAAGCCGCTGGTGAAGAGGTTCTCGTAGGTGGCGGCAAAGTCGATCTTGTCGTACGCCCGGCGCACCATCAGGTCGGCCAGCCCCAGGCCGCAGGCATTGCCGTGCGTCGCGTCGGTGAGGTCGCAGACGACGATCAGTTTGACGCGCGGGCTGACGGGTTCCGGCTCGCCGTCGATCAGCAGCCGGCCGATGATGTTCGTGTCCAACCCGACGCCGCTGATATCCTTGCCGAAGCGGTCGATAATCAGCACGTCCAGCGCCTCGACGGGCAGCCGAGGCATGGCTGCTCGCGCCAACTCAAGCAGTTCCGGCTCGCGGTCCGGGAGGTCCTGCGCGGGGAGGGCGCGGACGAGTTGCGTCTCGTCATACGCATTCTCCACCACGCCCACGCCCAGCAGCACGTTGCCGTGCCGCAGCACTTGCCGCGCCGCCTGCGGGACGACCTCCCGCAACCCGTACACGCCCAGGCTGTGCATGGCCAGCGCCTGTCGATGCTTCCCCAAGCCGATGACGAGCATCTTCATCAGCCCGCTTTCGTAGCGGCCGTGGTAGTCGGTGTGGGGCTTGATCCGGTTGACGACGATTGTGCCGTCCGCCTCGAAGGCGTGCCGGTCGTAGAACAGCGGCGTCGGCAGCTCGCCGGCCGGCAGCTCCACGACTTCCATGGAGGAGCGGATCGGCGCGCCCATGGCGGCTTCGGTGACCCCGTACCCCTCGATCACTTCGCACTGCCCGTCGGCAGTGGCGCCGCCGTGGCTTCCCATCGCCGGCACGAGGAACGGCTCCCCGCCCTGCGCCTTCACCCAGGAGACGACCGTCTTCACGAGGCGCGGGAGGTTGGCGATGCCCCGGCTGCCCACGGCAATGGCTATTCGGGCGCCGCGCGGGATCGCGACGCCGCTCGCGGCCAACTCCGCCTCCAATGTGCGTTCGAGGTCGTCCACGCGCGGGCGCGGGAAGCGCTGTCGGATTCGGGTGAGGGTGGGGAGTTGCATGGGGTTTCTCTGTGTCGTGTGTGACGTGTCAAGTGTCGCGTCACGCGCTTCGTGTTCCTGGGCCGTGGCGGCCAATGCTATTCTGCCTCTTTCCAGTAGCCTCCATTCGCGTCCGGCGTTGGGTGGGGCGCCGCGCCGGATGGAGACGCTTCGTCCGGGGCGCGACAGATCTCCGCCATCCGCCATCCGCCATCTGCCATCCGCCATCCGCCATCTGCCATCGAGAATCCCAGCGGGGTATACTCGGCAAGAGCGCGATCAACTCCTGGAGTTTGTGGTGTCCTGTGTCGCAGCCGTCTCTGAACCCACCCGCTCCTGTGCCCGGCACTCCGCCGGCCGAACGAGAAGCCGACGGTCCCGAGTGGATCCGGACCACCCGGCTGCGTTCCTGGCTGCTCTACGGGCTGAGCCTCGGAAGCCTGTTCGGGCTTGGCGTCGCCCTGGCGCTGTGGCCCAATGTGCCTGGCTGCACTTCCCGTTCACCCGGCGCCGCCGAGGCGGCCTCTGGCGTGCTGCTGACGTCCGTGGCCTTTGGCGCCGTCTTTGGGCTGCTGGGTCTGGCGATCGGGTGGTTGGTGCGCTTCCTGGCACGGAGCGTTGCGGAGGGGCGGTGAAGTCGCTCGCCTCCCCGTGCAGCCACTCATCCGGGAGAATCACAGGCGCCTCTCGGGTAGTCTGGACGGAGGTGGTTTGACAGCGTCCGGGGCGCGTGCTACAAAGGCAGGAACATCAGTAGCGAACGCAGGCGGCGGAGCCATGCCCCTTCCTGAGGACGTGATCTCGCAAGTGCGCCGGTGCGTTTGGGCTGGCCACTACCGCGTTGGCTGGCACGCCGTCCAGCACATGTTCGAGGATGGCTTCGAGAGGCTTCATCTCTTGGCGGCGCTGACCGGCAAGCTGAACGTCATCGAGGAGTACGAAAGCGAGAACCGAGTGCTGTTGCTGGGATGGTTCCAGATCGGTAAGCGAACGACATGCCCGTTGCACATCGTCTGTGATCTCACGCCTGCCGACTCGATGGACATCGTGACTGCATACATCCCCGGGCGGCCGCACTGGGAGACCCCTCGTCGACGAGGTGCCCACGAATGAGCCAATTCCCATTGAACCCCTGCTCGGCCTGCGGTGGCGAAGTCCGCAGCCAGACCATCCCCCGGGAGTTCTCGCGCGAAGGAACAACGGTTCGCATTGAGGGCGTTCGCGCCTTGGTCTGCGTGAAGTGTGGCGAGGTGTACTTCGAGCCCGGGGCTACCGACGCGCTGCTGGGCGCGGCAAACGCGCTCTTCGCGCTGTCGCGGCAGAACCATCAAGTCAGGGATAGACTGGTCGGCGTAGCGCCCTGACCAAGTCGCCCGACCGCCCAGGCTTCCCAGGGCAATCGCATGAGATCGGGAGAGCGCATGGCCTTCGCCCTGCTATGTAGTTCGTGTTGCGGAAGCCTGCTAACGGCGCTGGCGGACACAGCCAGTGTAGTACAGAGGCGGTCGGAGGGGGTAGTTCCTGTGTTTTCCTG
>PEVN01000074.1 GCA_002779825.1 Armatimonadetes bacterium CG06_land_8_20_14_3_00_66_21 | reverse complement strand
GAGTGGGACTCGGCCGCCGGCTTCCCAGAACTGGAACCGGTGGACGTGCCCAACGTGATCTACCAAGTGCACATGTACGTCCCCGGCGAGTTCACCCACCAGGGCGTATACAACAAGGTGACGGGCATCGAGTACCCCGGCAAGATCGGCAACACGGTGTGGGACAAGGAGCGGCTTCGGAAGGTTCTGCAGCCGGTGCGGGAGTTCCAGCTCGCCTACAACGTGCACCTCTACGTCGGCGAGTTTAGCGCCATCCGCTGGGCGCCAGGCGCGGCGAAGTACCTGAGCGACTGCATCGACCTGTTCGAGGAGTACGGCTGGGACTGGACCTACCACGCCTACCGAGAGTGGGACGGCTGGAGCGTGGAGCATGGAAGCGACCCGGAGGACCATGCGCCCACGAAGGAGCCGTCCGACCGGAAGAAGCTGCTGCTTGGGTGGTTTGCGAGGAACGAGAAGTGAGAAGCGAGGCGAGTGACGGTGCGGCATTGGCGCCGCCGGCGGACTATCCGCTCAGCGACCGCGACCAGACTCACAACTTGGTCCTGTACGCGTCGAACATCAGCCTGATCTACCTGTCGGCGCCGGTCCTCTACGTGGGCATCGTGCAAGCCGCGCTGTGTGAACGACTGGGCGCCTCGGACACTATCTCCAACCTGCCGAGCACCGCATACCTCGGGCTGGCGGCATTTCCGGTGCTGGTGGCGTGGTTCCTGCCGCAAATCCGGCTGCTCCGACCCGTGCTCACCGCGAGCTTCGCAGGCCTCGCCGCCATGGGCGCAGGCGTCGCCATCGCGCTCGTGCTGCCACTGCCCAACTGGCTGAAGATTGCCGCGCTGGTCGCGCACGGCGCGGTACTGGGCTGCGCCAACGGCGTCGTCGCCACGTTCCAGTGGGAGGTGCTTGGCCGGGGCGTCGCCGAGTCGCGCCGCGGAAAGGCGTTCAGCCTGGCGTTCGGGGCGGGGCCGATCCTGGCTGTCCTCGGGTCGCTGGGGTCGCAAGTGGTGCTGACGGGGAAGGCCGGCCCGCTGACGGTGCCGGTGCCCGCCTATCCCTGGAGCTTCGCCCTGCTGTTCGCCGTCACGCTGCCGACGATGGGGCTGGCGGCGTTCCTGTCGAGTCGGTTCGTGATCCCTGAACCGGCGGTCGAGGTGACCCGCCAACCCTTCGTGTCGGGCGTCTTCGGCGGGTTCGGCGAGTACTTCGGCTATCGGCTTATCTTGCTTGCCACCGTCGCCTACATCCTGGTCTACTCCGGCCACATGATCATGCCCAACATCTCGCTCTTCACGCGGGAAGCCATCGGGCAAGCGGCCGAGCAGTACGCTGGCTACCAGAACGCCCTGCGCTTCAGCTTCAAGGTGGTCGCGGGCTTCCTGCTGGGGTGGATTCTCACCCGGACGCACGCCAAGGCCGGTCTGCTGATCACCGCCGCACTTTGCGTCGCCGGGGTGGCCTGGGCGCTGCTTGTGCCCGGCAAGTGGTTCCTGGTGAGCTTCGGCATTCTCGGCGCCGGGGAGTTGTTCGGCGTCTACTTCCCGAACTACATTCTGTGCTGCTCACCCAAGTCGCGAATGCGTCGAAACATGGCGATTGCGAGCATGATCACGGTTCCCGTCGGGTTTGCTCCCGTGCTGTTCGGCTGGCTCTCCGACACCTTCAGCCTGCGGGTGAGCTTCGGTGCCTCGCTGTCGCTCATCGTGGCGGCACTCGGGCTCGTGACGTTCGCCCTGCCGGCGCGGCCGCAGCCGCGAGCAGCAGACTTGGACGCCTCGGACGACGCCTCCCTGGCAGATGTAGCGGGAGGTCGCTGAAATGAGAAGCGGAGGTTCTCAGATGATGATCCTGTTTAGCGTTTGCCTTGCGGCCACTCTCTGTGCGCTGTGCGCTGTGACTGCGCACGCGGAGACGCCCCCCCTCGAAAGCGGCTCCCGGCTGGAGCTGTTCGTGGACGAATTTGTGATCGACCGCCTGACCGGCGCTACCCGCGTCCTGCACTCGCCGGAGCCGCAGGAGGTGGCGATCGTCTACGACGCGCCGTGGGAGGGCAAGGCCTGCCACTACGTGACGGTGTTCCAGGACGGCCCGCTCTACCGGATGTACTACCGCGGGCTGCCCATCATCGACTTTACCCGGGAGCAGACCGGCCCCGAGGTCACCTGCTACGCGGAGAGCACCGACGGCATCCACTGGACCAAGCCGAAGCTCGGTCTCTTCGAGTCGCACGGCAGCAAAGACAACAACCTGGTCTGGACCGGCACCGGCGCGCACAACTTCGCCCCCTTCAGAGACGCCAACCCCAACTGCCCTGCCGACCAGCAATACAAAGCGGTCGCCGGCGGGCCGCTGGTGGCGCTGGCCTCGCCGGACGGCCTCCACTGGGCGAAGATGCAGGAAGCGCCCGTGATCACCGAGGGGGCGTTCGACTCACAGAACGTCGCCTTCTACGACACAGTCCGCGGCGAGTACCGCGCCTACGTGCGCGACTTCGCCGACGGCGTGCGGACCATCCGCACCTGCACTTCGCCCGACTTCCTGCACTGGACCAAACCCGAGTGGGTCGGCTACGGAGACACGCGCAAAGAGCACCTCTACACCAACGGCACCACGCCGTACTTCCGCGCGCCGCACCTCTTCGTGGCCTTCCCCAAGCGGTTCATCCCCGACCGGGTCAAGCACCCCGAGCTGCCGCCCAGCTACGCTGGGCTCTCCGAGGGCGTCTTCATGTCGACCCGCGATGGGTACAACTTCGACCGCAGCTTCATGGAGGGGTGGATCCGCCCCGGGCTCGACCCGGAGAACTGGTGGCAGCGCACCAACGGTCCCGCCTGGGGCGTCGTCCAGACCGGCCCGACAGAGCTGTCCGTGTACTGGGTCGAGCACTACGAGAACCCGCGACACGAGTGCCAGCTCCGACGCGGCACACTGCGGCTCGATGGGTTCGTGTCGGTCAACGCGCCCTACGCTGGCGGGGAACTGCTCACCAAGCCGCTGACCTTCCTGGGGCGCGAACTGGTCCTGAACTACGCCACCTCCGCCGTCGGGAGCGTGCAGGTGGAAATCCAGGACGCCGCCGGCAAACCGGTTGACGACTTCGCGTTGGCCCAGTGCCCGAAGATCTACGGAGACGAGGTTGAGCATGTCGTCTCCTGGGCAGGGAAAACCGACGTAAGCACGCTCGCTGGCCAACCGGTGCGGCTCCGGTTCGTGCTGAAAGACGCCGATCTGTACTCCCTCCAATTCCGTCCCTGAGCGACCCTCGTAGCCGCCGGCGCGCAGCCGGTGGACTCACGCGCTGGCGCGCGCAGCTAC
>PEVN01000447.1 GCA_002779825.1 Armatimonadetes bacterium CG06_land_8_20_14_3_00_66_21 | reverse complement strand
GCTGCGACGCGCCCTAATGCGGCCGGGGCGGGATCGCCTGTCGGGGACCGTGGAAGTGGACGAGACGCACCTCGGCGGGGAGAGGGAAACGCGGTCGCGGAGCCGCGGGCAAGGCACTGGTCGTGATCGCGGCGCAACTGGACGGAGGGCGAATCGGCCGCATCCGCCTGAAACAGGTTCCCGACGCCTCGGGAGCCAGTCTGGAGGGTGCCGTGCGGGCGGCTGTCGAGCCAGGAAGCACGATCCGCACCGAGGACTGGTCTGGCTACCGATTCCTCTCCACGGGCGGCTATACGCACCAAGTCGTCCGTGCCACGGCCAGTGTCGGTGAGGATCCCCTGCCGCAGGCCACCAAGTCGTCCTTTTGCGTCCTTGCCCCTGTTGGGGAACTCACGGGTGACGTGCCTACCGCAGCTCCAGGAAGCCCGCGTTGTCGACCTGCCACGTCGCGTGGTGCGTGCCCACCCACAGCACCCAGACCGGCTCGGCCGATTTGCGCACCGTGAGGCTGAAGGCGACGCGGGGATGCTTCGCGGGGTCGATGCCCAGTGAGGCGAACGGGATGCGCCACTCAGTCGTCCAGCGGCCTGCATCGACCACCTTGGCAGCATACTCCACGCCCCGCGCGGCGCGCTCCACGGCCTCCGGTGGCGCGCCGGCTTCATCGCTGCTGGCGAAGTGCCCGGAGGGGTAGCCGCGCAGGATCAGTAGCGGGTTGCCCTTCGCCGGGCTGCGGAAGGCCAGCTCCACGGCGTCGTCGCTGCCCCAGGTGTCGCCCCGGCGTAGCGGCTTGGCGGGGTCGACTTCGTTGTCGATAGCAACCAGCAGGTGCGTGCCGTCGTGGAACAGCCACGCATGGCTGGGTGGGCCAACCTTCTCTTCCTCCAGTCCCTGGGCGATCAGCATGGCGCCTTTGAGCTCAAGCCCGCCCCATTCCGCTGGCGCCAGGTCGCCGTCGAGGGTGACCTCCGCGGTCGCCTTCGCCACCGCGGACGTCGGCCCAGGGCGCTGGGCTGCGGGCTTGCCGCCGGTGGCGGTCTGCGGGTTGACCGGCGGGCGCACGGTGGTCTTCACCGGCCACGAGGCGCGTAGCTCGTCCTTGTATAGCCCGCTCTTATCGACAGGGATCCGTTCGAAGCCCAGCTTCCACGCTGGCGAGTTGGGCTTGAGCCGGAAGTCCTCCTTCGCCGCATCGACGAACAACGGGTCCTCGCCGACCAGGTTGTTCTCCAGCTTCACCCCGGGACGCGCCTTGCCCTCGATCTCGTCCCAGCTTCCGCCCCAGCAGATGTTCCGCGTCACGAGATTGCCTCGTGGCTCGGCGTAGTTGCCCTCCAGGTAGGTGAGAAGCTGCGGGTACTTGCTTCGCCACGGCTCTTCCTTGTAGGGCATCTCCTCCAACCGCTGCTTCATGGTCAACACCGAAGCTGCGGCCCAGCCCATCATGCGGGCGTCCACGTGCAGGGCCGGTTTGCAGTCTACGAAGATGTTGTTGTCCACCACGTTGTCGTGCCCGCCGCCGATGAAGGCCGCCCGCGGCACTTTGTAGAACACGTTGCCGAACATGGTCGCCGAGCAGAACATGTCGTCGAGATAGACGCCGTTGCAGCCTCGGTCCTGAAAGCCGTAGACGTGGTGGAAGTAGTTGTAGCGGATCAGGTGGCCGCGCATGGTCGGGCTGTAGCCGGCATACATGATGCCGGCGTCGTTGGCGCCGTAGACGACGCTGTGGATCTCGTTGTACTCGAAGAGGAGGTCGTTGCCGCCCCACATGATGGCCATGTGCGGGCCGTCGTTGATGAGGTTGTGAGTGACGCGGTTGCCCACGCCGTGCACCTGCACCGCCGGCTTGCAGATAGGGTTCCAGCGGCCGTACCGGTAGAGATGGCAGTTGTCCACGTACAGCCCGGCGGGGGTCAGCGTCTTGCGGTCGCCGCCGGACACGGAGACGCAGCCGTCTGCCGTGTTGTATATGTCGCAACCGACGACGCCACTGTCCTTCCCGCTCAGCCCGATTCCCCAGGAGCCGGTGTTGCGGACCACGCAGCCGGCCACGCGGCAGTTCGTCACCTCGCTCAACGACAGCGCCGTTCCGCGGGTGCACTCGAAGGTCAGCCCGCGGAGCGTCACGTTCGCCGTCTGCTTCATCTGCACCAGCGTCGGGAGCACCGACACCAGCACGCGAGCCTTCTCCAGAGGCGACGGTGGCCAGAAGTACAGGAGGCCGCTGTCCCGATCCAGGTACCACTCACCGGGTTGGTCCAGCTCGGGCAGCAGATTGTAGGCGTAGTAGTGCATGCCCTTCCGGAAGCCGAACCCGTGCTGCGGCTTCGCTTCGAGGGTGAGGACCTTCTTCTCTGTGTCGAGCTGAGCGACTCTGAGCCGCTGGTCGGCCCAGTCCCAGAACCAGTATCCGTGCAGCATGACGTCCTTTTCGCCGACCCAGCGGCTGGGACGATCGCCCTCGTAGGAGAAGATGCCCTCTTCGCACCCCTTCGTACCGCGGACGTCCTTTGGCGTCGGCCCCAGCACTTCGGGGATCTTCACGAAGCCCTCGTTGGGCCACCGCGCCAGTGTCATGGGCTGGTCGGCGAAGAACACCTCCAGCCCGGGACTGGAAGCGCCCCACGACTGCCCGGCCTCCATCGCCCCCAAGTCGATCATCCCCTGCGCCTTGAGGTCGGCCTGCCACACCTTTCCCTGCGCGCCGGGATCCATCCGCTTGAGCACAGCCGGGTCGGTGACCGGCGTCCACGCCGTGATCGCCTTCCCACCCACGAGCCGCGCCGCCTCCCCCGGCCGTGACCGGTACGTGATCGGGCAGTCGGCAGTGCCGCTGTCGTCCGGACCCAACTCGAAGGTCTCGGCGCGCTCGTAGAGGCCGCCGCGCAACTGGACCTCAAGCCCTCCGGCGGGAAGCGCGCCGATCTCCTTGAGCTTCCGGATCGCGTCTCGCGCCCGTTCCAGCGTCGCGACCGGGCCGTCTGTCTTCGCGCGGTTGGGGGCCGGCGGCTTCCCGGACCAGGCGTCGCTGCCGTTGGCCGCTACGTAGAGCGCGCCACCCGCCGCCTTCGCGCTGGCCGGCTCCGCGGAAGCCGCGCCCGTCCAGAGGCAAGCAACCGCGAGCAGTAGTGCGGTGTCCGTCCATCCGACTCCGTTTGTTGGCATGACTTTGTTCCTCCCTGAAGCGGCGGCGAAGCCCCGCGCTCACCGCTCGCGTTGATCGTCGACTTCCTGGGCGATCCCCTCGAATGCGTTGGCTTCCAGCACCACGTCCTCAACGCGCGGCCCAAGCCGAATCCCCGTCTGCGTCAATGCGGAAGCCCGAGGCCTCCTCCACCGTCACGCGATTCCCGTACCAGTCGGTATCTTCCGTCAGCGGCACCGTCACCGAAGCGCACTTGCGCAGTACCGTTCCCCGTCCCTGACCGACGAGTCTCACTCCGCTCCGCAACCGCACCGAGTTGTGGAGCTGGTACGTGCCCTCGTGCAGCGCGACCGTGCCGCCCCCCCCCCGAGCCGCCACGTAGTCGATGGCAGCCTGGATCGCCAAGTCATCCAGGCCCTTGAAGGTGGTGCCTTCGGCGCCGACGGTTACTTCGAGTTGGGGGTGGTGCATTCGCGTCCTCCGGGATTGCGTTCGGTCATGCGGGCGGTGTAACTTCGTCGCCCGAATACAGAGTCCTTGGCCGACACGCTTCGCGGGGGTCTCGACCGGAGCCGTGCCACCAACGCCTTGCGTCGTCAGCATCCCGGCGAGAGCGTTCGGGCGGGGAAGGACATGCCAGCCTCCACCGCGAATTACGTGCGGCACCCGCGCCGAGACCGATACGCGGACGCGTCGGCGTGAGTCTTGGACGCGTCAGCGGCCCGCAGACAACGTGGCGCGCTTGAGGGATCGCCCCCGATGGACTGGCCGTGGCGGTGTAGAAACAGTACCGCGAGGCGTCGCGGTCGGTCTTCATGTGCCGAAACTGCCTTCCCCGGTCGGGGCTGGCGTGGGTCTGTCATGACAGGCGATTCTGCCGCTCCGGCACTGCAACAAGCCAGCGACTGCACGAATAACCCCCTACAATGGCGAATCCCGTGGTAGAATAACCCCTTATTCTGTCAGTTTCGGTGACGCTCTCAGGGGTATGACGCCATGGCCAACGCCACCGTGATGCGCCGCGATGCCCTCGGCTACCTGGTCGAGTGGCAGCAGCGTGCCGACCGCAAGCCCTTGGTCATCCGCGGAGCGCGGCAGGTCGGCAAGACGTTCCTGGTGCAGCTCTTCGGGGAGCGGCACTTCGCCAATGTGGTCTACGTGAACTTCGAGCAGCGGGCCGAGTTGGGTGAGCTGTTCGCGTCCAAGTCGCCGCAGAAGATCCTGCCGCTGCTGGAGTTGCAGACCCACTCGACGGTGACGCCGGGACGCACGTTGCTGTTCCTCGACGAGGTGCAGGCTGCGCCGGACGTGCTACCGTGTCTGCGGTACTTCTACCCTGGGCACCGACGTCGTCCCGGTAGAAGTGAAAGCCGGCACCATCGGGCGCCTGCGCTCCCTGCAGCTCTTCATGGAGGAGAAGTCGAGCACGTTGGCCGTCCGGATAAACAGCGACCTCCCTTCCGTCGTCGAGGCGCCGATCGTGAACTCTCGCACCGGGCGGGAGAGCTATCGACTGCTGTCGTTGCCCTTCTGGCTGGTCGGGCAGGTTCGGCGGTTGGTGGGTGCCGAACTGGGGTGCTGAGCACCTCAGCGTGCTTCGCCCCGCGGGTGCCGATCCAGGCCCGCGAGCGCCCCTCGAGTTCCGCCGCCTCTGGGCGGCGCGCTACGGGGTGTTCGTGGGACGGTCGATCGACTATCCTCGAAGTGATCGGCTTCCCGCCCCTACCGACACCTGAGCCCACCCAATGCCCACCTACGAGTACCGTTGCCAGAAGTGCCAAGCCGTGCTGGAGATCGTCCAGCGTGCGGACGCGCTGCCGCGGACCGTCTGCGGTTCTGACTGCGTCGCCGAGGGCCGTCCCGGCGACGGCAAGCTGGTGAAGCTGATCTCGCGCGTGGCGGCCCACACCGGTCGGTCCGCCGGCGAGAAAACCCCTCCACCGGCAGTCGCACCTGCCGCCAAGGAGTGGCCCGGGCACGTCTGCGGGCCCGGCTGTCGGCACGGGGGACAGGCGCCCCCGCCGGCTCCTTGCGTCGGCGAACGGGTGCGCCGGAAGTACGGGCTGGGGTAGCCGAGTGGCCGGCGCACCCAGGCACGATGCACGGAGCCCAACCATGTTTTGCTTTTCCGCCGTCGCTCTCTGTCTCCCGCTCCTCGCCTCCGGCGCTTCGGCGCTCGAAGAGCTGCTGGTCACCAAGCCCGACGCCTTCCGCCCGATCACCGTTGCCGATGGCCGGCCGCAGTTCGTCATCCCGCCCGAGTCGCGGCTGGCGCGCAACGAGCACCCGCGGTTCCTGCTGGTGAAGGAGGACTTGGAGACCCTCCGGCGGCGGCTGGCTGATCCGCGCGTCGCCACGGAGTTCGAGGCGCTGAAGCGGCAGTGCGACCCGGCGAAGCCCTGGGCATCGGAGTTCGGCGGGTGCAAGCACGCGCTGCTCTGGAAGCTGACGGGTGACCGGAAGTACCTCGACGCCATCCGCAACTCGCCGGAGTTCAGGCGGCCGACGTGGGTGTTCGGTTGGCCGGCGACGATGGACCTGCTCTGGGAGGACCTGACGCCCGACGAACGCAAAGAGCTGTCAGACTTGGTGGCGCAGTCGGTGGTTCGCGATGGCAGCCTCTACTGGCGACCGACGCTCCACTTGGTGTCCGTCTTCTACGAGGGCGGGACGGGACCCAACGACGCGGCGTTCCTCGTCCGGATGAAGCACGACTTCGACCAGACGCTCGTCGGCTGGACCGACAAGCTCAATAAGTGGGCGGCGGGTCGCGGCGGGTCGGACATGGGGCACGGCTACAACGGCGAGCACGCCTACTGGGAGCCATTTGCCGCAGCGATCTGCTGGGCGCATGCCACCGGCGAGGACTACCTGGGCCGCGCCGACTTCGCCAGGTACCAGAGCCCGTTCTACTGGTACCACCTCGTCCCGAAGCTGGAGCCGCTCTGCGTCGAGAAGATCGGCGTCACCCGCTGCGCCGACGATGCCGGCGCCGTCAGCGAGGGGCACTCGGGCGCGAACCACCTGCTCTTCCTCACGTTCACCCGCGAGAACGACGGGCTGGGACTGGCGTGGATGGACAAGTTCCGCACCCAGGAGCCGCCCTGGAACAGGGACCGGGAAGCCTTGGGGCGCGTGCTCTGGTGGGACCCCGACCAGCAGCCGCTCGACCCGACCACGCTTCCGCTCACCCGGTTGTTCCCGACCTCCGGGCATGTCGTCATGCGCAGCGACTGGACGGAAGACGCCACCTTCGCCACCTTTCGCTGCGGGCGCTTCGGCGAGATCGACGGCACGTGGGGCCGCAACAACGCCGACAACCTCAGCTTCACCATCCGGAAGCGCGGCCCGCTCGCCATCGACTCCGGTCCGGTGCACGGTCAGAATACGCAGGTGCTCAAGTTCTTGGGGGAGGGATCGGACGCTGGGGTCCCCGCCATCGGGAACTACGGCCGCCAGACGATCGCCCACAACTCGATCACCATTGGCGAGGGCGAGTACCAGCACCGGGACTGGCAGGGCAAGCCCACCTACAACATCGTCCGCCGGGGCGGGCAGTCGGTGCCGCCGGCGACCGACTGGTGGAGGAAATGGGGCTTCCCCGGGCCGCAGGAGTTCGTGCAGCACGACTTCAGACAGGGGCGGATCGTCGCGTACCGCACCCACCCGCTCTACGACTACGCCCTCGGCGACGCCCGTTTCAGCTACCCGCTGGGCGGCATGGAGGAGATCACCCGCCAGTTCCTCTACCTGAAGCCGGATGCGTTCGTCATCTACGATCGCGTGGTCGTGGTTGACCCGGCACAGCAGCCGTGTTGGTTGCTTCACTCCCTGCGCGAGCCGAAGGCGTCAGGCGCCGAGCGGGCGCTCACGCCCGAGGAGATCGGCCTGCAGTTTCTCTGGGACGGCAAGGAGAAAACGCCTCACCCCCAGCCGGGCGGGCACTTCGCGATGGGCGGCGATACCTTCCTCGTCCAGTCCGGTTCGCCGGGCAAGCCCGGCGAGGACTGGCTTGCCGCTCGAACGCTCCTGCCTGCCGACGCGGACGCCGAGCGCAAGAAGGTCGGCGGCAAGGGACACGACTTCGAAGTGGCCGGCGTGCAGTACGGGCTGTCTGACGAGGGTTACGGGATGGCTGACGGCGCCTACGCCGTGAACAGCACCATCGGCGTGCTTGGCTGGCGCGTCGAGCTGCGGCACAAGCAACCGAGCAAGGTAGTGGAGTTCCTGCACGTGCTCCAGGTCGGCGCCGACCCCGGCGTCGCCTCGGCGCTCGGCAAGGCGACCCTGACCAGCTCCGCCGACACCCACACCTTGCGGCTCGCCCAAGGAGCGCGGAGCTACGCCATCACGCTCCGCCGCACGGGTGCCCGCGGCGGGTCTATCCAAGTCGGGCAGGTCGAGATGGCGCTGCCCGAGGCGGTCGAGGATCACTGGCGGTACTACCGAGACGACCCGAACTACCGGACCTGGGTGACCGACCCGCGGTACCAAGTGGTCATCGAGCCGACGGAGGCGGACCGGAAAGCAGCGGAGTAGTCGCGCTGCGCCGCCTCGCCGCCAACCTCACTCGAACGCCACCATTGCCGAAGCGAACGTCGCGCCTATCTTGCCGCCGGTGACGGTCGCCTTGAACACCGCCGGGTACCCCTGTCGCCCCACGTCGTAGCCTTGGCCGCCAGGCCAAGGGCGACAGGTTTGGCAACCTGTCCCACGGGTGTTAGAATGCACGCGCTCCCAGTTGAGACTGGAACCGGTTGCATTCCCAACTGCATACGCATCCATTCCGGATTGCATAGTAGTGCACTTCCCCCTCACCCGCGCACGCGCTTACCGGCACACCCGCTCAAGCAGCCCGCTGAAACTCCACCTGGTCCAAGGCATCCTGGATCTGCCGCGCGATGCGGATGTACACGTCCGCCTCCTTGGGCACACGGCTCAGCTCTTCCTCCGTTGCCTCGCCCGTCTCGCCGGTGACGCTCAGGAGAAAACTGGCGAGGCCGTCCAGGCGCACGGAGTCGGACGCACACAGCGCCTGCTCGATCTCGGCTCGCAGCGCGTGCAGGACGGCCAACACGTCGGTCTCCGACAGGCTCGTCCGGCTGGCGATCCGCCGCGCCAACTCCTCTGTGTCCACCTGGGATCGCTGCACCCATTGCACATCCCAGAGCTTGGGCGCATCAGGATCGCCCACCTTGCTGCTACGCTGTACGCCGTGCCAGAGAATGGCCATTACTGTACCTCCTTGGAGGCCCCTGACAATCTGCAATCTGACCTCTGCAATCTGCAATCACCAATGGCGGATGGCGTTGCCCGCCTTCGCGCAGTCGAAGTCAGGATCGCGCTCCTGGTTGTGGCAACTCCGACAGAGATCCTCGGGCACCCTGCGGAGAATCTGCTCCTTCCGGCTGGACAGCGCACTCCGAACAGTGGCGGCGAGCATGCACTCCACGCGTGGCAAAGCCGAGACCTTGCTTCGGGCTGAACAGCTCACTTCCCCTTGTCGCCTCCCGCCTGCACGTGTGGCACGGAAGCTCGGCCGGAGGTGACTCCCATCTTGAGGGCTGGCAAGAATTCGTCCAGGAACGTGGTGTTCAGCCGGAACACCACGAATCCGTGGGCCTCGGCCCGGCGGCTTACCTCGATCTGGTCCACGAGTTGTAGCGGTCCATCGAATTGGGCTGCGTGGGAGAACGCGCCGATGCCACAGTAGGCCGGGACCTCGTTGCCCGCCTCTCGCACTTGGTTCTCCACCAACGTCTTGAAGTAGCTCACGGACGGCGTGAAGTTGAGGCACAGATGAGAGTCCACGAGCCGCCCGCCAATCCAAGCCGAAGCATCCTGGCCGACCTTGTTACGCGCATCCGGCCAGCCAAACGTAGCCACAGACAGGAGCGGAACGGGCTGCTGCTCTGTGAGTTCAGCAAGGGCGGAGCGGATCGCCGCAAGGAGAGCTGTAAGGTTGTCGCAGCGCCACTGCCGAAAGGCGTCGTAGTGCTCCCCGCCTGGCTGAACTGACTTGGGCCAGCCGTCCTGCGGCAGTTTCGTCTCTTCGACGAACTTGCGCTCACAGTGCGGGCAATAACAGAACTCCTGACCGGCCGCGAACGGGTAGCGGAAGTAGTCAAGCATTATCCCCGCCGGCCGGGAACATCTCGCCAACTCAACCACAGAGTCAACCACCAGCTTCCGGTTCTGTGGCTCACTGGGGCACGCCATCTGCTGCGCTCCCGGCTCCACTCCAGTGATGATCCTGCGCTGCGTGCGGAGCTCTTCAAGGACACGTGGTGGCGCGTCGTTCACGTTCAGGGCATTGAACCACAGATGCACCGCAATCCCGTGTTCGCGCCCCGCCTTGAGGCAGTCCCCCACAGGATCCTCACCCAACTGCACGCGCGCCTCCATCGGCAGCAACTGACTCCGGTAGAAAACGCGCCCCAGACTGCCAGCATACACGAAGGCGGCATTGAGCCCGCCCTCCTCCAATCGGCTCATCACCGCCTCCCAACTCGGTGCCACGTAGGGTTGCGGGACGAACACACCTCGCATCTCCACCGACTTCGAGCGGTAGGGCGAGCAGCGGACCAGCTCGAGTTGCCGCAACGCCTCCATCCAGAGGGAGTGCGCTTTCGCCGGGTCGGTCGCAGCGCACTCTACTGCCGACTGTCGTGCTTGATTGGCCCGCTCCTGGCAATCCGCAGCCCGCGTGGGGTCTCCGGCGGCCACTGCGTCGATCTCCCGCGCGGCCGCAGTGGCGCGGGCTTCCAGCACTCGGTTTGCCCCCGTCCAAACGCCGCCGTCAAAGTGACCCAACAGAGCGGCAAGAAACCGGGCTTTCCCACTGACGTCGTGCGCTGTCAGGACATGGTTCGTGAATGTCCCGTGCTCCGACAAGAACACTGCGTCGAAGCCCGACGGTTGGCCCCGTGAGTCTTCCCACCGGCCAATGCACGCGGCGCCATCGCTCGTGGTCTCGAAGATGTTCCACGAGTCCTGAACGACCCGCGCAGGCAACCCGGGTAGGGATTCCGCCTTCTGGAACGCGATCGAATGGAACCGCTGCTCGTGGTCATCAGGTATGAACCGACCCAGCCTCACACCCAGGGCGGACGCCAGGCGAGGCGGGACACGATAGAAGGCGCACAAGATGCCGCCCTTCTCCACGAAGTCCAGCAAGAGCGCTTCCGTATCAGGCTTCATCTGGGCCCCATAGGACACGATGACAACACGCCTCTGATCGAGCCCGCCGGCCTCTTGAGCAAGCTTCGACTCCTCCTGCACGGCGTGTTCCACTCCTGCACGCGACAGCGCGGAACTGATGGCTTGCTGGAAGGGCCCACGGTCGCCGTAGCCTCGCAGCACGAGAACCGGCAGACCGCCGTCCCTCAGCGGCTCTGGTTCAGCACGGGCACACCTCGAGGAGAACAGAACAGCCCTGCCCAAGAGGGCGCAGAGGAGGCTGAGCAACACGGAAACGAGCGCGATTCTCTCCCCCCTCACCTGGTCGCTCCTCCCTCCGAACTCCATGGGGCCTCCCCATTCAGGTAGCTGCGGGCGGTATCCCACCGTCCCATTGCTTCGTAGACAGTCCACTGCGCCTCGGCCTCGGCGTACCTCTGCATCGCCTCCAAACAGCGTGCTTTCACCCCCGATGCTCGCCGAACCAGAGAGGCATAGACTCTCTCGGGTTCCTTCCGGAACTGCTCGCGAGCATACGTGATTGCGCGGTCAGCCGCAGCGAGAGCGGCTGCGTTGTCACTCGCACGAAGCTGGTGCTCGGCAACGCGGCACAGCGCTTCAGCCTTGGTTGCCGGGCTCTCGATGCCCGCTTTGAGCGCCTCCTGGGTGCGCTCCAGTGCGGTACGCGCGTCCCCCAGTACCCCAGCGTAGAAACCGACATCAAGCGTCGCGACTTCTCGCACTCGCTGGATGTCCCCATACTCCCGCAATGCTTGCTCCATTTGCGCCTTCGCGGCTTCGGTTCTCCCCTGCCCCGCCAACGAGTAAGCAATGTGCAGCATGGCTCGACCAACGAACTCCCGCGGGTAGGCGGGCGCTTCCAGGAGCAGCCTCAGTGCCCGTTCCGAATACTCCGGCCGACACGTGTTCTCGAAAAGACGCGCTACCTTCAACGCCGCCTGGCCCGCCAGCGAAGTGGGGCCGTCCCACCGATAGTATTCGGCAAATGCCTCCCACGCCTCCTTCTCTCTGCCCTCGCGCAACAGCGCCATGACCAAGCACTCGATAGACTTCGCCCGCACGCCGAAGTCCGGATCCGACATCAGATTGGAGAGGATCTCACACACACGGTCACCGCTGGCGAAGTCAGTGAGCACACGATCCCAGACGGATTGCGCTGGGGGGACGCCTTCCGTGAGCGCCCTCGTCAACCGTGCCATTGAGGTCGTGACAAACTCGATCTCGCCGTAGCGAGCCGTGGCCTTCTCGGCGACGCTGGAGGCGAACTCGGTGTCGCCCAGGCGGAACGCAGACCACGCCATTAGCACCGACGAGCGCCCGCGCAGAGCAGCGCTGAGGTGGTCAAGCTCGTTGACAGCGGCGGCAATGTCCTTGGTCTCAGCCCAGTAACCGTGGTGCAACAGCAAGCCGCCAGCGCGCAGCAGCAAACGGGCGCGCGCCTCATTCTCCGCGGGTCCGAGGGGAGGCTGAGTCTGATCGACTCGTGGTCCCACAGCGTGCTCGCGCGTTGGCTGATCGGTGACCCTAGAGTAGGAGTCGAGCCAGCGCCGCACAACGCCCACCAACAGAGTCCGCTCCAGACAAGGCTCGCGATCCATGATTGCTTCCCATGCCACCATCGCGCCCGCATAGTCCCGCCTGTCGATGAGCTGGAGACCTTCGTCAACCAGCGCGGGGATGTCTCGACCCTCTTGCGCCGATGAACCGGCCGCTGCAAGGCTTAGCAGTACCCAGAGCAGCCGCTTCCGCCCTGCCGGAATCGCGTTGCTGCGAAGCGCGGACTTCATTTCCGAGGTCCTTCGCCCGCTCTACTCTCCGGGAGGGCCTCTGCGAGCGCCTTCACGTAGCTCATCGTTGTGTGCTGATGAAGCATGGTGAAGCGCACCGTGGCCGTTCTCCCTCTCCACCGCTGATAGTTTGCCACCACCGCCAATGCCGTTTCAGGCAGATATCCGCTGCTGAAGACAGCCTGCCGCGTCATGAATTGCTCGCAGTACCACGCGATTTGGGCACCCGGGGTCGTCAGTACGACACCACGCTCGCGCGTTGTCTTCTCAATCTCCTGCGGCGGCACCAGTT
>PEVN01000088.1 GCA_002779825.1 Armatimonadetes bacterium CG06_land_8_20_14_3_00_66_21 | reverse complement strand
CCCTCGCCGAGCACAGGCCTCGATTCCGCGCGCCCTAACCTCGCGGTAGATCGCCACAGCATCCTTGCAGCGGAAGCAGAGCGAGACGCCCAGACCCACCTTCCCGTCGGGCACCCACGAATCGTGCCCTTCCTTCCGGAACTCCTGCAGCATCAGTGCCGCGTCTCCAAGCTGGAGCCAGCACCAGCGGAGCTTGCCTGCGTCCATCCACTTCTTGGTCATCTCGAACCCGAGACCGTTGACGTATGCCCGCGAAGGTTAAGAACACACCGAAGTCCCGGTGCGACTTCGGCTTCGTCTGGGAGAATACCCTCTGTCCTACGTCTGCTGCACGCCTGCCGGGGAAGTTCCGCGAACTTCCACTTCGGTGTGTTCTTAACCTTCGCGGGTATAGAAGCGGAGCGATTGCTCCATGTCCGACACGCCGAAGAACGGCACAGCTTGCTTGACGTTTGGTTCTGCCATCGTTGCGGGCTCCAGTGCGTGATCTCCTCACGGCGCCCCTCAGCCAAGACGCGCAAGCCGGGAGTCAAGGGTGACGCGCGACGACGCCAGTCACTTGCGTCGTCGCGTGCTCGCGGCTGCGGCCTGAGTGAGTTGGCGCTGGAGGGGGGCCTCAGCAATCTGCTGTGCCAAGACCGCCTTGGCGATTGGCGCATCGGAGTCAGGGAGAGCGAGGTCAGCAAAGACGTTCCCGCTGCTGACCTCGTGTTCGGGGTACTTGCGGCTCATAGCTACTCTCCTTGGTCCGTACCGCGGCGGGAAACGGATGCTCCGGGGCCAGCCGGTAGTCGGGCGGCAGGAAGATGCTTCGTGCCGCCGCAGACAGGTGTGCGGCCAATGCCAGAAAGAACGCGCCCGACCCGGACACAGAGCCGCCACCGTGCAGGTACAGCGGGCGCAGGTCGGGGTCTGCGCCTTCCGCAATCACCCACCCACAGGGGAGGCCGTCGACCTCTGTCGGCACACACCGCACCGCGTCGAGGGTCGCCTCGCGCCGGGTCGCCATGCCCTGACGCAGCCCGTCGAGGTCGAACCCGGTGGCGCCGAAGGGAGGCGTGTCCGGGTAGCTTCTGGAAGTATGCGTGCCTTGTTCGGAGTTCATGTGCTGAGACCACATGCCTGGCAGGCGAGTGCGCGCGCCTACCGAGAGGGTCCGCTTGCCGCGGTGATGCAGAACTCGGGCGGAGAACGTCACTCGGGCTCGGCGGCAGCCACAGATCCGGCATACTCCCTGAGGACCCGGATGACTCTCTCGTGGTTGCCCTCGCGCGCAAGCTGGTCCGCTTCCGCGAGCGCCGCACCCAAGTCAGTCTCCTCGGCCTCCGTCCTGATCGACTCGTGCGACTCAGGGCCCCTGCCCTTCTGCGCGTCCACGGCCAGATCGAGCGCGTTCCGGCCGACGATGCCGTCCCGGAGCGTTGGGTCCGCCCCGCGCTCCAGGAGAACCTGCGCCATCTCGGCAGGGCCGCAGCGCGCGGCTTCCATCAGCGGCGCTAATTGGTCATCAGACGTCAGGCCGTTGACGTCTGCCCCCGCCTCGAGGAGCAAGCAGGCCTTCTCGACCTCGCCCCACGCGGCGGTCATGTGCAGAGGCATACGTCCACTGGTGCTCGTGCAGTGGAGGTCGGCCCCCGCGGCGATCAGCGCCGAGCTGATGCGGAGCGACTCGGCGCCGTCGGACGCGACGGCCAGGAGCAAGCAGGTGTAGCCCTCGTCCATCTCCACATTGGGGTCGGCCCCGTGTTTGAGCATGAACTCCACAAGCTCAGCGTTGCCCGAACCAATGGCAGTGAGCAGCGGCGTCCTGCCAAGGCAGTCACGCGAGGACAGGTGCGTCGGATCGTCCACCACGCGCTGCTTCACGGCGGCGACATCACCTCGTTGCAGTGCGTCGCGCATCCACGTGTTGTCCGTGTTGCGGTCCAGGTGACATCTCCGTTCAGCAAACTCCTGCACTCAGAACCAGGACCAAGGGACCTCCGTGGCGCGCCAGGAACAAGCCCTCCGCGTATCGCCCCAGGCGCGAATGGCCCCGCGCCGTGGGGGAGGAGACCGGAGTGCAGTGCCGCGGCGCAAGCGCGCCCCAAGTGGACTTTACATGTAGACGATCTGCCCTTCACGCCTCGCAGTCTCGATGATCGCGCTGCTGTCGTCGTCCTCATACTGGTGTCGCCCCACAGGCACCGGTTCGACGCGACTGTCCGTGCGCGCGGCCAGTCGCCAGAGCAAGTTGAGGTCCGCACGGGTGCGGTGGGTGTCGTATCTCGGCGAGACGACCAACAGGTCGATGTCACTCCACTGATCGGCGCGGCCCGTTGCGTGCGAGCCGAAGAGGACGCCAAACTGGACGGGGATGCCTTCCTGCTGAACAGCATTCAGGTATTCGCGCACGGATCTGAGAACTGCGCCCTCAGCCACTCGTACACCTCCTTGGCTCGCGACAGGCATTGCCGAGACTCGGCCCTTGACGGCACCGGGCCCAGGCGATCCGGGTAGCGCCCCTCGATGTTGTGTGGGTTCATCTCAGCCAGTACTCCGGTCTGCTCCTCGCTGAGGTCGAGGCCAGCGAGTTCGGCCAACCGCACCAGGTTGCGCAGCCGAGGGGCCAGGTCGCTCGTGTGGCGACAGACGTGAGCCTTGAGTGCCTTCTCAAGCGCGAGGTGGCCGAAGAAGAGACCGTGCCGGACGCGACCGCTGTCCACGAGGTGCTGCGCAACCTCCCAATCCTCAACAGCACCCTCTCGCCACAATGAAACCTGTTTGCCGATGTCGATCATTCCGCTGTTCCACAGGGGGACGACGTGCGCACCTAACTGCTGCCCATTATAGCATCTGCCAACGCTGGCCTGTGCCTGACCGCGGCACGGCCCGCATGCCCAACGCGCACGGGGGTCCGCGACGCATTCGCACTGACACGGGTCGAGGTGGCAACCCACGCCTCGTCAGGTCTCCTTCCGGTCGCCCCTCTTCCGCGCGAGCGCACTACGCACCGCTGGCGCCAACAACGCCACTCCCAAGCCGGCAATCAGCAACCCGAGATCCACCCGAACGTACGACAGCAGTGGATGGTGTGGGAAGTGGTTGCCGCCGCACAACGGGCAGACAGACGGGGTGAGGTCGATTCGGGCAGCGGCAACTGCAACCGCTGCGCCGCAGAACAGCAGCAGGACACCGCCGTGGTGGTTGTCGAGGAGCTTGGTGGACCAGACGGGCGCGACGGTGAACGTGCCGTCGGCTTGCCGTTGCGGCCGCACGACCACGCTTCCCCCTCCATAGCCGCAGGAGGCGAACACCAGGCCGTCGTGGACGAGGGCATCGGCCGCGCTGTTGTTCCGCTCGTTGCCGAAGACGTGCTGCCAGAGCAGCTTGCCGGTGTCCGGCTTCACGGCGAAGATCCGCGCCGCGCTCAGGCAGACGAGTTGCTCGACGTCGCCGATTTCGGCGACCACCGGCGAGCAGTAGCCGATAGGGTCGTCGATCTCGGTGTTGGTCCACAGCGTGCGTCCGGTCTGCCTGTCCAGAGCCGCCAGGTAGCCGCGCTTGCCTCCCGGACAGCAGAACAGCCGGTCACCTTGAAGGAGCACGGACTCGCAGTACCCGTACTTCGGCCGCGGCGCCTCGAAGGTCCGCCGGAGGTCAACGTGCCAACGCTCTTTGCCGGTGGCTGCCTCGAACGCCGCCACCCGCCCCATGTCTGACAGGTGGCAAGCCGTGTCGCCGTCGACGGTCGGCGTCCCGCGAGCGCCGGCGTAGGGCACTGCATAGCTCTGCTCGGCGGAGGCTTCCCACGACTCGCCGTTGGGCCGGCGCCACAGCTCCTTGCCGTCCATACCGAGGGCGATCACGTGCGTCTCCTTGCCGACCCGGCCCGCCGTGAAGATTCGGCCGTCGGCAATGGCCACTCAACTGAACTGTAGCCCAGTCCAATGCCGGCGGCTGTCCACAGAAGCTCTGGACCGTACTGCGGCCAGGTCTCCAGCAGCCCGGTGTCGGCCGAGTGGTTGTTGCGCTGTGCCCCGTGGCAGCAGGGCCAGGCAGCCTCATGGGCCCCAAACGTAGCGGTGGCGGTGACGCAGATCAGTACCGGCATGAGTGCGACGGCACGGGTGTCCCTCATCGATCCCTCCGTTCCAGCAGTGCGCCCAAGTGCGGGCAAGTCCGAAATCCAGAATCAGAAAGCGGCAGTGCTCACAGCTCCAGCGTAATCCTCAGCGCGCCCGCGTGCCGCGCCGGGTTGGCGTACATGTCGAATGCCTGCAGCGCGCGTTCCCAAGGCATTCGCGGAGTGACCAAGTCGGCGACTTCGGTTTGGCGCTCGACGACCATGCGGACAGCCACCGGGAAGAACGCCGTCGCCCGGTCGCCGCTCCGGCAGGTGGTGATCTGCACGTCGTTGCCGGTTGCGTGGAACCACGGGAACCCCTCGAGATCGTCGCGAGGCATCCCGAAGACACACAGCCGGCCGCCGCAGCGCGGCAGGTAGGCTGAGGTGTTCAGCGACTCGGGAGAACCGACTGCCTCGATCGCCAGGTCAACCACTCGCCCGCTTGTCAGCTCTTTGACCGCGTCGACGACGTTCTCCGCCGAAGCGTCGACGGCGTCAGTCGCCCCCATCCTGCGCGACCAGTCGAGGCGCCATCGGACCGGGTCCATCCCGATGACCTGGGCGGCGCCCATGTGGGCGAGCAGGTTTGTGAAGATCAATCCCAGGGGGCCCTGGCCGAGCACTACGCAGCGGAGGTTCATGACCGGCGGCAGGTAGCTGAGGGCGCGGAGCACCGTCGCCAATGGTTGCGCGACGACGAGGCTGATCGGGTCGGCGACTTGGGGGAGGGCGACGGTGCCCTCGGGGCGGGAGGTGATGAAGTCGGCGAACCCGGCATACACCTCGGGGTGTGCCAGCACGGGCGTGCCCGGCGGCAGTTCCTCATACGGAGACTCCGCCACGATGCCGAGGTTCTCGTGCCCCATCCAGCCGGGAATTGCCGGCCAGTTTGTCTTCGCCCACCGTCCCTGGCCGAGGTACAAATCCATGCTGCTCCCGCACAGCCCGATGTGCGTGCACCGCCCCAGCAGCTCGCCGTCTTGGGGCACAGGCTTGGGGGCGTCGATGATGAGGCGGATCTTGCCGGGGGCTTCGAAGAGGATTGCTCGCATACTTCTCCCTGTCGGTCTATCTTGACGTTAGTTCCGTTCCATCCGCTGCCGCCCCGAATCCGTTCGCGGCGCTCGCCGTCGGCGCACCGGATCGTGTTGCCGACGATGGCGATGTCCTCGTGACCGTGGTCGCGTTTGAATGCCTCGCGATTGGGCGGCGTCAGCCAAATGCCGGAGCGCACCCACCAGGCGGCATTGGGGTCGTCGATGGCGTGGTCGTTGACGATGGTGTTGCCGGTGATCGACACGCGCTTGCAGGCGAAGAAGAGCGAGATGCCGGCGTTCCCGCAGTTGCGGACAGTGTTGCCGGAGATAACTGAGTCCTCGCACCATTCCAGATCCAGCCCGACGTCCTCCGCGCCATCGATGAGGTTGCCGGTCATCACGACGCGCCTCGCGCCCGTGCCCCAGATCGGCCCGCCGCCGCCGTTCTTCACATAGTTGTTGGCGAAGAGCAGGTCTTCACTGTCGGTCTGCTCCCACTGCCAGTTGCCCCAGAACTGGATGCCGTGGTGCGAGGTGCCGATGATCCGGTTGCCCATCACCTGCGCGCGCCTGGAGAAGGGAAGCGAGAGGGCCCAGTTGAGCTTCTCGAAATGGCAGTTGGTGATCCGCACGTCCTCGCCATGGTCAGCGGCCACGCCGGTCCACTTAAGGTTTTCCAGGCGTAGGTTGTCGAGGGTGACGTCCTTCTTCCGGACAATCGCGATCAGTGCTGTGTCTGGGGTACCCGCTCCCTTTTCCTCGCCCTTCTGCCGGGCGGTGAAATAGAGGTAGGAGAGCCGACAGCCGTTGCCAGCCTGGAGGTGGCATCCCTCGACTGCCTGACAACTCGGCTGGCGTTGCCGGCGCCATGCAGGTACGTATCGTCCGGCAACGCAAAGCCCTCGACCAGGTACGTGCCAGCCGGCACATACACGTCGCGGCTGGACTTGAGCGCCGCGACGAACGCGGAGGTGTCGTTGGCGGTACCATCGCCCTTCGCGCCGAGGTCGCGGACGTTGGCTGGGTCGCCCAGCAGGACTGAGCAAGCGCAGGCCAGCAGCACCGCCGCAGTGCCGGGACAGACCAGAGAGGAGTGGAGCCCGGGCATCGGTCTCCGTTCAGCCCTCTTCGAGCACCAACAACCAGCCCTTCCCCGGCTCAATCGGGATCTCCTCTTCGGGCGAGAACTCGGCGCGGTTCTGGAAGAAGGCGAGGCTCGGGGCGGTCAGCTTGGCCTTCGCTGGGTTGATTCCGAGGGCTTTCCAGTCGAGGGTCAGGCGGACGCGGACCTCCTGCTTGCTGGAGTCGACAGTGTCCGGGCCTTGGCGCGTTGGCGGCTGGGCCTGCGAGAGGGTGAGCCGACCGAACCTGTTCGGATCGTGGAAGGCACCGGAGACCGGCGACCAGCATGATAGCCGCTGCTGCGGCGACTGTTGGTCGCGGCAGATGTTGAGGCCGGTCTCGACAGCTCGTTGGGCGGCTGGAGGGGCCATGCCCAGCGAAGCGAAGGACCCGGAGAGTTCGCCCTCCCAGTAGCCGTCACCGACGGACGCGCGGTAGGTCCAGTCGCCGTCCCATTGGCCACCGTTCAGCCCCCTGCCGTCGTAGTAGATCCCGGCGCTGTTGCCGATGAACTGGTAGTACGTGAGATCCTGAAGATCGGGCTGGAGGAAGACCTCGACGGCGTCGTCTTCCCACACGTTGCCATCGCGCACCTTCGCGTCGGCCTTCACCTTGTTCGCGGGGTTGGCACAGCGAAAGGCCAAGTAGAGTCGGTCTGCGTCGTGAGTGACGAACACCGTCGTCTGATCCGGCGCCAGAGAGTCGGCTGCGTGGGCGGTGAAGTTGGTGAGCTTCGCGGCACCGTCCCACTCGTTCGGGGCGAGACGGCCGTCAAGCGTGGGCGGGGCCGTCGCCTTGCAGGTGACAGCCCGCTGTCGTGCCTGTTCACCCGGCCAGTGCGCCAGCGCAATCAGCGACTTCCCCGGCTTTCGATACACTGTCGCCAGCACACTCGCGCTGTCGGTCCGCACGGGGCACTTCGGGTCCCAGTAGCCCAGCATCTCGGCGTCTTGAATGCCGAAGTCATCCCAGAACTGCCACATGCCCGTGCACGACGGGTGCTGCCTGCCAGTCATTCCGTAGATCATCCCGCGGTAGGGATTGCCGCCGGTCTCGTAGTTGAGCAGCTCGCCGGTCAGCCCGAAGGGGATGCCCGAGATCTCGACCAGCCAGTAGTCCGGCGCGGCGTTGTAGTCGAACAGCTCGCCGAACCACAGGTTGCTTATGTACGGGAAGTGCTCCATGTAGTTGCTGGCGGCGCTGAGCTTGCGGTTGTTGTCCCAGGGCGGGCACCAGTTGTCGCCGGAGTGGAAGTTGATCCGGCTGTTGGCGTTGGCACGGGACATGACCTTGGCGATCCGCTTCATGATCTCCCGGTCGTAGCCGATGCCATCGAGGTACAGGCCGTCGAGAGCGGTGTTCTGCATGAGCCAGCGCATGCCCTCGACGTAGTAGTTGTGCCACCGCGACAGCCCCTGCACGCCGATGGCTGCGTCAAACTCGCCGTCACCCAACACGGTTCGCCACGCCGCGTCGTAGCCGGTGACCAGATGCTCGCGAAGCCACGGGTAGCCCTTGAGCGGCTTGTTGGCTGCCTCGGGATCGCCGTAGATGTCGACGCCGCCCGTCGTGAACACCTCGTCGCCCAAGCTGCGCAACGCCCACATCTCGGCGACGTGGTTGCTCAGCTCGCGGACGGTGTAGTAGAGGTTCACTCCCTTGGGTGGGACCTCGACTTGGCTGGACGAGAAGAGCAGCTCCTTGCCAAACTGGCCCGTGGCGCTCTTGCAGACGCCTTCCAGGGTGCCGAAGCCCGCGGCCGCGCTCTTCTCGGGTCGGGTTCGCCCGCCGCCGTCCCACGAGGCGCACGTGTCCAGGAGCAGTGTGTGGTCGTCTACGGTGGGCGCAATCGTTGTCCCTGCGGCAAACGGCACGTCGGTAAGCTTGACGGCATCGATCGCGAAGCCGTCTCCCTCGAACAACAGCTCCGCCTCTTTCAGGCTGTTCGTGAGCGTGCCCTTGTACGGAGCAGCCCCCGCCGGCTTGCCCTCCACGAAGATCGCCAACTGATCGCCCCACGACAGCGTCAGCAGGTGTCGCTGTCCCTGGCGCCAGTCGGGCGAGTGCGTCCCGAAGAGCACCGGGTACTGGTTGAGCGAGGGCGCGCCTTTCCGCACGTAGGTCCGCATGCCGCGGTCGTCGATGTTCCAGTAGAAGCCGAGTTGATCCTCGTTGGGGAAGTTGAGGCCGAACAGCGGCTGGTTGAATTGCGCCTGCCGCGGCTCCCCGGCCTGCGGGTCGAAGTTGATCCGGACCCACACGTGCAGCGCGCCGTGGTCCGGGCTAACGTTGCCTGCGGCCGGATAGGTGAGCGCGCCTTGATTGGTCTCCTTGTAGCGGTGCGACTTCACCTGACGGATGGTCTCACGCAGCTTATCGACCGCCAGGAACGGGTAGTTGATGTTGGGGTTCTCCGGGGCGCCGTGGTGAATGTGCAGGATGTTGCCGTCGCGGTTCACGTCACCAGAGCGCCAGTTCCAGTGGTTGCGGTCGAGAGGCTTGAAGGGGGTGGTCAAGAACCGAAAGCGGAAGTCCAGCTCCTGCCCCGCCGCCAGCCGGCGCGGACCCGTGTAGGCGCTGATCTGCACGCTCTCGCCTTCCTCGGTAATCCGGCAGCCGCCTTTGCCGTCGTTGCCCCACGACTGCGGCACGCCGGTGTCCTTCAAGTCGAGCATCTGCCAGGTGTCGACCGGCCCGCAGAGCTTGAGTTGCAGCCCGGCATCAAAGTCACCCAGCCAGACCAGGTTGTTCGCCTGGTCGACGTCCCACTTCCAGTCCCACTGCTCCGGGCGATACCCGCCCCGCCGGCCCATGCCAAGCAGGTACTTGGCGACCGCACGACGGACGGGCACTTCCAGCCGGATGTCCTTCACGTCGAGCGCCCGGGTCGCCCGGAGCGCGGCGCGATAGGTGAGGCAGCCGTCGAACTCCAGCTTCGAGCGGACAGTCAACGTGAGTCCGTCGCCCTGCGAGTGGTTCTCGCGCTCGACCGCGCCGGGCGCCTGCTTCAGCACTCGGCCGGCACTCGGCGCCAGAGGCTCCGGGCCCGAAGCCGACTCCACGACGAGAGCAACCGGTCCCGCCAGAACGTCACGGCCACTGCGGATGCTGGTGGGCAGGCCGGTGTCGGCAAACTGCATCTCTCGCCCCAGGAGACGCACCGTGTTGCCGCGCAGCTCAATGGGAGTGAAGGGCGGGATCACCTCGTCGTCCAGCCCCAGCGTTGAGTCGAGCCAGCGCAGCCGCGAGTAGCGCCACAGCTCACTGTCGCCATGGTCTTCGAGCACCGGCCCCTTGATCGCCAGTTCCAGCTTCACCGTCGTCGGCTCCTCGCCGATGGGCTTCACTTCGACCATGCCTCGGTAGGTGCCCTTGGCTGCCCGGGGGATCGGTATGCCAACCCACAACGGCCGCACGTTGCCCTTGCCGACGGAGAACTCACTGGCCAGCGGTCGCCTCAGCCAATCGACGCCGCCGAGGTTGAAGCAGCGCAGCGACGTCCCCGCGAGGACCTGCCCCGTCTCTGACCGAAGATCGCTGAACCTCAGGCGAACGTCCAGCACTGCGCGCCGAGCAGCGAAGACGCCGATCTGGAACGGGTAGAACTCGTCTGGCTGCGCGTCGCCTGCAAAGGAGTCGCTCGGGCCGCGCTCGACCCAGCAGGCCGGCAGGTCTTCGAACATGCGGGTGGGCCGCTTGCGGTCTTCGGGGAACAGGAGATACGGACGATCCGGGTGCTTCGCGAGTAGCGCCGAGACCTCGGCCTCCGTCGCGATGACCTCCATCGGATCCATCCGGTTGAACTCGCCCCGCGCCTGAATCTCGACGACTTGCGCCTGCGGCAACCGCCGCCACTTGCCTGTCGCCAGCCCCTCCTTTGTCAGCCCATGCTTCCCAACCCACGCCGCGTCCGCCGTGTCCGTCGGCGGAAAGTAGTTGCCCGCGTCGCCGAACGGCCCCGTGCCCGGGGGGTCGTAGGGCAGGTAGTACACCTCATAGTCGCCCGGTACCGTCACCGGCTCGAAGACGAGGTCGCCGAACTCGCGGGTGACAGCCACGCGGACGACGTTGGTGACGCGCTCCCCCGTTGCCGCGTCAAACACGCGGAGGTCTTTCGCCTCCGGCTGCCGGTCGCGCCGCCGCCAGGGAATGTGCACCCGCACGGCGTCGGCCTTCTGCGCCAACCGCACCACCGCCCGGTGGTTGCCGCGGCCCGTCTCGGGCCAGGAGGCGAGACCGTACTTGGTCTCCTGCGCCAAAGTCCAGTTCGTGCTCAGTGCGAGGGCGAACGCTGCAACCAGGAGCGAGGTCGACGGAAGCAATCGGGTGGGGTTGGTGAGCATGTGATAGCCGCCTTGCGCCAGGACCTTCACAGAGGGTCGCCTCGAAGTGATCTCACCGGGCTGCGCTCTCCCTGGCTCGTGAGGAGTTCGGGAGGGTTCGTCGCTCGGGGGGCGTGACCTGCAAACTCGACCAACCTGTGCAGCGTGGCAGGCAAACCGCCTGGGCGCCGCGAACTCTACGGGCAACAGCTCCTATCCCTCGCTTGCCTCGAAAGGTGGACGCGCCATGCGTTGTCGTCGCTCGTTGTCCGTTCCGCTGTTGGTTGCTATGGTCGGCCTGTCCCTGGTTGACTGCGGTTGTGCCGCGCCCGAACCTGCCGCCAACTGGCCCGTCGCCAAGCTCAAAGACGGCATGCAGAAGCGCTGGCTGTTCGTCTGGCAGGACATGACCAACCCGGCGCAGGTCGACCGCTTGGTTGCGCGTTTCCCGCAGGCGAAGGCGGCTGGCTACAACGGGGTCGCGTTCTCGCACAACGTGGCGCCGACACGAGCGGCCGCGCTTCGGGAGGCTGCGGCTGCCAACGGGCTGGACCTCGTCGCGATCGTCATGGGCGGGTCCCGCGACCGCAACTACATGGAGGGCGTGCTCGTCAAAGACGCCCTGTTCGTGGTCCACAACGGAGCCGCCTCCCTGGAGCAGGACAACCCCACGGAAGTCGTCAATGCCGACTTCGAGAACGCCAACGGCAACCACTTCGTCGGCTGGGGCTTTCAGGACGATGAAGGCGTCACCACCTTCGCTGATCACGAAGTGGCGCACGGCGGCAAGACCTCGCTGCGGATGGAGAGCGTCGGGAAGAACCAGTACCGCCACTGCCGGATCGCTCAGCCTCTCAAACTTCAGCCGTACCGCCAGTACCGGATCTCGTTCTGGCTCAAGACCCAAGACCTCTCGCCTGCCGATCCCGAGGTCAAGCTACTTGCCCTCGACGCGCAGACCTCCATCAGCTTCCAGACCTTCCATTCCGAACGCACCCAGGACTGGAAGCACTACGACTTGGTGTGCAACAGCCTCGACCACACGACCGGTCAGCTCTACCTCGGCTCGTGGTACGGCAAGGACGGGAAGATGTGGTGGGACGACCTGACCCTCCAGGAGATTGGCCTGGTCAACGTCCTGCGCCGGCCCGGCTGCCCCGTGACCGTGTGCGGCGAGGACGCCACGGCCTTTGAGGAAGGCCGCGACTTCGCTCGGGTTGTGGATCCGCAGCTCCACCCGTGGCGCGCCTACCACGAGGAGCCCGTCATCAAACTGACCGCCGACTCGCGCCTCAAGGACGGCCAGCGGCTGCGCGTCAGCTACTACCACTCTCTCGTCGTCTACGAAGACCGGATCACGAGTTGCCTGAGCGAACCGAAGATCTTCGACGACTGGCGCCAGGAGGTCGTGGAGGCCAACGACGCCCTCCACCCAGCCGCCTTCCTCATGTCTCATGACGAACTGCGGGTGATGAACCAGTGCGCCGCGTGCCAGGGCATGAACATGACGCCGGGCGAGCTGCTCGCCTGGAACGTACACAAGGCTGCCCAGCTCATCCGCGACGTTCGACCCGACGCCGAGATCTGGGTCTGGAACGACATGTTCGACCCGAGGCACAACGCTGTGGACCACTACTACGCGGTGAACGGGTCGCTCAAGGGCTCCTGGAAGGGACTCGACCCCGGGATTGGGATCGTGAACTGGCACGGCGGGCTGCAAGGGAAGAACTGCCCCTTCTTCGCCGACCTGGGTCTGAAACAGATCCTCTCCGGGTACTACGACAGCGACGAGGACGGCTCCGGCATCGCCGGGTGGCTCGACAAGACTAAAGGGGTGCCGGGCATCGTGGGGGCGATGTACACCACCTGGGAAGACAAGTACGGCGCCATGGACAAATGGGCGCAGAAGGCCTGGGGCGGCGCTGCGGCCAAGTGAGCCGCCGTGCCAGGAGAAGACGTTCGTCAACAGTGCTGGGTAGGGATCGGTCCACGATAGTGGAATAGCGTCCGTCTTGGTTCGAAGGAATCACTCATGATCGCGCTTCGCTTGAGCGCCCCGACAGGTGGAAACGCAAGCCCATCCGAGTCGCGACCGTGTATGACGACAGGACAAGGGTGACACGCTAGTCCCAAAACAAGCGTACAGGGGTATGCAGTTGACTCTCGTGCGCTTCGTGTGTGCGCTGGACGGCCGCCCCGAAGGGGCAGAACGAGAATAGCC
>PEVN01000473.1 GCA_002779825.1 Armatimonadetes bacterium CG06_land_8_20_14_3_00_66_21 | reverse complement strand
GACCTGTCGGTCCGGGGAGCGGCGGGGTCAGGAGACCCTCGCCGAGCACATTCGCGCTAAGTACGGTTGTAGTATTAACCTTCGCGGGTATAGACTCATTGTGTGGCGTGAGCCCCCATGGAAGAGGTGCAACATGCCCAATATGACCATGGCCGTCGATGGTGAGCTGCTGAAGAAGGCGCGTCGGTATGCCGTTGAGAACGGAACCACGGTCCCGGCGCTCGTCCGCGGGTTCCTCCAGAGCGTAGCTGAGCGGTACCCTCAGGAAGATGAGACCGTAGTTGCCGAATTGAGCCGCCTTTTCAACGAAGGCGGCGCTGTCATCGGCGGGCGGACGCGGCCCCGGGAAGACCTCCATGAACGGGAGGGTGTTCCTCGATACCAACGTCATCGTCTACGCGCACGACACTGCCTCCCCGGGCAGACAGGCGACGGCACAAGCTCTCATCTTCGACGGGCTGACGGCAGGCAATGCGGTCCTCTCAGCGCAAGTGCTCAACGAGTTCTACGTCACCGTGACGAGGAAGATCGCCAAGCCCCTCCCGGCTGCATTGGCCCGTCGCGAGGTAGAACTGCTGGCACGCCTGTGCGTCGTCGAGGTTGACGTTCCTCTGGTCGTCCGAGTGATCGACGTCGGAGCCCGCTGGCAGCTCAGCCATTGGGACGGGCTCATCATCGCGGCGGCCGAGCGGGCCCGCTGCGACCCGGTGCTGTCGGAAGACCTCTCGAACGGTCAGACGTACGGGCCCGTCACGGTACGCAATCCGTTCGCCGAATAGCCGCTCTCTCCTTCGGGCGGCGTGTACGGAGGGAATCAGGACTATGCACCCAACTCGACGCCGATCCGCATGGGGCATGCTCGGGATCGTGGCAAGCGCTGCTGCCTTGCACGCCCAGCCCAACGCCGCCGAACAGAAGGCGAAGGCCGTGACGGCTTCCCGCGCGGATGGTGTCGCCATCGACGGCGCCCTCGCCGAGGCTGCCTGGCAGAACGGCCCGTGGTACACCGGGTTCATCACCGCGGGACGAGGTGACAAGGCGCCGGTGCAGACGCGCTTCGCGGTGCGCTTCGATGACTCCTTCCTGTATTTCGCCGCCGTCGCCGACGAGCCGGAGGTAGCGCAGCTCAAGCGGTCCGAAACGGAACGGGGCGGCAAGGTGTTCCGCGACGACTGCGTCGAGTTCATGATCGACCCCACCGGCGACCGGGTGGAGTACTACCACTTCGTCGTCAACGCCAACGGCGCGCTGTACGATGCGCAACGGCGGCAGGGCGGGCACGCGTATTCGGTGGAATGGGACTCAACGGCCGAAGCCGCAGGGGCGGTTGGGGCGAACTCGTTCTCGGTCGAACTCGCGGTCCCGTTCGTCGAACTGGGGCTGACGCCGGAGTCGGCGAAGCAGGCGTGGGCGATTCAGGTGGCGCGTGAGCGGCAGGCCGGCGGCGCCCTGGAGCTGACTTCGTACATGAAGTGCGGCGGCTCGTTCCACGTGCCGGACACCTACGCGCCGCTGACGCTTCCGGGGGCGGACCTCAGTCGATTCCTGTGGGACGTGAAGGCACCCCTGGAGGAACTGACCACCAGCGACGCCGGCAAGCTGACCCACCAGTTCAAGGCACTGCTGACCAACGGCACCGGCCGGTTCCGGTTCACGTCGGTGACCGCGACGCTCCGCGCCAGCGAAGCCACCACCTCACAGACGCTCACCGGCGGGAACGACGACGGGCAGCAGCAACCGTACGTCTTCCGGGTGCCATTCGCCGAGCCGGGCCCGCACACGTTGACCCTCGTCATTGCCGACCGGCAACAGCCCGACGTGCCGCTCTGCGTCCGCTCGAGGGAAGTTGTCCTCCAGTACTCGCCCCTCCGCCTGACCGTCACCAAGCCCTCCTACCGCAACACGCTCTACGCGACGGAGCAGCTCAGCGCAGTCGAAGCAACCGTGAGACTGGCGCTGCCGGAGGACCAACTCAAGGGAGCGCGCCTGGAAGGCACGCTCTTCAGCACCGCGGCGGGTCAGCGGGCGCCTGTTGCTTCCGCAGCCGAGAAGACCGACACAGCGGAGGCGAGGCTGTCGATTCCGGTGAAGGAGCTGTCGGTAGGCGAGTACGTTCTCGCCGTCACGGCGACGCTGGTCAACGGCCGGACGTTCGTAACCGAGGCACCTCTCCACAGGGCAGCGCCCTCTCCCAACGAGTGGCGGCTCGACGAGAACCTCGTCCTGCTCCACAACGGCAAGCCCTTCCTTCCGTACGGCTGGTTCTCCGCGTCCGTCTCGGATGCTGCGAAGCTGCGGGACGAAGGCGTCACCGCCATCCAGGCGTATAGCGCGCAGTACTTCCCGCCGGCGAAGACGCTGGAGTGGCTCGACCAGTTGCAGGCGCAGGGGCTATATGGTTGCTTCTACCCGTGGCCCAGCAGTGCCTTCATGGACAACTTCACTCAGCCGGTGTCACCCGAAGAAGAGCAGGCGGTGCGGGAGCGCATCCGGGCGTTCCGCGACCACCCCGCGCTGTTTGCCTACTACCTGTGGGATGAGCCGGAGCTGCGGCCGATGCTGGTTGAGCGCGCCGACCGGCTCTACCAGATCATTGCCGAGGAAGACCCCGATCATCCCTGCATCATGCTGAATGACACTCTCCCCGGGATCCACAAGTACCGGAACGGTGGCGACATCCTGATGCCCGACCCGTATCCGCTGTTCAGCAGGGGCGGTCTGGCGGGGCAACCCATTGAGTACCTCTCCAAGTTCATGCGGGCCTGCCGCGAGGCCAGCGAGGGCAAGCGGGCCTGGTGGGTGACGCCCCAGGCGTTCGACTACTACATGGGCGGCAAAGCCAACAGCCGCTGCCCCAACCTCGTCGAGTTGCGCAACCAGCAACTCCAGTCGATCATCAACGGCGCGCGGGGATTCCTGTGGTACACCTACAGCCACCGCTACAACTACAAGGACCTCGATGTCGGCATGCCCTTCCTCGGGCGCGAGGCGCAACGTCTCACCGACGCGGTCCTCGCGCCGGAGCTGCCCGACGGGGTGACTTGGGAGGCGGAGGCGAAGGAGCATCTCCAAGCCGCAGTGCGCCGCGTCGACGACGACCTGTACCTCTTTGCCGTCAACACGCGGACCTCGCGGCAGCAGGCGACGTTCACGCTCAAAGGCGTCGCCGATACCACGCTGTGGGTCGTCTCAGAGAACCGGTCGGTCCGCGTGTCCGGAGGCAAGTTCACCGACGCGTTCGACCTGTACGAGGGGCACATCTACACGACCAACAAGGCAGTCGCCGCCGGGCCGACCGTCAAGGAAGCGCAGGCAGCCATCACCCAAGCCGAAGCCGCCCGCCACAGACCCGGCAATCTGGCGTATCGCGACTTGGGCACAACCGTCACGACTTCGTCGACCAACCAATACAGCGGCCAACTGCCGATGGTTGTTGACGGGGTGACGAACGGAAGTGGCTGGACCGACGACACGTGGCGCCAGTGGCCGGACTGGATCCAGGCGACCTTCAAGGAGCCCGTCAGCGTCGGCCGAGTGATCGTGTATACCGACAGCATCCTGGAGTACGAGATCCAGGTGGAAGAGACCGGACAGTTGGTCAAGGTGGCCGAGGGAACGCGGCCCGGCGGCAAACCGATTGCCGCGACTTGGGCGCCGCGTACGGTGACGGCAGTGCGGGTGGTGGCAAAGTCCGGAGCTGCAGACAGGACCGGGGTGACCGAGATCGAAGCGTATGCCAGGTAGGGATCTGGGCGACCAGGAGCTGGCTACTGCCTGCCCGGCTCGGCTCGGATGCGCGCAGTCTGACAGCCCCCCAAGTCTTCCGCCGCCGAGCGCGGCGACCCGTTCCGCCCTACTCCTTCACCGCCTCCAGCCGGCCCTTCTGTAGCGCGGCAAGCCGCTTGGTCACGGACGCGTACTCCTCCAGCGCCTCCTTCACACCGATGTCTATCGTCTCCACGACCGCATCCCGGCCAAACACCATGAAGTACCCTTGCCCGCCCTTTGCCAGGGAGAGCTGCGTCGCCACCCGGTACTTGGCCTGCGGATCTATTGGCTTGCCAGTCTGAAGGACGGTCGCGGTCTTGACGCGCGCACCGACAGGAGCACCAACGGCAAAGGTGACCCTAACGCCCGATACCTGCAGGAAGCCGTTGCTGGGGGTCGGTAGCGCCGACAGGCCTCGTTCCAGCGCCAGCAGAACTTGCTGACCAGTCAGCGAAAGTGCCGCGATCTTCTCCTCGGGGCAGACGAGTAGGTCTGTCAACGGCTCTGTGTCTCCGCCTTCGATGGTTGCCGTGGTCAAGTGGGTTGCTCCCGCGCTGACCAGCCCGATGTCGGCTTTGGCGGCCTCACGCACAGCGTCCGCCAGGAGGTCGCCGAAGGAAGTCTCCTCCGTACGCGCGCTTGAGTTGTCGAATGCCGGCGGCCCACTGGCGGCCGGCCTGGCTACTGCCAGCGCCGCCAGCAGCAAAGCGCTGCTTGGGTTCAGGGGGCGCCGGGATAGACGGTGAGACATTCGGGATCCTCCCGCTTCAACGAGGGTGTGTCCGCTGAACGACGAGCCCCTGCCGGAGCGGTTCCCCGACGACTCGCTCAGGAGGGCGCGTCGCCGGAGGTCAGCTCCAGGAACGCCCGGATGAACGAGTCGATGTCGCCGTCCATCACCGCGTCGACCGACGACGTCTCGCAGCTCGTCCGGTGGTCCTTCACCATATTGTACGGATGGAAGACGTAGGAGCGAATCTGGCTGCCCCACTCGATCTTGGACTGGGCGCCGCGGATCTTCTCCAGCTCCTCCTGCTGCTCTTCGAGTTGTCGCTCGAACAAACGCGCGCGGAGCACCCGCATTGCCATGTCGCGGTTGCGGTGCTGGGAACGCTCGTTCTGGCACTGCACGACGATGCCGGTCGGCAAGTGAGTGAGCCGCACAGCCGAGCTTGTCTTGTTGACGTGCTGGCCCCCGGCGCCGCTGGCGCGGTAGGTGTCCACTTTCAGATCGTCGGGGTTGATCTCGATGTCAACATCCTCGTTGATCTGCGGGATCACGTCGACGGCGGCGAACGAAGTGTGGCGGCGGTGGTTGGAGTCGAAGGGGGATAGTCGCACGAGGCGGTGCACGCCGCGTTCGGCCCGCAAGTGGCCGTAGGCCAGGGCGCCGTTGATCATCGCGACCATGGACTTGATCCCGGCCTCCTCGCCTTCCTGAACATCCACCAACTCAAGCTGGAGACCGCGCACCTCGGCCCACCGCGCGTACATGCGAGAGAGCATCTGGGCCCAATCCTGCGCTTCCGTTCCTCCCGCGCCGGCGTTGATGGACAAGAGCGCATCGGACCGGTCGTAGGGGCCGGAGAACAAGGCGGACATCTCCAGCGTCCCGAACTGCTTCCGGACTGCGGCAAGCTCTTGCTGGACCTCGTCGCTGAGGCTTTCGTCTTCCTCCTCTCCGGCCAGTTCGAGGAGGTCGCTCAGGTCCGCCGCCCGGGCGGCAAGCTGGCTCCACGGCCCGACGTCATCGCGCAACCGGGTGAGGGCTTTCATCAGCTCCTGCGCGCGCTGCTGGTCATTCCACAGGTCGGGGGAGGCGGTCTGCTTCTCTAACTCTTCGATCTCGGCTTCTTTCCCAGCCAAGTCAAAGATGATCCCTCAAATCGCCGATGCGCGCCGTGAGGCGGGCAGCTTCTTTCCGTTCTTCTTCGTACATGGTTGGCCCTCCTGGGGTGTAGTGTGTCAGGTGTCAGGTGTCGAGTGGCGGGACCCCGGTAGCTGCGGGCGCGGTCTCGCTCGGCTTTGCGCCTCGGGCTACGGTGGGGCGGCTGTTCAGACTGCATGCTCCGTGGCGTAGCAGCAGCGTTTGTACTTGCGGCCGCTGCCGCAGGGGCAGGGATCGTTGCGGCCGACCTTGTCGAGGGCCCGCTGGAAGGTCTCCACTTGCGGCACTGCGGCGGCTTCGGGAGCGTCGGGCTCGTCCACCAGCATGACGCGGCGCATCTGGATGGCGCGCACTCGCTGCTGGCGACGCTGCCAAATGACCGTCTCGGCGAACTCCGGCGGGACGCTCATCAGGAACTCGGCCACGTCGGTGCGGATCGCATCGAGGAGGCTTTGGAACATCTCGAAAGCTTCCCGCTTGTACTCGAGCAGCGGTTCCCGTTGTCCGTAGGCCCGCAGCCCGATGCCTTCGCGCAGGTAGTCCATCTCGGCCAGGTGCTGCATCCAGTGGTCGTCGATTGCCTCGCATACCCGCCAGCGCTCCAGTTCGCGCATGAGGTCCGGCGTGAGACGCTCCTCGCGGTCCGCATACGCACGCCTGAAGGCGTCGAGAAGCAGGTCGCGCAGGTCGGCGCGGCCGTGGTTGGGTAGTTCGTCACGAGCGACATAGTCGTCGAAGCTGCTGACCCCAAACAGGTGCTTCAGGGCGTGGTACAGGCGCTCGATCTCCCAGTCGTTCCGCTCTAGCGCCGCCGGGCAGTAGCGATCGATGTAGGCCTCGACCGTCTTCTCCTGCATGTCCTCGATGGTATCGCGGATGTTCTCGCCGGTAAGCGCTTTGCGGCGCTCGCCGTAGATCACCTCGCGCTGGATATTCATCACGTCGTCGTACTGGAGGACGTTCTTGCGCATTTCGAAGTTGTTCAGCTCAACCTTCTTCTGCGCGCGCTCGATGGACTTGGTGACGATTCTTGCTTCTACCGGCTCGTCTTCCGGCCACCGGTCCATGAGGAACTTGGGCCGGGCGCCGAACAGCCGCATCAACTCGTCTTCCAGAGAGAGGTAGAACCGCGACTCGCCGGGGTCGCCCTGACGACCGGACCGACCACGGAGCTGGTTGTCGATGCGGCGGCTTTCGTGTCGCTCGGTGCCGAGGATATGCAGACCGCCCAGGCGCTTCACCATTTGCTGGTCGGCGGAAGCAACCACGTCTTCGCTGCGCACTCCGCCCACCACTACGTGGTCGCCCTCCTGCCCGGCAACGCCGCTCTCCAGGAGCAGCTCGGGCAGATCCGCGGCCCGGACTTGCAGCGACGCGGAGAGGTCCTCCGCCAGCGCCGGGTTCCCGCGGATGTTGACTACCTTCAGCGCTTCGCTCAACCACCGACCGGTGAGCAGTCCGGCCAGCTCCGGCACCTGCCGCACGATCTCGGCAAGCACCTCCTCGCCGGAGGCGCTGATCCGCTCCGCCTCCTGGGCGTGTCGGAACAGAATCCCCATCAGGTTCTGGTGGAAGAAGGGGACGATGTTCTCGAGCCGGATCCGGTGCAACGTCTCCTCGCGCCGTTCCTCGCCGTCTGGGCCGCCGACGACCACGTGTTCCTTCAGGTCCTGCTTCGAGCGCACGATCCCGTAGTCGTAGAGCGAGGTCTCCACCCAGTCGGTGCTGACCCAATCAGCCCGCGCATCCGACTCCCGAATGCGCTCCAGGATCTGCTCACAGGTGACGTACGGCGCCGGCTGGCTCGAAGCCGCCGCGCGGGTGACCTCCCGCAGACGGGCGAGGTCGACGCGGTAGTGACAGATCGCTTGGCCGCCGGCCTCGGGCGCCGAGTAGCGACGTTCGGCCCGGACCAGCCCGAGCGACCGCAGGTAGCCGTCGACCCAGTCCCGGTCGATGCCCGCCTCCCCGTCGGCCGTGAGCGCCGCCACAATCTGCTGGTCGCTGAACTCCGCCTCCTCACTGGACTTGCGGCGGTCGAAAAACGCCTGAGCGGCTGCGGCGCTGTCGAGGCCGAAGGCACTCAGCCGGTCTGCCGCCCACTGTTCGGTAAGACCGGCCCGCGGCGCCAATGCTTGAGCGGCCTGCGCCAAGGTTGCCGGCACAAGGGCGGCGTCTGGCGCCTCGGCCGCGGTCTTGAGCAGTGCCTCGTCTAAGTCCGGCAGCGCGCCAAGGGTCTCGATTAGCTCGCGGGCCCGCTCGCCCTCTTCATGAGCCAGCCGCATCAGCGCGCGAAGCAAGAGGTCGCGGCGCGGGTCGATCCGCTGCACGTAGAAGGAGAGCCCGTCACCAAGGAGCCGGGCGAGGAGGGACTGCTCGCCTTCCTGAACGCCCAGTTCCCGGGCCACCCGGGCCAGTGCCCTGGGTTGCAGCACGTCTTCGTCCAGCGGCAGGTCATCGGCGGCCTCGGCCTTCTTGGCGGCTGAGCGGACGCGCGTCCGGATGTCGCCGTGCGACAACGGGCTGGCAAGGGTGTCCAGCAGTGCCTTGCCCTTGTACGTGTCGAGCCGCTTCTGCCGAACCAAGGTCTGCGTCTCTCGCTCAACAACCGTCACCCAGCAGAGGTTCTGGAGCAGGTGGGGCTTCAGGTGCTCCACCAGCCGTTCGGTCGTCTGGTCCGTCCGGCTGCGCACGTGGACTCGGTCACCGGCCGCGAGCTTCACGATGATCTGGCGTACCACGGCGCGGAGTTTGGCCTCATCGTCCAGGGTGCCGCCCAGCACGATGTCCACCCCGCGGCCCGCCATGTTGGTGGCGATGGTGACGGCGCCGGGACGCGCCGCCTCCGCGATGATCCGCGCCTCTCCCTTGTGGTTCTTGGCGTTCAGGACGTTGTGGGGAACACCGCGCTTGAGCGTATCCGCCAGCAGTTGGTGGTCGTCGGACACGTTGTCCAGTAACTCGCCCAACCGGGTGAGGTTCTCCTTGACGGAGACATCGTTGGGGATGCCCAGCTCCTTGGCCTGCGCGCGCAGGAACCCCATGTTGAGCTGTGGCAGCGGCGCGTTGAGCGCGGCGAGGCGGGCGTCGCGGTCCTTGTCCGAGAGGTCCTTCTTCTCCGACAGATCCCACAGCTTCGCCTTCAGGAGCTGAATCAGCGCGAGCGCTTGGATGTTGTGGGACTTCAGCCGTTCGCTGAGCCGCTCGGAAACCTCCACAGAACGCGTGCCCACCAGCACGGGTTGCTGCTTCCAGTAGAACTGGAGGATCTCCCCGGCGATGGCGCGGAACTTGGCTTCCTCCGTCTTGAACACGATGTCCGGGAAGTCGTGCCGGACCACGGGACGGTTGGTGGGGATCGACAGGACCTCGAGGCTGTAGACCTTGATGAACTCCCCTTCCTCCGTCTTCGCGGTACCGGTCATGCCCGCGAGCTTGTAGTAGAGCCGGAAGTAGTTCTGGATGGTGATGGTCGCCACCGTCTGGCTCTCGAGCCTAACCTCAACTCCGTGCTTCGCTTCCAGTGCCTCATGCAGCCCGTCGCTGTACCGTCTGCCCGGCTGGAGCCGGCCGGTAAACTCATCGACGATGACGATTTCTTCGCCGCGCTGAACGACATAGTGGACGTCCCGATGGAACAGGGCGTGCGCCTTCACCGCTTGCTCCATCTCACTGCTGGCTTCCTGCAGCTTCAGCTCGGCGACGCGCCGGCGCGTGGGCGGGTCGAGGCTGCGGAGGTCCTGCAGAACTGCGGAGAACTCGCGCCCTTTGTGCGTGTCGGTCTGCAGCGCAGCAGTGACGGCTGCGTGGTCTTCCTCGCTGATCACGCCGGCCTCTACCAACCGCTCACCGAACCCGCCCGGGTCGGGGATGTTCGGGGCGCTGAACAACTGCTCGGCCAGCAAGTTGCCCGTCTCGGTGAGCGACGACGCGCGCTGTTTCTCGTCTTTCTCGGAGTACCACCCGAGCAGCTTGAGCGCGCGCTGGAAGTCCTTCAGCTCCAACGTCGGCAGCGAGGCGCGGGCCTTCTGGTAGATCAGCCGCTTGATTTGCTCCTTGGTCTTCCCCGTGAACTCGTCGCCCGACAGCTTGTTCGCCAGCTCCTTCGAGAGCACCATGCGGCGGCCGATTTCGTCGGCGAGGGGGCCCGCGTACTCCGCTGCCAAGGTGGGCTCCAGGTGCTTGTCGGCCAGCTCTGAGGCGAGCAGCACCACAAACTCCTGGTAGAGGACTTTGTCGTTCTCTGCGTCGAACACCAGCTCGATGATCTTGGGGAGGCTGTCCTCCGGGAACAGGCTCCAGGCGAGTACAGCTTCCGCCAACCGGTCCCGCTGCTCACGCTCGCGGACCTCCCGCGCCTCAAGATGCTCCTCCAGGGCGCGGACCGCGACCGCGTTCCCTTCCAGGCGCAGCAGCTCCTCGCTGACGGCCTTAACCAATACCTCGGTGGGCAGCCCCTCGCTCAGGTCCGCCAAGAGTCGCTGTACGGACTCAGGCGCCAGCGGCGCCAAGGCCACCAGCCGATCGATGAACGAGTCGGTGTTCACCTCACGCCAGTGGACGACGGCATTCACCGCCTCCGTCACCATCCCGGGCACTTCGGAGGACTCTCCGGGCAGGTCGCGGACACTGTCGAGCACACGGTCTCGCAGCCGCTCCACCACGCCGCCCTGCCGGACAAGCGCCGGCAGCACCTTCTTCTTGTCGCGCGGCAGCTCAATGACCTCTTCCAGTTCCTTGGCAAGCCGCTGGGCTGCCAAGTCGCACTGTTTGTTCTGTTCGGCGCCGTACTTGGCGGCCTCCGCCAGGCAGTCGCTGTTTGGCGACACCCGAAGCAACTCGGCTGTCAGTGCGTCTTGAAGCTCTTGTGGCTTGGCTCCCTGGCGGGCCCGGGTGCACAACGCTGTGGCGGCTGGCTTGGTTACGGTCTGCACGGGCCTGAGCGCTGCTTCCAGCGACTTTGCGCCGTCGCCCAGATAGGCCTTGCGGCTCTGCAGATGCTCGACCACCAAGTCTGCAATCTCGCGCAGCCTTGCAGCCGGATGCTCCGTGAGCGCTCGGACGACGGCCTCTTTCAGCCCGGCTCGCGGGAGGGCGAGCTGGATGGTCTCCCACAGCCGGTCCGCGGCTTCCGCCGCCAGGAACTCGCCGGCGCTGATCTCACGCACAACCTCAAAGGTGCGGCGGGCGTCCTCGATGGTCCGCTCGAGACCTGTCTCGGACTCGACGGATTGCTGCCACTCCTCCAACTCATCGATCATGACCAATGCCGAGGCCAGCGCCCCTTTGCCGGTGAGCGCCTCGCGCTGGAGCAACTCGTCCGTCTGCTCTGTGTCAACGGCTGCCATGACGTCGCTGGAGATGCGGTCGCCGGCGGCTTCGTCGACAATCCAGCGGTCCTGCATCACGCCAACCAACTCGGAGGCAACCAGGCCCAGCATCCGTTCGCCCCACTCGCCGTTTTGGAGGGCCAGGGCAACGCGCTCAACCAGCTCAGGCTGCGAACACCCGGAAGCCCGCAGCAGCGTCAACAGCCCTTCGCCGGCGTCCAACTCGTCAGCCTCGACCCGCCCCAGGTACTCCGCCGCTTGCGCGATGGTGCGCGAGAAAGGCGCCAGGACGTTGCGTGCCTCGGTCTCCACCAACGTGCGCAGTGAGGCGGCGTCAGGAGCCCCCTCGGCCAGGCTGGCAAGGGCACGCCACCCTTCGTCAGTGACCAGTTCCGCTTCGAGCAGCTCGTCTGCCATGTTCAGGAGCCGGCCGAGGTTCTCGGTGCGCGGGCTGTCTGCCTGCCCGACGTAGGACTCCACCAAGTAGTCGATTGCCTTCTCGAAAGCGCCCGAGGCGAAGAGCTTCTCGGTGAGGGTGTCGACCGCGATGTTGCTGCCCTTGGTGTACTCGTCCACCAAGTCCTTCAGCTCCTGCTCGGTGACGGCCGGGAGCAGCTTGCGCACCACGCGGTCGCACACTTTGGCGATCTCACGTTTCCGCCGGGCGCGGTCGCTCAGCTCGACCTGCGCCGAGATGATGAGCGGCGTCCGCGCCTCGTCGATCAGGGTGTTGTCCACCTCGTCGACGATGGCGTAGTTCAGCGGGCGCTGAACCAAGTCTTCCTTGTTGGGCGCCATGTTGTCCCGCAGGTAGTCGAACCCAACCTCGCTGTTGGTGGCATACAGCACGTCGCAGTTGTAGGCCGCCCGTCGCTGCTCGGGCGTCATGTCGTTGACGATGAACCCGACCGTCAACCCGAGGAACTCGAAAACCGGCCGCATCCAGTTGGCATCCCGCTCGGCCAGGTAGTCGTTGACCGTGATAACGTGGCAGCCCCGGCCCGTCAGCGCGTTCAGGTAGATGGGCATCGTCGCGGAGAGCGTCTTCCCCTCACCGGTCTTCATCTCGGCGATCTTGCCCTGGTGCAGCACAATGCCGCCGATCACTTGCACGTCGTACGGACGGAGCTGAATGGTCCGGTAGGCGACCTCGCGCACCAACGCAAAGGCCTCCGGGAGAACCTCGTCCAGCACCGCATCTTCCGCCCGCCGGACGGCCTTGTCGTAGTCCTCCCCCTTGGGTGTTTCGCCCTCGTCGGCCGCCGTGAGGAACCGCTCAACCCGCCTCTCGACCTCGCTCCGGACGCGCTCGCGCAGCCGCTCCGAGCGCTGCCTGAGCTGCGCCTCCGTCTCAGCCGTCAAGTCGATGGCATTGACCGCTTGCACCAATGGGCGCAGCTTCTTCAGCTCTTTCTCGTTCTTCTCGATGAGCTTCTTGCCGAGGTCGGCGGCCTTTACCCAGACGGACTTCCGTGGAAGCTGAGGGCCGTCCTCCTCGTCGGGCGCGTACGCCAAGGCAGGTCTTCCACCCACCGGTTCGGTTTCGGTCTTGTTCCGCCGCAGCAGATCAAGCACTGCAGTGCACCTTCCTTCGCAAAGCGGGCCGGGAGTTCCCTCTCGCCGGGTTGGGGGACATCCTATGAGAGACGCGAACCGAGACCGTGGACGCGTTCAGAGACACCCGTAGCGCAAGAACTTGCCCGCCCGACCACCGACCTGGCCCGCAAGTCGGCCTTGCGGCCGGCAGCCGCCCAGCAGACAGCGCGGGCGGGCTCAGGCAGCCCCAGTGCAATTCCAGTCAAGTTGGGTACATGGTCGCAGAAAACGTTGGATCTGTCTCGCTGAGTGGCCCGGGCCAGATTATAGCTGATACGGCGGGGCGTGTCAGCGAACCCGGCGACTGCGGACGACGGGGCGATCGCCGGCACGACGGCAGACTGACCTCGGGTAGAATAGAACACCATGCAAACTGCACATTGGCGCAAAGCGCTCGTAGGTCTGGCACTTCTCTCGCTGCTGCTCGGAGGCCGCCCTGTTTCGGCCTGCTCGGTGCCGGTCTTCCAGTACGCCTTGGAGCGCTGGCCGGCCGACCCGTACGAGGTCGTGGTCTTCCACCGCGGGCCGCTGTCGGAGCAGGACCAAGCTACGGCGAAGTGGCTGAAGGAACGGGACGTCTACGCCGAGTCGGGCGCCAACTACCTGCTTCGGACCATCGACCTCGACGCCAGCCCCGACGAGTCGGCCGAGAAGCTGTGGAAGGCCCAGGCGACCGAGAAACTGCCGTGGCTGGTGGCGCTATATCCGCGGGTCTCGCGGATCCCGGTGCCCGCGTGGGCCGGAGAGCTGAGTCTGGCGGCGGCGAAGGCGCTGGTCGATTCTCCGTTGCGGCAAGCGCTCGCCAAGCAGCTCCTCGACGGCGCGACCACGGTGTGGATCTTGATCGACTGCGAGGAGCAGAAGAAGAACGAGGCAGCCGAGCAGCTCTTGCGAGAGACGCTCAAGCACATGGAGTCTGTCATTCAGCTCCCCGACCCCGAAATGGGGGACGAGTACGAGGAGGCGCTCGCCGCCGAACGCGAAGGGCTGAAAGTGTCCTTCCCGCTGAAGCGACTGAGCCGCACGGATCCCGCGGAGAAGGTGCTGCTGGACCTGCTCCTCCACTCGGAGGAGGACTTGCTCACCTTCAAGGAGCCCATCGTCTTCCCGGTGTTCGGACGCGGGCGGGCGCTCTTCGCGCTGGTGGGCAAAGGCATCAACGAGGAGAATCTCCAGGATGCCTGCGGGTTCGTCTGTGGGGCGTGCTCGTGCGAGATCAAGCAGATGAACCCCGGCGTGGACCTGCTGCTGTCGACGAACTGGGACGCGGCACTGAGCGCGAAGTACGCGGCGGCGCAGGGCTTCGTGGTGATCGCCCCACCGGACGAAGCGAAGGCCGAGGCGAAGTGAGTGGGGCGGCCGTCCGCCTCAGCGCCCGCCTCTGAGCCACGCCCGGATCTCCGCTTCCGTGGGCTCGACGGGGTCGGCCCGCAGCCCGGGGAGGAACCGGCACGCCTCGGCGAGCGCCGGGGCGATCTTCGCATGGACGCCGACGCAGTGGTGGATGTAGGGGCCGTAGATGAGGGTCTCTTCCCACAGCGGCCAGTTTCCCACCTCGATCCACACGTAGGTGCCACGGGTGTACGGTCCCTCGCACCCTCGCGCCTCGCCGATGAACAGCGAGTACTCGCCGTGGTCGCCATCGAACCGGGCCAAGGTGAGGTCGCCGCCTCTGATCTGCCACTCCGCCGTACCGGGACACTCGGTAGGGAGGAGGTAGTGCCCCGAGACCTTGCGGGGTCCTCCCTCGACGGCGAGCTTCATGGGGAAGGGGCCGCAGTGCCAGAGCAGCTCACCGTTCTCGTTCTCGGGATGGCGCACCGTCAAGTCGGTGAAAAATGTGGGCGTCGTCTGCGCGGCGTTGAGGGACAACAATGAGGTCAGCGCGCCGTGCACGTCGGTCTCGCAGGCAACAGGCAAGCCCAGGCCGGTGAGCTCACTGTCCACAAAGCAGGGCATCACGCCGCACGCCGCTTGGAGGCCGTTCCAGCACTGGATGGCAATGGCATCGAGCGCTTCCCGTTCAGCCCACGCCAGCAGCTCCAGCTTCATGGCGGCCATCATGCGGATCTGGTCGTCGCTCGTGTTGGGGAACTCCGCCCGCGACTGGAAGTCGGCGACGGTCTGCTCAAGTTCGTCGGTCGGCCTCGCCACGCGCTTCTTCAGGGCCTCGGTGAGGTCGACCAGCGTGGTGCCGATCAGCTCGATGCCCCAGCGCTCAAGCAGTTCCCCCTCATTGACGATGACCGTGTAGAAACCGTCGGGTCGCGTGCTGATCTGGCCGATCCGCGCGCCGAGGAAGGAGTTCGCTGCGGCGGCCGCGCCGAGGAACGTCTTGAACCCTCGCTCGAACACCTCATCCGACACGCGGCTGTTGACGATGTAGGAGAACGGCACCCCGAACCGGCGCAGCACCTTGCTGGTTGCGAACAGCCCGCACTGTGTGTCACGCAGGCGTTCGCCCTTCTCGTCCGGCGCCTCGTCCCGCGGCCCCCACAGGAGGAACGGCTTGCCGATCTCGCGCCCGACGTAGGCGACAGCATTCTCCGTGCCGAAGTTGACGTGAGGGCAGAAGACAGCATCGACCGCCTGCTCTTTGAACAGCGCCACGACTTTGCGCGCGTCGGCGGTATCGTAGAGCAGCCCCTGCGCGTTCACGGAGTCGAGGTTGACGAAGTCAACGCCCCACTCCCGCAGCTTCGCCTCGATCAACGCTTTCTGCCGCAGGCTGTCTTCGACGCTGAACAGGTTGCGGCGGGTGGGGGCGAGACCGAGCTTGATTCTCTTCGTACGGAGTTCGTCCATGGCAGCCTCCTTCAGGCGGCGCGAGGTATGTGGGTGCAAGTATAGCCCGAAAGCTGCTTGGTCGGCAGATGCTCAGCGGAAGCCGTCTTGCTGGCGTCCACTCGTTGGCCGACTTGGTGTACAATTCGGTGCCGCAAGACAGCAGCTCCCAGGATCACCAAGGAGACCTCGGATGCACAGGATTCTCGTCACCGGCGGCGCCGGCTTCATCGGCAGCAACTTCGCTCGGTACCAACTCAAGCACCACGCGGACCGCGAAGTCGTCGTGCTCGACAAGCTGACGTACGCCGGCAATCTCGACAACCTGCGCGACCTCGAAAGCGACCGGCGGTTCGCGTTTCAGCAGGGCGACATCTGTGATCCGGCTGCCGTTCGCGCTGCGGCGGCGGGGGCGGACGCGATTGTCAACTTCGCGGCCGAGACGCACGTCGACCGCTCCCTGTTGGATCCGTCGGCCTTCGTGATGACCGACGTGCACGGGGTCAATGTCCTGCTGGAGGCAGTGCGAGAACTGGGCGTCGCCCGGTTCGTGCAGATCTCCACCGATGAGGTCTATGGGCAGGTTGCGGCCGGGTCCTCCAAGGAGACCGACCGCTACGCCCCGCGTAACCCGTACTCTGCCACCAAAGCCGCCGCCGAACTGATGGTCCACGCCCATCACGAGAGCTACGGCGTGCCGGCGCTCATCACCCGTGGGTCGAACACCTTCGGGCCGTTTCACTATCCCGAGAAGATGATCCCGCTGTTCATCACCAACGCCCTGGACGACGAGCCGTTGCCTGTGTACGGCGATGGCAAGCAGGTTCGGGACTGGCTCTTCGTTGAGGACCACTGCGCCGGGATCGACTTCGTGCTGGAGCACGGTCTCGACGGCGAGGTCTACAACGTCGGCGGCGGCAATGAGCGGGAGAACTTGGGGGTCACCCGCCTCATTCTCGGCTTGGTGGGCAAACCCGAGTCGCTCTTACGGCACGTGGAAGACCGCGCTGGACACGATCGCCGCTACTCGCTGGACTGCGGCAAACTGCACCGGTTGGGCTGGCAACCGGCCCGCCGGTTTGAGGACGCCCTAGCGGAGACGGTGCAGTGGTACCGCGCCAATGAGTGGTGGTGGCGGAAGATCAAGTCCGGTGCGTTCGCCGAGTACTACCAGCGGCAATACGGCGACCGCAAAGTCCTCGAGGACACGGCCGGTGACTAACACTCCCCATTGCGCGCGGCGGTCGCCCAGATGAACCTGCAAGAGCTTCGGGAGTCCATTCTGGACCGGATCGCGCCGTTCCTGGCGCTCCTGGTGCTGGGTGGCACGCTGGCTTTCACCACGAAGAACTTCCTGAGCACCGACAACCTCCTCAACATCTCGCTGCAAACAGCCGTGATCGCCATCATCGCCATCGGCGAGACGTTTGTCATCATCGCCGCCGGCATCGACTTGGCGGTCGGGTCCGTGGTTGCGCTGTCAGGCGTCGTGGCCTGCATGGCGATGACGCATCACCTTGCCGTCCCGCTGGCTGTCCTGATTGGGGTCGCCATGGGCGGCTTCTGCGGGCTCTTCAACGGCGCGATCACAACCAAGTTCCGCATGCCGCCTTTCATCGTCACCCTGGGCATGATGGGGATCGGTCGCGGCGGGGCGCTGGTGCTGACTGACGGCACCCCGATCTACGACCTGCCGGAGAGCTTCGACTGGTTGGGGAAGGCGCGGCTGGCGGGCGTGCCTGTGCCAGCGCTGCTCATGGTCGTGATCGCCATCGCCGCCAGCATTCTGCTGAAGTACACCCGCTTCGGCCGGCAGGTCTACGCCATCGGCGGAAACGCGGAGGCCGCCCGGCTGTCAGGCATCCCGACGGCTCGGAGCCTCACCCTCGTGTTCATGCTCTGCGGCGCGCTCTCGGGGTTCGCAGGCGTAATGCATGCCTCCCGCATCGGCATCGGCTCGCCTACCGAAGGGCAGATGTACGAACTCGACGCCATCGCCGCCGCCGTCATCGGCGGCGCCAGCTTGTTCGGCGGCGAGGGCACGGTGCTCGGGACGGTGCTGGGCGCCTTCCTGATGTCGATCCTTCGCAACGGCTGCAACCTGCTGGGTCTCAAGGTCTACTGGCAGCAGGTCACCATCGGCGCCATCATCATCCTCGCCGTGATGTACGACCACCTGCGGCGACGGAAGGCGCGGACGGTTTCGACGTAGGGTTCTGTGGTTGTGTCGGGTGTCAAGTGTTACGTGCCAAGTGTCAGGTGTCACGTGTCATGCGCGTCCCTTGCTGTGGGCTGGTCTCCTGACCAGCCCGCCCGCGCCGACCGGAGGTCTCCTCTGAGAGCAACGTAGAGCGGGGCAGCTTGCCCGCTCTACGCTTCTCCGAAGTGGCGGCGCCCGACCGGAGGTTGACGCCTCGCCGCGTCACCGGGTAGCATTGCACGCGATGCCGGAACCGACCACGCCACAGCCCACCAGCCGCGGACGCCTGTCGGGTCGCGCCCTTGTGCTCAGCATCGGCCTGGTCTTCGTGACCAACGTCTGGATCCTGAAGACCGAGCTGCTCACGGGAAGCTACGCCACAGGCGGGACGCCCCCCGCGGCGGCCCTGGGGTGGCTGCTGCTGCTGGCGCTGGCTACGCCGTTGCTCAAGCGGATCCGAGCGGGGTGGGCGCTGAGCCGCTCTGAGATCATCCTGGTCTACTGCTTCCTGACCATGGCGATCCCCATGTCGGGATATGGGATCATTCGCGCCTTCCTCCCCCACCTGACCGTCCTGAGCTACTACGCCCTCCCGGAGAACAAGTTCCTCGAACTGTGGCCGATGCTGCCCGCTTGGCAGAAGCCTAACGACCATGAAATCATCCGGCAGTGCTTTGAGGCGGCAGACAATGAGCGGGTGCCCTGGGGGCCGTGGATAGCGCCGCTGGCGCTGTGGGCGCTGTTCTTCCTCGCGATCTTCCTGGTAATCCAGTGCCTACTGGTGTTCTTCCGCAAACAGTGGGTCGAGCGGGAGCGATTGACGTTCCCGCTGCTGTACATCCCGCTGGAGATCGTCGGCGAAGGGAAGCAACAGGGCGAGCTGAGCCTGGCGTTTGTGCGCAACCCGATCTTCTGGACGGGTGTGGCAGTCGCGTTTGTCTACAACTTCACCAACATCCTCAACGCAGCGAACCCGAACGTGCCAGCGTTCGGGCGTTTGCTCGACCTCGGCGGGTTGTTCACCGAACGACCGTTGGACGCAGTCAACCCGCTGCGCCTCGAGTACTTCCCGCAGGTCATCGGGCTGGGGTACCTGGTCTCGCTCGAAGTCAGTCTGTCGGTGTGGCTGTTCTTCCTGCTCAACAAGGTCGTCGGCGTGTTCGGCCGCGCGGCAGGCTACGAACCCGCCGGATACCCGTACTGGATCGAGCAGAGCGCCGGCGGCTACGTGGCCATTGGGCTGCTCTTGGTCTGGCTTGCCCGGCGCCACCTCTGGGACGCCCTCCGGAAGGCAGCC
>PEVN01000080.1 GCA_002779825.1 Armatimonadetes bacterium CG06_land_8_20_14_3_00_66_21 | reverse complement strand
GGAGACAAGTGCAGAGCCAGGTAGCCGAATTCCTGGAGCGAGCCACGACTGCGTCCCGGGCGCTGCGAGCCGCCCCCGTTCAGGTCGGGTGCGCGGAGAGTCAATACTAGAGAATGTACCGGCTCACGTCGATGTCCTCCACCAGATCCGCCAACCGTTCCTTGACGTAGGCCGCATCCACGACCACTCGCTTCTCTTCCCGGTCGGGCGCGTCAAAAGAAAGGTCCTCCAGCACCCGTTCCATGATGGTGTGAAGCCGACGGGCACCGATGTTCTCCGTGGCATCATTCACGATGCGCGCGTATTCAGCAAGCATGGCGACTCCGTCGTCAGCGAACGACAGGTCGATGCCCTCGACCTCGAGCAGTGCCGCGTACTGGCGCACCAGCGCGTTCTTGGGCTCGACCAGGATCCGGCGGAAGTCGTCTTCCGAGAGCTTGTCCAACTCGACCCGGATGGGCATGCGCCCCTGCAGTTCGGGGATCAAGTCGGAGGGTTTGGTGGTGTGGAACGCTCCCGCGGCGATGAACAGGATGTGGTGCGTGCGCACCGGGCCGTGTTTGGTGACCACCGTGGAGCCCTCGATGATTGGCAGGATATCACGCTGGACACCTTCGCGCGACACGTCGGGGCCGTGCCCCCCCGCTTCGCGCCCGGCGACTTTGTCGATCTCGTCGATGAAGATGAGCCCGTTCTCCTCCACGCGCTCGACTGCCTCGCGGGTCACCTGCTCCCGGTCCATGAGGTTGTAGGCTTCCTCTTTCGTGAGGATCCGCCGCGCTTCCGCTACCGAGACTTTGCGCTTCTTCTTCTGTCGCTGCCCCATCATCGGGCCGAGCATCCCGCCGACGTCGAAGCCCATCTCCTCCAACCCCTGCCCCGAGAAAATCCGAGCAAAGGCCACCTTGTTGTCGTCCACTTCGACCTCGACCTCTCGGTCTTTGAGGTCACCGGCCTCCAGTCGCTTGCGGAAGTTCTCGCGCAGGCGCAACGTGGTGTCCATCTGCAGGCGATACGTCTCGCTCTCCAGTTCGCTCTCTTCGGTCTCGTCCTCTTCCGGCTGGGACATGATCAGTCCCAGCGGCGAGCGCGGCCGGCGGCGCGGCTCCGGCGCCTGGACGAGCAGCTCGAGAAGACGCTCTTCCGCCCGCTTCTTCGCTTCCTCCTGGACCTCTTCGTACTTCTCCGCCTCGACGATTTGGAGACCCACTTCCATGAGGTCGCGGACCATCGAGTCGACATCCCGACCGACATACCCGACCTCGGTGAATTTGGTGGCTTCCACCTTGACCATCGGCGCGTTCGCCAGGCCCGCCAGGCGACGGGCGATCTCGGTCTTCCCGACGCCGGTGGGCCCGATCATCAGGATGTTCTTCGGAATGACCTCTTCGCGCATCTCCTCCTCAAGCCGCTGCCGGCGATACCGGTTGCGGAGCGCGATTGCCACCGCCCGTTTGGCTTTGTCCTGGCCCACCACGTACTTGCTCAGTTCTCCAACAATCTGTCTTGGCGTCAAATCGCTCATCCGGGCCTAACTCCTCGTGCACTTCGTCTCCGTCGCTTCCTCGAGGGCACTCCTCAAGCGCCCACCGACTCCACGGCGATGTGGTCGTTGGTGTAGATACAGATGGACGAGGCGATCAACAACGCCTCTCGGGCGATCTCCTTGGCGCTCAGGTCCGTGTGACGCATCAGCGCAGTGGCAGCGGCCCGAGCGAATCCCTCGCCGGAACCGATGGACACGATTCCCTCATCCGGCTCCACCAAGTCGCCGGTCCCCGAGACCAGCAGAAGCGACTCAACGTCGGCGGCCACCATCATCGCCTCGAGCCGGCGCAAGGCCCGCTCTGTCCGCCAGTCCTTTGCCAGCTCGACAGCCGCCCGTCGGAGGTTGCCGTTGAACTCTTCCAGCTTCGACTCGAATCGCTGGAAGAGCGCCAACGCGTCGGCGGCGGAGCCCGCGATGCCGACCAGCACCCTCCCTTCCTGCAGCGTTCGGATCTTCGTCGCTTTCGCTTTGACGACGGTTGAACCGATGGTCACCTGTCCATCGCCGGCCATTGCCGTCACGCCGTTGCGCCGAACGGCAAGGATGGTTGTACTGCGCGTCTTCATGGTTGAAACCTTTCGTCGGTTCGCCACCCCGTCGGGCTAAGAGGTCGAGGGACTCCTGTCCGGCTCGTCCGGCAGGGGCAAACGCGTTCCAGGTGGACACAGCAACGCTACTGCCGCCCCAGAAAACGCTCCACCTCGCTCTGCGTCGGAAGTGAGGGTTGCGCGCCGAGTTTGGTCACCGACAACGCCGAGGTTGCCGTTGCGAAGCGAAGCGCGTCCTTCAGACTGCCGCCTCCCGCAAGTCCGGCGGCCAATCCACCGGCGAAGGCGTCGCCCGCTGCCGTTGCGTCCACTGCTTCGACAGGAACGCCGGCCAGTCGTTCCGAGCCGTTGCGAGTGACGACGAGGGCGCCGCGGCCGCCCAGCGTGACGATCACGCCGCCGACGCCACTCACCAGCAGTCGCTCGGCAGCGGCCAGCTCGTCGCCTGGCGACTGCACGTCCCTGCCCGTCAGCACGCTCAACTCGTGCTCATTCGGTATCGCGAGGTCGGTCAGTCGCAACAGGTCGCCGCTCAGCGACTGGGCGGGTGCGGGGTCCAGAATGGTCGTCACGCCGTGCTCCCGCGCAATGCGCAGCGCACAGAAGATCGTCTCGAGGGGCGTCTCCAACTGAACGAGCAGAACGTCCGCAGCCGCAATGGCCGCCGAAGCTGCCTCCACGTCCGCCGGCGTTAGCAGCCCGTTGGCACCGGAGACCACGACAATTTCGTTCTCCCCGCCATCATCCACGAAGATCAGGGCCACGCCGGACGGTGTTCCCGCGACGCGCCGGATCCAGGACACGTCGATCCCTTCCGCGCGGTAGTGCTCCAGCGCCTGATCGCCGAGCGCGTCGTCGCCCAGACACGCGACGAAGGTGACCTCTGCGCCGCAGCGCGCGGCAGCCACAGCCTGGTTCGCGCCCTTGCCGCCGGGCGCCGTCACGAACCGGCCGCCGAGTACCGTCTCACCCGGAGCTGGCAGGTGCGGGCACTTCACCACCATGTCGGTGTTGGCGGAGCCGACAACGCACACGCGCCTGGAGGCGTCTTGGATTGCTGATTCCGGATTCCGAATTGGCTCCAGCTCCACCATGGTCTACTCTCCCTCCCGGTGGTTTTTCCATGTGCTCGGAGTCTGCGTGGTGCGAGCGCCCCGGCTTACCGTTTCGCCTTCATCCCCTGCAGGCGCTTCCGCAGCTTCAGCTCGACGTTTTCCGGCAGGCGCTTCACCGGGGGCGGTACCTCGGCAACCGTTCCAGGCGCCGCCTCGGCCGCCGACTCCTTCAGTGGCTTTGGCACATACGGTTCGCGCTCCAGCATCTCGTGCAAGATGATCAGCGCTGCTTCCTTGTCGGGGATGCGCTCTCGCTGTTCGGCATCGGCATCGTGGTAGGTGTAGGTCCGGTGAGCCAGACCGACGCATGACGGGCAGCCGTCTTCGCACTGGCACTCACTGATCAGCTCCAGCGACGCCGCCATGATCTCCTCGACGAGATCGGTCGCCTTCTGTGCGAAGCCCAACCCGCCGGGGTACTTGTCGTAAATGAAGAGGGTCGGCGACCCGGTGTTGGACGAGTCGACCACGGAACCCAGGTCGCCCGAGTCGCACAGCACATACAGCCCCACCACCAGCGAGGCAACGTTGGCGATCCCCAGCATTCCCTCCGCCGGGATTCGCTTGAAGTCGCGGACACGGTTGAGCGTCTTGAGTGGCGGGATGATCCAGAGCGCTGTCGTCTCCAACTCAATCGGCGGTAGGTCCAGGTTGCCGAACCCGATGCTGTCCAGGCTGTGGAACTTGATCTTCCGGAACATGAGGACCGTTTCGGTCACCGTCACCTGCCCGAAGCCCAGCTTGCTCAGGCGCCAGTCCCGCTCAAGTTCTGTCTCGTCGATACGGATGTTCGGCTCGGTGACCGCCTGGGTGTAGTAGTCCACGTCGGCCTTCTGCACGTACGCCACTCGTTGCGTCAGGTCCAGCCGGTTCACGAAGTAGGTCTCGGCGTTGTGCAGGTAAACGGCTTCGGTGTGCAACTGCGTGAATGCGCTGATCTCATCCACGCTGCCGATGACTTGATTGCCTTGCGTCTCGTCCACAATTGTGTACGTGTTGTCGCCCATGTTGCGCAGGTTGATGTCGCCGGCCGGATACCCGCCGCGGCGCGTCCAGACCCACCGCTCACCTTGCCGAGCCACCTGCCGGTCGTCTTCCAGGATCTCGATGACCGCAGGCGCGTACTCCCCGAACGTCTTCAGGTCGTCCCTCTCGACAGGCAACTCCGACGCAGCGCACCGGAGATGACCGACCATGATGTGCGGGTTGTCGGCGTCGATGATTGCGTTCTCGTGGGTCTGCCCGAAGAAGTACGTCGGGTGCTGCACCAGGTACTGGTCGATGGGGTTGTTGTGGGCGATGAGGACGACCAGCGCCTCCTCCTCTCCCCTGCCCACCCGGCCGGCGCGCTGCCAAGTGCTGGCAACGGTGCCGGGGTAGCCGACCAGTAGACACGCGTCGAGGCTGCCGATGTCGATTCCCAGTTCCAGAGCGCTGGTCGTGACAACACCCAGCAGTTCGCCGGAGAAAAGCTGCCGCTCGATCTTGCGCCGGTCTTCGGCCAGGTAGCCGGCACGGTACGCGCGGATCGCGTTGGCCAGCCGCGGCCCGTGTCGCTGCAGGTGCTCCAGGCAGTAGCGGTAGATCAGCTCCGCAAGCACCCGCGCCCGGACAAAGGTGATCGTCTGGATTCCGTCACGCACCAGCGACACCATCAGTTGCTCCGCCTCGACGTTCGGGCTGCGGCGCTCCATGCTCTCGTCCTCGATCAGCGGCGGGTTCCAGAGGACGAACGCTTTCGCCCCCCGGGGCGAGCCATCGTGATCGACCAGCGTCATCATCTGCCCGGTGAGCCCCTCGGCCAACTCCACCGGGTTAGCAATTGTGGCTGAGGAACAGACGAACTGGGGCTTTGAGCCGTAGTGTGCGCAAATGCGGTTCAGCCGCCGGAGCACATTGCTCACATTTGACCCGAAAACTCCCCGGTACGTGTGCACTTCGTCGATCACGACGTACTTGAGGTTGGTGAAGAACTCACCCCACCGCGCGTGGTTGGGCAAGATCCCGGAGTGCAGCATGTCGGGGTTGGTGAGGATGAAGTTCGCCTTGTCCCGCAGCTTCGTCCGCGTCGCCGTCGGCGTGTCACCGTCGTACGTGCCCGCCCCGAACGCGAGGTTCGGGCTCAGCTCCTTGAACCGCAGCAACCCTCGCAACTGATCCTGAGCCAGCGCCTTGGTCGGGTACAGGAAGAACGCCTTCAGCCGGCTGTCCTGCGCCACGCGCTCGAGGATGGGCAGATGGTAGCAGAGCGTCTTCCCGCTTGCCGTGGGGGTGACCACCACCACCTGCTCTCCCCGCCGGATCGCCTCGACCGCCTCGACTTGGTGCACATAGAGCCGCTCGATCCCCTGCGCCTCCAACGCCACTTGCACGAGTGGATGCAGCGGGTCCCTCAGTGTCCCGAACTCCGCCTCCTTCTGCGGAATCCGATGCACATGGACGATCTGCCTGCGATAGTCCCGATCATACTGGATGGCGTTCAGAAATCGGTCGACGTCCATGGGCTGCGAGAGAAGCTGCACTCCCTGTCATGACTGAACTGTGAGGCCCCCCGGTTCGCTCCGGCGGGTGTTCATTCCAGAGCCGGAGCCGGGCCGCGGTTCTCTGTCGAGTTCGTCGAGGTAGCACCACCAATGCGAGTGGGGGATACCGTTCCGTTGGCGGTGCCGAGCCAAGTGCTCTTCCGTAAGGCGCTCCACTACCTCCGTCCGCCTGAGCAACAGCTCCGCGTCCAGCCCGGCCAAGTTGGCGCGATAGCCGAGGAGTTCCGGCGCATCGGGGTACTTGTCCAAGACCTCTTCGACTTCGCTGCGGCAGATGAGCATGTGGTCCAGATCGTCGCCGAGATCCCGCAGCCCGCGGGCGGCAAAGGTCGGCAGTATCCGACCGACCATCGCCTCGTACTCCTGCCATGCCAACAAGAGGGTGCGTTGTTCTGCAAGGGTCATAGTCGCTGGTCTCGCTTTCCGGGCGCGCGCAGGCATGCGGCGGCTTCCTGCCTTAGCATGTACGGCTCGATGCGCGCCCGACGAAAGCACGTCTTGATCTGGCTGTGGAGGGTCTGCTCCGCGGGCTGCCACACCACGAGGATCTCTGACTCGGGGTGCCAGAACTCGTAGCGGGGCTGGTCCCGGGTGTGGCGATAGCGCCCTACGCCGGAGACCTTGCTCTGGAGGACGCGCTGAACCGCCGTATCCGAGATCTGGCGCTCGGGGACCTTGTCGTAGTACTCATTGGCGATCCGTCCGGCCAACCAGTCAGCCAGTGCCGCTGCCTGCGCGGCGTGCGCTTCCTGATCCAGACCAGACTCAGCCACTTGGTGTCTCTCCGCTGGCGCAAGCGGGTCGCGCCCTGCACGGAAATGGATTGTAGCCCCTAACCACCCGCTGAGCAACGCATTCCCCTCCGCCCCCCTCACCTGTCGTTCGTAGCGTCCTTCCAGCCAACGCCCCTCACCCCGCCCGCAGCCACCGCAACGCCTCCCGCACCGAGGGGCGCTTACCGTACATCAGCATCGCCGTGCGAAACAGCCGGACGGACAGGCGAATGGCGACCCACACGCAGCCGCTCAGGAGAGCGACGGACAGGAGGACCTGCCGCCAAGGCACCGGAGCAGCCGAGAGACGGATCATCATGACGATGGGCGCGCTGAAGGGGAACAACGACAGAGCGACGGCGAGCCCACCGTTGGGCGCCTCCAACAGCACGGGGAAGAACATCACCGGCAGGATCACCAGCATCGACACGCCGCCGCTCAACTGCTGGCTCTCCCGCCACGACCCGCCCAGGGCGCCGATGCCTGCGATGAGTGTCCCGTAGAGCAGGAAGCCCAACAGGAAGAACAGTGGAGCGAAAAAGATCGCGGCGGCGGGGAGGTCCACGAATGGGAGCATTGCGGCGGCCGGCACGATCCCCATGGCGAGCCAGACGAATACCTGCGTCAGACCGACGGCGCTCAGCCCGAGCAGCTTGCCGAGAAACAGGTCCTGCGCGGTCACAGACGAGAGGACGATCTCGATGATGCGGCCTTCCTTCTCGTCCGAGATGCCACGGAGCAGGTACCCGGAGGCGCCGAAGATCGACATCATCATCAGGACCGTAAATCCGTACGGGACCAGGAACCGACCCATATCTGCCAGCGGGCCACGCCGCTTCGGCTTGCCGGGGCCGGTCGTTACGCGGCGAATGTTGACCGGGTCCAGGACTCGGTCAACGATCGCTTGCTCGGCCCGGTCCTTGAGCAGGCCGCGAACCAACGTGCCGCGCAAGGGCGGCAGCGACTGGTCCGAGAACAGCCCGGTCTCCAGCGCGGACTCGGTCAGGACCTCGCCGCTAGTGACATAGTCTTTGGGGATGACGAGATACGCCGACACTGCCTTGCCGCGCAATCCGGCGACGGCGGTCTCCCGAGTGGCATAGCGGCGGAGTGTGTACCCCGTCTGCGGTGGCGCCAACCGCCCGGCGGCGCCCGGTAGCTTCTTCCCGGCGACCTCCTTCGGGAAGTCGAAGAGCCCGGTCTCGTCCACAACCCCCACCGTCAGGTGCGTCGGCACCGTGCGCGCCATCAGCAACGCTGGGAGGGCGGCTGTTGCCGCGACGACCAACCCCAGCAGCGGCAACCCGAGCGTCAGCAGAATGAACTCCCACCGCGTGATGCTCGTAAGGTATTCGTGCTTGGCAATGACGAGGGAACGGGACATGGCAGTCAGCGGTCAGCCGTTAAGGGGTGCGTCCCTCGGGTCGCGGCGGTCCTTGACCTGCGGTCCAAGGCCGTTCACGACGCAACCGCGCGCAGAAACACCTCCTCTAACGAAGGAATCTGCTTGGCGACGCCCTGCACTTCAACCCGGTGGTCTGCCAGCCAGCGCAGCAGGTCCGCGGACACAACGTCGGGGTTCAGGACCACCACCTGCACGCGGCCGCCTCGGGTCCGCTCGGCTGATTGGACCAACGGGCAGGCGGTCAAGTCGGTGTCGCATTCAACTGTCCACGTCCGGCCGTCGGCCCGTCGCTCCTTGAGCGACTGCACCGCACCCTCCAAGACCAGCTCGCCGCCGCTGATCATGAGAACACGATCACAGAGGGTTTCGGCCTCGCCCATCAGATGGGTGGAAAGCAGCACGGCCTTGCCGGTCTCTCGAAGCTGTCGAATCTGTTCCCGAACCTGCTGGGTGCTGACTGGGTCGAGCCCGCTGAAAGGCTCGTCGAGCAAGACCACCTCGGGATCGTGGATGAGCGCGCCGACCAGTTGCACCTTCTGCTGCATCCCCTTGGACAGCGCCTCACACTTGGTGGTGAGGTGTCCGCCCAACCCTAGCTCCGTTAACAATGCCTCCGCACGGGCCTCAGCCACCGGTCTGGACACGCCCTTTAGCGCGGCGAAGTAGGATATGACGCGCGCGACGGTGAGCCGCTTGTAGAGACCGCGCTCTTCAGGCAGATAGCCGATCCGGTCCATGGCTGACCGGTCCGCCGTAGCGCCTGCGAACTGGAGGGTGCCTTCGTCGGGTCGGAGTAGATCGACAAGCAGGCGCAGTGTGGTCGTCTTGCCGGCGCCATTGGGGCCGAGCAGACCGACGATCTCCCCGGGGAAGAGGTCGAAGCAGACGTCGTTGAGCACCCGCTTGCCCCCGAACTCCTTGACCAATGACCGGGCAGCGAGGAGCGGGCACCTCTCGTCGTTCACAGCAGCGTTCTCGCTTGTGGGGGGCGGCGCCCTCAGTTAGGGGTGATAATCACCTTGTGCGCTTCCCTTGCTTCGAGGAGATCGAAGCCTTCCTGGATCCGGTCCAACGGAAAGACGTGCGTGATCAGCGCAGACAGATCGAGGATATCGTCGCGCACCATTTGGAGGACCTCTTCGTGGACGTCTTCCTCGCTCGGACCGAACTCCACCACTCGGGGATCGGTGCGCAGTTCCTCGATGGCCGGCGCGTCGGTGTCCCAGAGTGCGTAGGGGGCGTACTTTGCGGTCTCCCAGTGCAGGGACGAAATGCCGAAGCGGTTCATCTCCTCGGTGCCTGCGCAGTCGATGACGACCTGGAAGAAGCCCTCCGTCGGGCCTTGATCCATGAGCTGCCTGCGCGTGTCAACACGGCGATCAGCGCCCCAGATCCGAGCCTGCTTCATCCCCAGTTCGCGGCGACCCACGATGTAGACCTCATACGACTTGATCACGTTCTTCACGAAGTTCAAGAACGTGAGCCCAACCGGGCCGGTACCCAAGATGATCACCCGGTCCGTCGGCTGGACGTCCAGCTTCTTCAGGTATGACCAAATCTCTTTGTAGGTGATGAGTTGGGTCGCGTAGAGGGGATCGATGTCAGGTGGGACAACCTGCTGCTTCGGACCGATCCCTGCGTTGGCAACCGCAACGCCGTCCTCTTCGGCGGCCCTAGAGTCCACCACTACGCCAAACTGCGCCAGCCCGCCCCAGTGAGAGTTGATCCCGTCAACGTGGGCCTGTGGGCGCAAGACCACGTCGCCAGCCTGGTAGTTGCGGACCTTCTTCCCGCACTTGATGACCGTGCCCACACTTTCGTGTCCCAAGATCGTCGGGTAGATGGCATCCAAGAGACCGGGGAACTTCCCCGTCATTAGCTTGTGATCAGTACCGTTGCAGATCGAGCATGCGATGATCCGCACCAGGGCGGTGTACTCCTCAAGGCGCGGGTTGGGCACGTCCCTGACGACAAGCGTGCCTTTGCTCTCAACTACTGCTGCTTTCATGTAGACCTCCAGTCGCCGGCAACGGCCAGGTTCGGGCCTGCGCGAGTCTCAGCGAGTTCCTATGACTCGTCGGCGGGCGGAACGCGTACTCCCGGCATTGAGTTCTTGTAGAGCGTGTGCGGAGAATCCCCCGGCGGCAGGGGGGCCAGCGCGAACGCCTCGCCTCCCGATCACCCTCCACTTACACTTACGCCTTAGCAGGACCCGGAAAAGGGAAACGCGCGGAGCCTTCGACGCCTCCGAGGTACAAGGGATTCGCCACGGACTCGCCCAGTCCTGCTTCTCCCAGAAGAAATGCCGACCTCGGCGGCAGGCGGTTGCGGTGCGCTTCACGAGGCAAGCAGCGCCCTCGTCGCCTCCCGGGAGCGGGACAGCAGGCGCTTGCGCCAGTCGAGGTCTGCAACGTGGCAGCAGCGGAGGACAACGCGCGAATCTGGCGAGTCCCGAGTCAGTTCGGCCAGCAACCGGCGCTCCTCGTCGGTCAGCGCCCACTCTCCACTCGCCTCGTCGGTCGAGCGAACGTCCACGTACAGACAGTGGACTCTCGGCAGCACTGCTTCCAGGTCAACGCCGTTCCGCGCAGCCGCGCAGAGGTCACTCAGGCTGAGGGCAATGCTCTCTGGGCGACCGGGGTCCAAGAGCTGCACAAGGAGGTCGCCCGACGCCAGCACACGGAGTTGCGTTTCCCGCTCCCGCGCCGCTGCCAGCCACTGGGGAAGCCCTCCGAGGCTGTCTGGTTCGGGTGGTGCGAAGGTGACAATGCCAACGCCCAACGCATTGCTGAGATTGCATGCCGAGCGGACCAGTCGCAGGGCCTCGTCCTCCGTTTGGTTTGGGGCGTGAACGCAGAGCGATGACACCGCGATGCCCGCCTGTGCGGCCCCAAACCCGATCAGCAGGTGCTGGGTCTCGTAGTCCTCGCGCACGGAGACGGGCTCGACAGGGCCGCCTTCCCGGACGTCGAGGTCAACCCACCGGAAGCCGCAGTCAGCCGCGCAGGCAAGCGCTTCCCGCAGGGACAGGTCGTGGAATGACACCGTGGAACAACTGATCCCCAACGACTGGCGGGAAGCCCTGTCAGCGTTCCGGCAAGCGGCCTGTCGCTGTTGCGGAGAGGTCACTGAAGCCACTCAGAGACCTGCTGGTACGCGGAGTCTCCCTCCGCCTGCAGCTTGCCGTCGGGGTCGTAGATCGTGAAATGCGGAATGCTCGATAGCTTGAACTGCCGCGCTGCCGGCGACCCCCAGTCGATTCCCTGAACGCCCGGGCGGTTGATGTCGACCTTGACGACCACCAGGTCCTCGCGCTTGGCGTCAAGTGCCTCAAGCTTCGGGGCGATCTCACGACAGGGCGGACAGAACGGGCTGTAGAAGTCAACGAGCGTCGTCTTGCCCTTCACCAGCAGTTTGGGCAGGTCCACTTCCTGACCCGGCCCGGTGCCGGACGCGGCTGGCTTCGACTTGTTGCAGCCGACCAAGAAGGGCGCGCAGACGGTCAGCAAGACGCAGAGGGTGAACCGAGAGAGGCGCATGGAACGATTCCTTTCCCAGGCAGAATGGATGGCAGTGCACACTGCCATCTCTGAGTAGCGTAGCACAAACAGCTCACTCTGTCCGCAGCGCCTCGATGGGGTCCAGCTTGGCGGCCTGCCAGACCGGGTACCACCCGAAGAAGATGCCGATGCTGACCGAGACCGAAAACGCCAAGACTGCCGCCCACAGCGGGACGGCCGTGAGCATCTTCTCCTTCATGACCAGCCTGACGATCCAGGCCAGCCCGTACCCAAAGCTGACGCCCACCACCCCGCCGCCCCCCGCTGAGGGCCGCAGCCTCAGTCAGGAACTGCCGCATGATGGCCTGCTGGGTGGCCCCAACCGCCTTGCGGATGCCGATCTCGCGGGTCCGCTCCGTCACTGAAACGAGCATGATGTTCATGATCCCGATGCCCGCTACCAGCATGGCCAGGCCCCCGATGCCCCCCAGCACCAAGCTGAAGAGGTTGAGCATCCGGTTGACCGAGCTCAGAATGCTCGCCGGCGTGTCGACGATGAAGTCGGTTACCTGTTCATGGCGCCGCCGGAGCGTGGCCCAGATCTGGTCGGCGGCTTCCTCAACGCGGTCCGGGGAGACAGCCTTGGCCTCGATAGTGCTGAGCCACTCGCCCCCCTCCAAGCGCTTGAGGACCACACTGATCGGGACTTCGACATAGGCGTCCAGATCCTGGCCCATGAGGCGACCTTGCCGTTGGAGAATGCCGACCACCACAAGCCGCACCCCCCCCCCGCACACGGACCTCCTTCCCTAACGGCTTCTCGTCGCCGAACAGCTCTTCAGCGACCGTCGGTCCCAACACGCAAACGCAGCGGTTTTCGCCGACCTGGCTCTGCACTTGTCTCCAGTAGACGCTATCTGTAGGATCGTGCGTCATGGAGGACTAGCCGAAGACGCTGTTGGATTTCGAGGCGCGGTTCTCGACGGACGCCGCTTGTCGTGAGTGCCTCTCTCGGTTGCGGTGGCCCGAGGGCTTCCGCTGTCCGCGAGGTGAAGGCGCCCGCTCGGGGTCAACGAACCGCGGGCTGCCTC
>PEVN01000497.1 GCA_002779825.1 Armatimonadetes bacterium CG06_land_8_20_14_3_00_66_21 | reverse complement strand
GGGTGATGCAGAACGTTCGGCCGTCGTAGTCGGTGTCCACGAACCACGCGGCTACCTTGTCGGCGCCGGTCGGGGTGATGCTGTTGTCCACCGGGTTGTAGATGTCCACGCCTTCCATCGTCACCGTGTACTCGCCGGTGTCGTCGTCCTTCTCGACGGCGACGCGGGGTTGGCCGAAGACGGTGAAGAGCTGGCTGCCGGGTTGCTCTTTGAGCAGACCGGTCATGCCGGGGCTGGCGTCGGGGCGGATGTGGGCGCGGTGGATGCGGCGGCTGGGGTGCGTCGCCTCGTCGATGACCAACTGCGCGGGGCCGTCGAAACTGAAGCCGGCGATCACCAGGTCGTCGTACCCGCGGCGGCTCACCGACCGGATCAACTCCTCGACCTGCTTGGCCGTCACGGGGCCGTACTGCTGGCCGAACGCCACCGCCACGGTGGCGCGGCCGTCGGGGTCGTCGTCTTCGACGCCGTCAGCGATCCAGCGGCCTTCGGCGTGCAGCCCGGAGTCGCCGGTCAGCGGCTCCAGGCGGGTGAATGCCAGGTGCTGGTTGTTGGGGAAGGTGACGCCGTCCATGCGCAGCAGCCGGAGCATCTGGTCCAGGTAGGCTTCCAGGTTCTGCGCTTCCTGGTCCGCCGTGTCTCGACGGAGCGCGCCTCCCACGTTGCCAGGTCTTCAGGCGCGCCGTCGAACCCGCTCTGCTCGGCGCAGGGCTCCTGACCGCGGCGGGCGTTCGGTTAGCGCCTTGGACTTTCGGTGGCCTTCTTGGGGATCAGCACCTGCCCCTCGGCGGCGATCTTCGCCGGCGGGATGTTGGTCCGCGTGTCGTCGTGGCGGTAGGTTTCGACGGCAGCACCTGTCGTCGACAGACAGGAGTCGTCCTCCAGGCACTGTCGATTCGCGCTACGTGTGGCCGGCAGACTCCAGCACGATCCGCGACTCGACGTGTCCCTCCAAGGACCTGCGTTGGAACCAGGTTGGCTTGGGCTTGCTGCGGCTGAAGAGTTCCTCGCCCTGGTCGAAGTAGTGTGGCGCCCAGATCCTGCAATCGATTTTCGCCAACGAGCAAGAAAAGGTTGGAAAAGGCGAACTTGTGAGTGGAAGTTCGCATTCCTTGAGTTGTGCAGCGAGACGGTGGCGCACGAACGGGGGCGAACGCCGCGCTGTTCCAGTGCGCGATCCTGGCCTACAACTTGGTCCGCTGGATGGCGCTGCGGAGCGGCGACGAGCAACTGCGGCGTTGGGAAATGCAGACCGTGCAGACGTTCCTGATCCGCGTCGCCGGCAAATTGGCCTGCGGCAGTCGTCAACTCACCCTCAAGACCTTCAAGGAGCATTTGCACGCCCTACCGCACCAGCGCCCAGGAGTGTCTCGCCTTCCGGAGCCGTCAGGACACCGCCGCGAAGCACCGTTTCGGCTCCCGACCGCCCTCGTGCCGGTTCCCAGACCCCGTTGCACCCTCCCCGCCGCCGTCCTGCGGGCCCGGGAAACGAGGATTGCAGGATTTGGGTGGTCGTCGCGGGGACGCTGTTCGAGGCGCCCCCGTTCAGCTCCACCATGAACCTGGGAGCGCACCTCAAGAGCTCCTGGGGGGCCCGAAGCTGGTGAGCCGCCCGTCGCGCACATGGAGCTGTTCAAGCTCCAGATGGTGAGTAACAAGCTTCAACTCACTGCCGACGAGGTCAAGGAGACACTCCAGCAGAACGGCATCGCCGTCGCCAACATGCAGCAGACGCTGAAGGAGCTGGCCAAGTCCAGCGGCAAGTCCGCTCAGGAGATCTACAAGCTGTTGGAGGCGAAGAGCAGCGTCGCCGGCGGGGAGCAACCTGGGAACGGTCAGGGCGGCGAAGGCGGCGGCATGGGCATGGGCCTTGGGCAGAGGACGGTGCGTGAGGCCGCCGCGGAGTTCGGGTTGACTGTCCCGGACGCGCTTGCCCGGCTGAAAGCAGCAGACCTCGACGCCTCCGGTGACGAAGTCATCCGCGACCTGGCGGAGAGGAACAACCGCCGGCCGTTCGAGGTAGTGCAGGTGCTGCAAGGGCAGGCGGAGTGACGAGTCGCTCGCTTGGCAGGGATTCCCGGTGACAGGCGCGAAGGAAGTACCGCCCTCGCGTCCGAACGCCCAACTGGCGAGGCACAGACCCGTCTTAGGAGCCGCCGCCGATGACTTCGTTCACTGCCGCCCTTGCCCTGTCCCTGCTTGCGACGCTCTGCATTCCGCTTGAGGTCGCTGACGCGCAGCAGTCAGCGGCGGCGCAGTTCTACGTCGCCACCAACGGCAACGACACCTGGTCCGGCACACTGCCGGCGCCAAACGTCGCGAACACCGATGGTCCCTTCGCCTCGCTGGTCCGCGCCCGCGACGCGGTGCGCGCGCTGAAGGCGAAGGCCGCGCCGACGGGCGGCATTCGGGTGCTGGTTCGTGGCGGCACGCACTTCCTGTCGGAGCCGGCGGCGTTCGGCCCGGAGGACTCGGGCACTGCGGAGTGCCCCCTCACGTATGCGGCGTATCCGGGTGAGGCGCCGGTCCTCAGCGGTGGGCGGCCGCTCACCAACTGGCGACGCGCGGGGCGATTGGCCGCGGCCGACGTGCCGGGGGTGAAGGAGGGCAAGTGGGGCTTCCGCCAACTCTTCGTCGGCGAGGAACGCCAGACGCGGGCGCGGACGCCCAACTTCGACCCCGAGCATCCATACACGGGCGGGTGGTACTTCGTCTCCGAGTTGCCCAAGCCCGACGGGCAGAAGGGCGCCTTCGGCGACTCGCTGGTCAGGATCCACTCCGCCGGCGACACGTTCGCCTGGGACGTCGAGGTCCGCGCGGCCGGGGAGTACCGGCTGTGGCTGTACTACGGCGCGCTCAACAAGGCGTTCGGGCGGGAGGACATGGCCGGTCAGACGACGATGCAAGTCGATGACGAGGAAGCGGTCACGCTGCAGAACCTGCCTGACACGGGCGGCTGGGAGACGTTCAAGTGGAGCCAGACCGCCGCGCTCTCCCTGACGCCCGGCAAGCACCGGCTGCGGTGGACCAACGTCAAGGGCGGCGGATTGAACTTCGACGCCTTCGCGCTGTGTGACGACGCGGACTGGCAACCCGAGGGCGCCGAGCTGGTCGATCCGGCCGCAGGCAAGCACGTCGTCGTGGTGCAAGCCGAAGCCTACGACGAAGGCAAGGGCCGGGAGTCCGGCGTCTCGAAGAACCGCGTCCCGGCGCAGAAGGACCGGTTCTGCTTCCGGCTCGGCGACTTCGCGCACTGGCCCCGCTCGCCCGAACCGGAGATCCACATCTTCCCCGCCTGGGGTTGGGTCAACGCCCTCCTGTCCGTCGACCGGATCGACTTCGAGAACAACCTGGTCTACGTGAAGAACCGCAACTGCACGCAGGAACTGCGGCTCGGCAATCGGTACTTCGTGGAGAACGTCTTCGAGGCGCTCGACTCGCCGGGCGAGTGGTTCCTGGACCGCGAGCAGGGCAAGGTGTACTACTGGCCGACGAGCGATGACTTCGAGAAGCAAGGCGTGGTGGCGCCGGTCCTTGACCGACTGATCGACATTCGCGGCGACATCGAAGGCGAAGACGAAGGCGCCATCGACGCAACCGTCGCCGCAGCGGCGACGGCGGGGGACCGCCGCTTCGTTGAGCACCTTACCTTCCGCGGCCTCACCTTCGCGCACACCACTTACTCGCTGGAGATGGCGAGCCCGTACACACCAGACGACGGCACAGTCTGGATGCGGCGCGCGCGGCACTGCACCGTTGAAGACTGCAAGTTCCCCGGTGTCGGCGGCTACGCGGTCCGCCTGTCGCTGCACTCCAGCGACAACCGGATCGTCCGCAACACGGTAACCGACGGCGGCCAGGGCGGCGTCCTGCTGACCGGGTACCTGACGGCCACGCAGGCGCATGACAACCTCGTCGCCGGCAACACCATCACCCAGTGCGGCAAGCTCTGGAAGCACGTTGCCGGTGTCTACGTCACCACCGGCAGCGGGAACCGCATCGCCCACAACACCATCACCGACATGCCGCGCTATGGCGTCTCGCTGAAGTCGTTCCGAGCAGGCAGCGCCTCCCACAACAACGTCGTCGAGTACAACCGCATTCTGCGCACCAACCTCGAAACCAACGACACCGGCGCCATCGAGACCCTCGGCCGCGACCGGGAGAACTCCGGAAACGTCATCCGCTACAACCTGATCCTCGACGTGGTCGGACTGAAGACCAGCGAGACCGGCGAGATGCTGACGCCCTACTACACTTGGGGCATCTACCTCGACGACTACTCCAGCGGCACCCAGATCGTCGGCAACATCGTCGCCCGCACCGTCCGCGGTGCCGGCCACGTGCACTTGGGCCGCAACAACGTGTGGGAGAACAACGTCTTCGTCGACGGCGCTGAGCGTCAGTTCGAGTGCAACGGCGACGCCGACATGGGGGACAACACCTTCGTGCGCAATATCGTCGTCTGGCGCGAAGGGAGCTTGATGCGGATCAGCGGCGGCGGCGGGAACTGCTTGCGCAAGTGCGACAACAACCTCTACTGGCGGGCCGGTCAGGACCTGGACAGCACCGAAGGGTTGACCGAGGCGCTGACGCCCAAGGGGACGTGGGCGCAGTGGCTGGAAGCAGGCTATGAGGCGCACTCAGTGGTCGCCGACCCGCTGTTCGTGGAGGCGACGCACGACGACTACCGGCTCGAGCCCGAGTCCCCCGCGCTGAAGCTGGGCTTCAAGCCGATCGACGTCTCGCGTATCGGCGCGCAGGGGTGGGGTGACTGAGGACCAGAAGGACGGCAAGTACGCAAAGGCCCGCGCAATGGGGCGATGCCTTGCGTTGCAGAGCGGAGGGTACACCAGGTTCGACCGGCCACTACGTCTACTTCGGCAGCTCGGCCACCAGCCGCGCGGTCTCCCGCGCTACGATCAGCTCTTCGTTGGCGGGAACCACCAGCACCTTGACACGGGAAGAGTCTCGCGAGATCACAGCTTCCTGCGCGAAGCACTGCTCGTTCTTCACCGGGTTCAGCTCGAGGCCCAGGTAGTCCATGTCTGCGCAGACGGCGGCTCGGATGCGGGCGCCCTTTTCGCCGATGCCGCCGGCGAAGACCAACGCGTCGAGACCGTTCAGGGCAGCGACATAGGCGCCGATGTACTTCTTGATGCCGTAGACGTAGACGTCGATGGCGAGTTGGGCGCGGGCGTTGCCGGCGTCGGCTGCGGCTTCGAGGTCGCGCATGTCGGCGCCCACACCGGAGATGCCGGCCAATCCGCCTTGCTTCACCAGACCGGTGGTGATGTCGGTCAGCGTCATGTCGGTCTTGTCCAGCAGGAAGGGGAGGATGAAGGGGTCGAGGTCGCCGGTGCGGGTTCCCATCTGTACGCCGGACTGGGCGGAGAAGCCCATGCTGGTGTCGATGGACTTGCCGCCGTCGAGGGCGCAGATCGACGAGCTGCCACCCAGGTGGCAGGAGATGAGCTTCAGCCGTTCACCGGGCACGCCGAGAATCTCCGGCACGCGGAGCGAGAGGTACCGGTGCGAGGCGCCGTGGAAGCCGTAGCGGAACAAGCCGTACTGCTGCGTCCACTCGTATGGGATTCCGTAGACCCGCGCCTTCTCCGGCATTGTCACATGGAAGTGCGGCTCGAAGACGCCGACAAGCGGGGTGCTCGGCAGGACCTGCTGGAAGATGCGGATGGCGTTCAGGTAGGGCGGGTTGTGCCCGGGCGTCACCGGCGAGTACTCTTCCATCGCCGCCATGACCTCGTCGGTCAACAGCGTCACTCCCGACAGCTTTCCCGCGTGCACTGTCTTGAAGCCGACGGCGTCTACTTGGTCGAGAGACTCGAGGGCGGGGTGCGCGGGCGAGGTCAGCTCGTCGAGGGTGGCGCGGACGGCCGCGTTGTGGTCGGGAAGCGGCAGCTCCTTCTCGACCTCGCACACGCCGGGCACGGCGTGCTTCATCGGGCTGAGCGCTGCACCGATCCGCTCCATGCCCCCGCGAGCCAAAACGGCCTCGGTGGACATGTCGAGAAGCTGGTACTTGAAGGAGGTACTGCCGACGTTGGCGACGAGAACTCTCACGGGAACACCTCGGACTACGTTGGGGGTTGCTTGACTGGTGGAGGTTCGCCTGAGCGGCCCCGTTTCCTCCAGTGACCTGAAAGGGAAAGAACGGTCCCCAGTTAGTGTGATAGAATACGTTGACTTTTCCAGACCACGAAGAGGACCTGCAAATGCAGCAACCACGCAGTCTGCAATTCACAGTGATCGGCGGCTTCTCGGCCGTGCTTCTGTTGGTCGTCATCGCCGAGATCCTGCCCGGCGGAGGGGCGCTCATCGCCGAACGCGGTCTGCTCTTCTACGGCATCTTAGCGAGCACAGCGGTGATCCACCTGGCGCTGCTCTCGCTCCTTCTGTCGGGTCGCCTGCCGGACCTCTCCAAGTTCTCCGTCCCGCTTGTGGTTCTGTATACGTCCCTGATCGGGCTTCTGGTCCAGCAGAGCGGTGGCGTCCACAGCAGCTTCCACCTGCTCTTTGCAGTACCGATTCTCACGGCAGCCGTCTACCACCACATTCGCGGCGCCACGTATGCGGCGATCTTAGTGGGTGCCGTCTGGAGCAGTGTGCTGTTGCTCAGCCGACCGGACGAGGTCGACTTCTCAGTCATCCGCATCCACCTGCTCGTGGGCAACCCGATGTGGTTGCTGGTTGCCCTGATGGCCGGGCTGCTTGCGAGAGTGGAGCATGAGACGCAGCTTCGAAACGAGGAACTGCTGCAGGCCGAACGCGAACTGGTTGAAGCCGGCATCAATCTGAGTTCGATCCTCGAGCTGGGAGAACTGCTCAACCGCATCGTGGAGTTGGCCGCCAGTGTGGTGAAGGCTGAAGCAGCGTCGCTCCTGCTGCGAGATGCGAAGACCGGCGAACTGGTGTTCGAAGTGGTCCTTGGCGAGAAGTCGCAGGACCTGATCGGCGTGCGCATCCAGCCAGGACAGGGGGTCGTGGGTTGGGTGGCGGAGCACCTGGAGCCGCTGTTGATCGCGGACGCCCAGAGCGATGAGCGATTCTTCGCCGGCATGGACAAGAAGACCGGCTTCGAGACGCGCTCCCTCATGTGTGTGCCGCTCAAGCAGGGGGACAGGATCATTGGCGCGCTGGAGATGCTCAACAAGCGGGACGGGAATCTGTTTACTGAGAGCGACCTGGAGCTCTGCGCGGCTTTTGGGTCCCAGGCAGCGGTAGCCATTGAGAACGCGCGGCTGATCGCGGACAAGGATGAGATGTTCGTTGCCAGTGTGGATTCACTCGCCACCGCCCTTGAGTTCCGGGACACTGAGACCGAGGGACACTCGCGACGCGTTCGCGAATACACATTGGTGATTGCCAGAGAGATGGGCGTTCCCAAGGAAGGACTTGAGACCATTGGCATCGGCGCGCTGCTGCACGACATCGGGAAGATCGGGGTCCCGGACGCCATTCTGCGAAAGCCGGGCAAGCTAACCGACGCCGAGTATGAGGAAATGAAGACGCACACTGTGACCGGTTTCACGATCCTGGAGCGGATTGAGTTCCTGGCGGATGCTGCGGATCTTCCATTGCACCATCACGAACGCTGGGACGGCACCGGCTACCCTCACGGGCTCAAGGGGGAAGACCTCGCGGTTGGTCCCCGGGCGTTTGCCGTCGCCGACACGTTGGATGCGATCACCTCCGATCGTCCCTACCGCAAAGCCCAGTCTTTTGCGGCGGCTCGGGAGGAGATCCAGCGCTTCAGCGGCTCCCAGTTCGACCCGCGCGCGGTGGCAGCTCTGGAGCGGCTGCCGGAGGAGGTCCTTGTCGAGATGCGTCGGCGGGCGGGCGAGCGCCGCTCGCCGCAGCATGGTTTGTAGACCGCCGCTGCTGTGAGCGACCAGACCGGCTGTCAGGAGGAAGTGGAGGAAGGCGGCTCGATTCCCGGGCGAGTCCGTTGCGTCAGCCACACCAGGAAGACGCTGAGGAAGTACAGCGCGCAGATGGGCAGAGCCATCAAGCAGAGGTTGAACGGGTCCCACGTGGGGGTGATGATGGCCGACACAATGAAGATCACCACAATGGCGTGGCGCCACACCTTCATGAGACCGCCGGCCGTCACAATCCGGAGCTTGCCCAGCATCCAGAAGACGATGGGCATCTGGAAGACGAGGCCCATGCTGAGGCACACCTTGGCCAGGAAGGGGATGTACCACTTGACGAAGTTGAGGACTTGCGCCTCGCCCGTGGCGAACCCCAGCAGAAACAGGAAGAAGATGGGGATCACGGTGTAGGCCAGCGCGACGCCGCACCAGAAGAGCAGGAACGAGGCGGGAATCACCGGCCCAACAGCCTTGCGTTCGTGACCGTAGAGCGCCGGCCAGATGAATGCCCAGATCTGATAGAAGATGGCGGGACTCAGGAAGACAATGCCGGCCACCGCCACCACCTGGAACCGCACCAGCAGGGGCTCGAGGGGGCTCTGGAAGACGGTCCGGATGCCCTTGTTCTCCAGTGGCTCCCGCACCGGCCCGGTCAGGAACCCCCAGAGAGAGGGCAGCACCAGGAGCACTCTTGGCTTCGCCCTCCCGGGCGGCGGCTGAGTCCGCAAGGAGTTCCCGGCGCTCGTCCCCCCGTCACTTGGCGTCTCCGGCACTTGGAGACGCTCCTCGAGCCGGGCTACTCGCTCTTCCAGCCGAGCGAGTTGGTCGCGGAGCGACTCGGCTTCCTTCTTCTGTGCCTTGGCCTCCGGGGTGGCCGCCGCCTTCTGCGTGGACGGCTCCGGAACGAGGTGCACGCGCACGCGCAGCAGCGCGGTGTAGTCCCCGGGAATCAGCACGACTTGCGTCTGGCGGTCGTAGAAGCTCCAGCAACAGCCGGTTCCCACCACCGCGAGCAAGAGGATCTTGATCAGCCGGTCGCGGAGTTCCGTCAGGTGGTCGAAGAAGTCCTGTTCGCGCCCGCCGGGGGGCTCCGGCTCCCGCCGCGCTCGCAGTGTCCGCCAGACGGCAAGCCAACTCACCCTTGTCTGTCCCGGCCGTGTCCGCGCCACCTCTGCCGACTCGGGCGACGGCTCCGAATCCGCGGTCGCCGACTCGCCGGCTTTGGTCTCACTCCCCGGCTCGCCCTGAACCGGTTCTGCTGGCGTCTCGGGTTCGGTCGGGGTGAGTTCGCCCTCGGGTTCTCGGTTCGCCCCCACGGCTGCCAACGCTGTGTCTTCCGCGGCTACTCCCTCGACATTGTCGGCATTGCCGTCGCCGGCCGCGGAGGTCGTGTCGTCCCCGGCGGCGTCGCCGTCAATGTCCGAGAGTGCCGCTTCGCAGTCGGCTGGTTGCTCGTCGGGAGGAGGTGAAGCAGAGTCAGGCGCTGCTGCTCTTTCGAGGGGCGGCTCGGCCGGCGCCGGACCCCCCGGCTCGGAATGCTCGTCGGGGGCTCTCTCCATGTCCGGTTCGAGCGTCTGGTCTGTTGTGTCGTCAGTGGGCATCTGCCAGCTTTCTGCGAACGCTCAGTGGCCATGGGAGCATCGCGAATGGCGGGAGGCGCGAGGTCCTCGGCGAAACCGTGCAGCGGCGCGACCCGGCCCGGGTGCCGTCCCGCTGTCGCCCCAGACGCAGACCAGTAGCGGTCCTGCGGGGCAGATCGTGGAGGCGTCCCTCGGAGACCCGGCAGCGCTCAGAACAGCGCTGCTTCCGTCTCTTTGTCGAACAGGTGGGCCTTGTCCATGTCGAACACGGCGGTCAACGGCTCCAGGTCTTTCGCCTGGGTGTCCGCGTCGACACTCGCGACCAGGGAGTGGTCGCCGACTGTGAGGTACAGGACCACGCTGGACCCCATGGGCTCGATCACGTCCACCATTGTCTCAACAGTGTTCGACTCATGTGCCTCGACCAGCGACAGGGCGCGATCGTAGATGTCTTCCGGCCGGATCCCGAACACGACGTCTCGCTCGCCCAACTGCCGCACCTTCTCGGCCCGGTCCGCAGGCACCGCGAGTCGGAACGAGCCGGCATCCACATAGACGCTGCCGTTCTCGAACTTCAACTCGGCGTCAACGAAGTTCATGGCCGGACTGCCGATAAAGCCTGCCACGAACAGGTTCGCCGGATGGTTGTACAAATTGAGCGGCCGATCGACCTGCTGGATGAGCCCCTCATTCATGACCGCGATGCGGTCGCCCATGGTCATGGCTTCGACCTGGTCATGGGTCACGTAGATCGTGGTGATGCCCAGCCGGCGATGCAGTTTGGTTAGTTCGGCGCGGGTCTGAACCCGCAGCTTGGCGTCCAAGTTGCTCAGCGGCTCGTCCATGAGGAACACCGCCGGCTCGCGGACGATGGCGCGGCCCAGCGCCACGCGCTGCCGCTGCCCGCCGGACAGCTCCTTCGGCCGGCGCTTCAGGAGGTTCTCGAGGCCCAGCATGCCGGCCGTCTCCTGCACGCGCTTTTCGATGTCAGCGCGCGGGACCTTCCGGAGCTTCAACCCGAACGCCATGTTGTCGAACACGGACATGTGGGGATAGAGCGCGTAGTTCTGGAACACCATGGCGATGTCGCGATCTTTGGGCGACACGTCGTTGACGCGCCGCTCGCCGATGTAGATGTCGCCGGAGGTGGCCTCTTCGAGGCCGGCGACGCATCGCAGTGCTGTTGTCTTCCCGCAGCCCGACGGGCCGACAAGGACCAAGAACTCTTTGTCGTTGATCTCGAGGGTGGCGTTCTTCAACGCCTCTACGGTGCCGAAGCTCTTGCCGAGCTCATTCAGAACGACTTTCGCCATGGGACGTCAGAGCCTCCAGACTGTGGGGACACGAACCGCGCGCGCCCCGGTCACCAGTGTAACCTGAATATGATGAACTCCAAGGCCTTGGAGATGTAAACCAGGATGAAGACGGCGATCATCAACATCACGAACACTCTCTGCCACAGCTCGAAGGTCTTCGCTTGCTCTTGCTCGCGCCTCTCGATCATCTGCTGCCCGGTCGAGCCTTTGTCGGCGTTCTGCCAGTCATCAAGACGACCGGGGCCGCTGCGGTCCGCTACCTTGCCCTTGAAGGCGAACTGGTTCCAGAGGTGTTGCCCGTGCACCATCGCCACCTCATAGACGGCGCAGTACGGCTTCCAGAGACCGACGCAGATGATGATGGCCAGGGGCAGCATGAAGTTGCTGAGCAGTTTGTGCTTGAGTCGCTGGTGCTCAAGGTAGATGTAGCACTTGCCGCAGGGCGGTTTCCCCTCACGCTTCTTGGGTCTGGGGGCGATGCCGGTGGTCGCCTGGCGGGCGTAGGTGTCGGTGTTCCCGCTGTCCATCCCCCGGACGATGGCCTGGATCATCTCTTCGTCGCAGTAGCAGCCCCGACCGAACTTCCAGCAACGCCGCTTGGCGACAAAGGCCGGGCACTTCTCCTTGATGCTGTCGCGACAGTACGGCAGTTGCCAGCACGGGCTGAGGGCGTTCATCTTCCGCTGTTTGAGAACGCTGGCTTTCTCTCGCTGCTCGAACCCCACACTCGGCTTCTTGATCGTGGGGCCCATCCTGATCCAGTCGACAGCGGCAAAGACTCCTCGGATGACAGCCACCACCAGAACGAACTTCCCCCCGCTCGTAAGCGAGCCCAAGATGGCATCGGTGGCGGCGTTCCCCTGTCCGTTCTGCGAGACGATCAGGCGCGCGAACAGGAACGGCATGCCGAAGTGGAACAGGGCTCCCACTGCCCCCATGTACAGGATGAGGTCCTTGACATGGAAGTAGGCAATGGTGATCGAGAGGGCGAAGACGCTGGTACTGATCGTGCACACCAGCCCCACCAGCTTGAGGTTGCCAACGATGGTATCGAGGGCTTCCGGCCGAATCTGGTTTAGTTCCGGGTTCGCGACCTTGACCACCAACATGGCGTAGAGCAGGTAGCCCAGGGTCAGGACGCTGACAGCCAGGCAGATCTTGAACAACCAACTGAAGAACGGCACGGCCGCGTCCAGAAAGTTCTGCCCGAGTTCTTCATCTTTCTTGATGCGAGACATAACAAGTCCTCTCGCGCACGGCGCGGACGCCGGGCTACGCGGGCTTCTTGCCGACCTTCTCCGCGAACTTCTTCTTGGACTCCTCCAGGATCTCGGCAAACGCGATGGGGTCGGTGGCCTTTTCCAGGGCGGCTTCCTCTGTGACCCAGCCGTTCAAGTGCATCAGCACCAGGTTCTGGTTGAGCGACATCATGCCCTGCTTCATCCCGGTCTGGATGGTAGAGGGCAACTGGTAGGTCTTGCCCTCCCGGATCACATTGCGGACCGAGGAGGTGGCGATCATCGTCTCGTAGGAAGCGATGCGTCCCTTCCCGTCCTTGCGTTTCAACAGCGTCTGGGAGATGATGCCGACGAGGTTGACCGAGAGCTGCATGCGGATCTGCTGCTGCTGGTGGGTTGGGAAGGCGTCGATGATCCGGTCGACAGTCTGGCAGGCATCGGTCGTGTGCAGCGTGCCGAATACAAGGTGACCGGTCTCGGCTGCGGTGATGGCCAGCCCGATGGTTTCCAGGTCGCGCATTTCTCCGACGAGAATCACGTCGGGGTCTTGGCGCAGCACATGCTTCAGCGCCTCGCCAAAGGAGTGCGTATCTGTGTGCAGTTCTCGCTGGTTGACCAGCGCCATCTTGTCCTCGTGGACGAACTCGATGGGGTCTTCGACGGTCATGATGTGGACGGGGAACCGCTCGTTGATGTAGCGGATCATGGCGGCGAGGCTGGTCGACTTGCCGCTCCCCGTCGGGCCGGTCACCAGCACCAGTCCGCGCGGTCGGGAGCAGAACTCCTTCACCATCTCGGGCATGTGAAGCTCCTCGATGGTGTTGAGCGTAAACGGGATCGCTCGGGCCGCCAGACCCACGCACTCGCGCTGCCGGAAGATGTTGACGCGGTAGCGGGACACGCCCGGGATCTGGTAAGACAGGTCCAGCTCCATGTCGGTCTCGAAGACCTGCTTCTGCTCGTCCGTCAGGATGCTGTAGACCAGTTCCTGGACCTCTTCGGGTTCCAGGTCCGGTCCCTTCACAGGGTACATCTCGCCGTACACCCGGAAGAGCGGAGCCGAATACGCCTTGAGTACCAGGTCCGAGGCGTCCTGCTTGATCTGGTGGGAGAGCAACTGGTTCAGGTCATACTTGGGCATCGCCGATCACTCCCGCAGCGCTGGGTTTGAGGCCGACTCGCGCACAACGCTGCTCGAACTCGATGGGATTGGAGGTCTTCACCAGCGCCTCTTCGTACACGATCTTGTCCTGCTGAAGGAGCCCAATCAGGTATTGGTCCAACGAGATCATCCCCAGATCCCCGCCGGACTCGATGATCGAGTACATCTGGTGGGTCTTCGCCTCACGGATGAGCGCCCGGATCGCCGGGGTGCAGCGCATGATCTCAAACGACGGGACGCGCCCCTTCTCGTTCTTCAGGGGCA
>PEVN01000061.1 GCA_002779825.1 Armatimonadetes bacterium CG06_land_8_20_14_3_00_66_21 | reverse complement strand
ATCCATCTTCTGCTCCTCGAGCTCGGGCAGGTTGATGTTGATGTCGTGGTAGGTGTGCGTCCACGCGAAGACCTCGTCAACGGGCCCGAAGAGGTGGAGCATCATGTCGGCGAAGTGCGCGCCGGCATCGAACAGCATCCCGCCGCCACTGGCGAGCTTCAGGAGCCGCCACTGCCACATGTAGGTGCCGGAGTAGTTCTCGGCGGCGAAGTCCCAGGACGAAAAGCCAACGACCGACCAGAAGCGCATGTCGCCGATCATCTTGGCCTGGTTGACAGCCCAGTCCATTGCGCGAGCCTTGATGCCGCGGCGAACCTGCTCGGCGACCGCGACGAGGGCGCCCGTCTTCGCTGCGGCTTCCATGATCAGGTCGGAGGCCTTGATCGTGATCCCGCAGGGCTTCTCGACCATCACGTCGAGGCCAGCCTCGAGGCACGGAATCGCCGTGGTGTGGTGGAACGCATGGGGCGTGCACAGGTCAGCAGCCTGCACAACCCCGGCGGCGGCCATCTCCTCGACGGAGGAGAACTGGGCGGGCTGGCAGCCGAACATGTCTTTGACTTTGGCGGCGAACTCAGCGCGACGCCCTTCATTGGTATCGCATAGCGCCGCGAGTTCAAACTTGTCGTAGCCAGCGTCTAACAGCTTCCTGTACCCGTTGAGGTGGGAGCCAGCGATTCCGCCGGTCCCGACGATCCCGAGCTTCACTTTGTCGGCCATGGTTGGTTGCACTTCCCTTTGTGTCGATTCGTACGGCTCTCGATGGACTGCAAGTCCGTCGCCACGGGCTACGGGGAGCAGACAGGCGTCACGAACAGCGGGTTGAGCGTGGGCGCCCTGTACCAGCGCAGTTCGGCGACCGCGCTCCCCCACCGGCATCCGCCCTTCTGACCGCCCGGCTCAAGCCTCGCAACCTCGCCTACGCAGTTGTCTCCGCACTGTCGAGTTCAGCCACGTAACGGGCCACGTCGCCTACGAACATCTCGAAGTCCGGCAACTCGTTCTGAATGAGTTGCCAGATCTCCTCGAGGGTAACGTCCGCGTAGAAGTGCACCAGGCGATTCCGGTACTTGACCATCGTCGCGTACGTGCTGGCGTGGGCAGGCGCAAACACGTTGCCGTCCCGCAGAAGGATGACGGCGTCCACTGCCGACGCGGGCGTGCCGAGGAGGGACTTGACGCAGAGGTGATTGGCGATATCGATCATCGCCTCGGTCGACTCCCGCAGGAAGTGCTTCGCGGCAGCCAAGTCGCGTCGACTGGCCCCGAGTTCCTTGGCGGAGAGGCCCTGCATATCCCTCAATGCCGACACATTCTCGCGAATCACGTCGAGTCGCTTCATTACACGCGGAGCATCGACCAGAACGCTCACGTCCCTTCCACCGGATGTTCGCGGACGGAGGGGCAGTACCGCTCTTGCAGCGTCGCCAGATGCTCACGCTCCACTCGCCGAAGCCACGGCTCGACATCAATATACTCGCGCGTGACCTGCTCAACGAAGTCCGTCCGCTTGACCTCGTCCCGGCTGTAGAGCACCTTGCCCGTCGCCAACGCTCGGTGCCGCAAGGGCAGAGGCGCCCGGTTCAGCACTACCAGGTCGAGGTTGTGGGTGCCGAGCGCCGCCCCCAATGCCAGCTCCAGCTCCACCGACTCGCGGAGTCTGAACTGCTCCTCGGTCCCCTCTTCGAGGACCACCGCCAGGTCGATATCGCTCTGCGCCCCGGCCGAGCCGTCGGCCTGCGACCCGAAGAGGTAGGCCGCCTGCACCGCCGGTGTTCGCTCGAACACCGGCGCGAGGCTCTCTTTCGTCGTCGTGATATCAGTGAGTGTCATGTGCTACCTCGGGCGCGATTGTAGCACCGGGGAAGTCCTCCGCCAAACGCGCGGCGATCCCTCACCTCGTGATGAGGCGGTCTGCCTCCCGTAGCAGTTCGAAGCACCGCTTGCCACTGCTATCGCCGTCATGCAGCGACGGAAGCAATCTCCCCGCCTGTGCCAGCAGGTCCTTTGCGCGTTTGGAGGCAGTGGCCTGCACGCGCGGCCGAAGGTCCGCGAGGTAGGCGGCCAGCGTCTCCCGCGTCCGCAGGTGCAGCTTGACCAACAGGGCGAGTTGCGCCGGCGTCACCACTTTGACTTCCTTGTCCAGCCGCTCGACCGTCCATTGGACCGGCAGCAGGCCCCGGGCGGTGTCCGGCGCGTCCTTGTCCTGGTCCACGTCCTTCTCCTCGGCCGTGGTTGAAGGATCGCTCTTCGTGTCGCGGAACCGGGACCAAGCGTGCGGCATGACGAAGGAGAAGTTGTCGTCGCTCCAGGTCGCCCCGCCCCGGGGCATGCCGTTGAGCCACTTCGCCACGCCGGCCGGGGTCGAGTCACGTGGGCGGCCGGTGTTCGCCCAGATGCAGAGGCGGCAGGAGATGACGGGCACGGACCGTCCGTTCGCCTTCGCCCACAGGATGCGCCCTTCGCCGCCGGAGTACGGGTAGTACTGCACCGTGAAGACACCGTCGAGTGTGGGGATCTCGCGGGCAAGCGTGTCATACGCCGTCAGTGCCTGCGGACCGTCCCAGTCCTGCAGGTTGTAGGCGAGGGTGTGCAGGCCGCCGAACCGCATGTACTCGCCGAGGCGACGCGCGTGCAGCGTCAACGGATCGGGCTGGCCGGGTGTCTTCGGCCGCTTCGCGCCGAAGTGGTCCGGGTAGAGGTAGCCGTTCCCGTAGGGCACGAAGTCGTCGTTCGGCGTGGCGCGCGCGAACAGGTCTACCAGCGTGTACGGGCAGAGCTGCGCGAGGTTCGCGTAGGGGAACGTCCACCCGAAGGGGAACTTGCCCCGCGCCGGGCTCTCGTAGTACCAGTGCCCCTCCGTGCCGCCGGCGAAGTTACCCATCAGCCACTGCACGTTGTCGCCGTCGCTCATCAGGAAGGCGACGTAGTGGCAGTTGTCTTCCCACTTCAGGTCGCGCAGCGAGGCGCGACACCGCGCCGGGAGGCTGACAGACTTCTGCGGGATCGTCTTCCCCACCTCCTCGGTGGAGAGCAGCGGCAGGTTGTGGCACCAGTTGGTCGCCGTCTGGAACAGCCCCCACTGGCTCGACGGCAGCGTTTGCGTGTCTTCGCCCCCGCAGCCCCATCCCAGCACCGGGCAATCAGGCTTGCAGCGGGCCAGCGCCGCCTCATAGACCGGCCCCGGCTGCGACACCACGAAGGCGCCCAAGGCAACCCCTTCCGACCGCGCGACCCGCGACTTGGGGTCAGCCGTCATCACCACCTCGCGGCTGAAGCGATCCTCGTACGTCTTAAGGCACCACGCTTCCGCTCGACTTAGCTCGGGGCAGGTCTCCGACCGCCCCGAAACGCTTGACCGGAAGGTCTCAAAGGGCTCTGGAGACCTGTCGGTCCGGGGAGCGGCGGGGTCAGGAGACCCTCGCCGAGCACAGCGCTCCTCGTAGGTCTTCAGGCACCACGCCTCTGTCCGGTCCCGCGCGTCCAGCAGCAGCGGCAGCCCCAGCTTCTCCGCGGAAGGCTGCAATCGCTCCGACACGGCGATACCCCCCAGCACCGCCGCCAACGAGGTGGCCACATTGGCAGACTCGTCAATCGCCCCTGACGCGTGCCACCCCCGCGGCCCGGAGTCGTACCGATACAGGACATATCCGCGCACGATGCCCAGCTTGTGCAGCTTCGCCACCGCCGCCCACAGGTCGGTCGGTCTCTCAATCCGCGGTTTCACGACAGCCTTCATCTGCGCATACCAACGCTGATACCCCGAGTTGTCCGTGTCCTCGCAGAGGAGCACCTCCCCTTTGCCCTCACGCACCGCCTTCGCAGCCAGACCCGCCGCCGTCTCGTAGACCATCCCGTCTTCGTGGTTGCCCACGAAGGGAACGCGGATCAGCGTCCTCGGCCGCGGAACGCGGGGCCAGTAGCGGTAAAGCGGCTCCGACATCACGCCGCGACAACCCACCAGGGCTGCCATTAGTGTCCACACGGCCTGTGCGTGCCAGGATCGGTTTTCCATTGCTCAGTCATCCATGTGCGGGAACCGCGACGGGGTACAGTCCGGCAAGTCATACGTGTTCTACGTCCACCCCGGATTCCCCTCGCGCCCGGCGGGACGGCGCAGTGGGTGAGTCCGGGCACGTGGCAGACGGCTTGAGTGAAGACGCTGTCGGCGCGGGCATTCCAGGAGCCGATGAACTCGACCCATTGTCGGTCTGAATGAACGCGCCGTCCAAGGGCCTCCCGCACGCCTGCAGGTGTGCCCGGAGGCGTGCGATGAAGAGCGTGGCATAGCAGAGACTGCGCTCGCGGGCGTAGGCGACATACTGCAGCCCGCTGACGACCTCTCGGACGGTGTAT
>PEVN01000482.1 GCA_002779825.1 Armatimonadetes bacterium CG06_land_8_20_14_3_00_66_21 | reverse complement strand
GGAGCTGTGCCGGTTTGCAGAAGTGGACAAGATCGACAAGGCCTGTTCCCTGCACTTGAGTGCCGAGTCGGTGCGGCGGGGCATTCAGTCTGGGCTCACTGCGCAGGAGCTTTTCGCTACGCTGGAGAGCCACTCTGACACCCCACTGCCGCAGAACGTGAGGTACTGCCTGCGCGACTGGGCTCAGTCGTTCGAGAGGATCAAGCTCCAGCCGGCGGCGGCACTACTCGAAGTGGAACGCAGCGAGACGCTCGATTCGCTGGTGGAGAGCCCTCGCTGGGGCCGGTTGATCCAGCGACGGCTCACCCCGACACTGGCGGTCGTGGACGCCGACCGCGCGGCCGACCTGCTGGTGTTGCTTCAGCGCCGGGGACTGGTATGCCGCGAGCTGAGGTACGGGAGGCCGCCCGCAGGCGAGTTGCTGCTTGACGGCCTGGACCTGCGAGTGCCGAAGGAGGCACACACGCCGTACACCGAGTACTTCCTGGCGCAAATCGCGGAGCCGACCGGGGAGTCGGCTGGTCAGGTCGGCTACCGATTGTCGGCGGACAGCGTGCGGCAGGGCTTGGCGCAAGGGCTCTCTCTGCGCGAAGTTGCCGACTTCCTGCGGGAAGGCGTTCGCGGCAAAGTGCCGGCCGAACTGCTGGTCGCCCTGAAGGCCTGGGCGGGCAGGTATCGGCCCGTTCGTCTGGAAACAAAGGTGTTGTTTTCGGCACCCAACGCGAAGACGCTGGATGAACTGCTCAAAGTTCCGGAGATTGGAGCGCTGATCGAGGGGCGTGTCGGGATGACCGACGCGCTGGTGTCGCCGGAGAGCCTGGCGGAGTTGCGGCGCCGGCTGGGCGACATGCAGATTGAGGTCGAGCACACAGCCCGCCCGTGACACGCAAGATGCCAATGGGGGTCACCCTAACAGCAAGGCCCCGTCTCGGTAGAGCCTCCTCGTAGGGATCAATTCAGGAAGTGCCGCCCATGGAACAGCAACCGTGCCTTTGCCAGAACCCGTCTCATGCGCACGACGAATGCGTCGGCTTGGCGCCGAGAATCATCTGCGATGTCCTGCATCGGCTCGCGCCGCTCTACGCTCCGCAGGAACTGGATACGCCGGCCAACGTCGGCTCCCATCTCCCGAACAAGGAGAGCGTGGTCGAGGCGCTGATCGTGCTGAGAGACATCATGTTCCCCGGCACGATGACCCATGAAGACATCCACCGGGCGGAACTGAGCGTCTATCTCGAGGAACGCCTGAGCCGGGCGTTTCGGCTGCTTAGCGCCGAAATCGCCACCGCGTTGCCTCTGCGCTGGACCAGCCGATACGCGCAGGTGACGGGCGCGAAGCGCGAGGTCGGCGACCTCCGCGGGGAGGCGGAGCGACTCACCGGCGAGTTGGTGCGCCAGCTCCCGCGGATCCGGGAGCTGTTGGTAAGGGACGTAGAGGCTGCCTACGATGGCGACCCGGCGGCGCTGTCGTTCGCCGAGGTCATCCTGACCTACCCCGGGCTGGCGGCCATCACCTCCCACCGGATTGCTCATGAGCTGTACGCGTTGAACGTGCCCGCCGTCCCGCGGATCATGAGCGAGTGGACCCACGCCCAAACCGGCATCGACATTCACCCGGGGGCCAACATCGGTGAGCGGTTCTTCATCGACCACGGAACCGGCGTCGTCATCGGCGAGACCACCGACCTCGGCAACAACGTCAAGCTCTACCAGGGCGTTACGCTTGGCGCCAAGAGCTTCCCCCTGGACGAGCATGGCAACCCCATCAAGGGGATCAAGCGCCACCCAACCCTCGAAGACGACGTGATCGTCTATGCCGGCGCTACCATCCTCGGCGGCGATACCGTCATCGGTCGCGGCTCCACCATCGGCGCCAATGTGTCCCTCATGCGAAGTGTCCCGCCCAAGACCACCGTGCTGCAGAAGGCAGTCGGCATGGAGATCCGCGAGAACGGCAAGCCGGGCTAGGGGAGGGCAGAGGAGCGAGGCGGCAGGGCGGGGCTGCCTTCCCGTTCCGTTTGAACACCCCGGCAAGTGAGAGCGCGAGCCAATCCGAGCCGCAACGGTGACGGAGCGCGTGCGCCGTCGGCGTCGCCGGGGCAGCCAGCGTGGCACACGCTCCGTCACCGTCGCGGCTCGGGTTGACGGTGCATTTCCGTAGGAGGTAGCCCATGAGATCCGCCTTAGACATCGCCCTGGGAAGATTTGGGGGCGGCAAGGACGACGGCGCCAAGCTGACGACAGAGCAGAAGGCGAAGCTGAAGGAAGTCCAAGACAAGTACGACGCGAAGATCGCCGAGGTCCAGATCCTGACAGACGGACAGGTCGCCGCCGCCCGGGCGCAGGGCGACGCGGCGGCGCTGCAGGATGCGGAGCAGAAGAGGGCCGAGGAGATCTCATCCCTGCGGCGAAAACAGGAGCGCGAGAAGAACAAGGTGCGGCAGGCGACCACGTAACCCTGCGGCGGGCCGGTCGGCCGCGCGAGGAGGCCGGACCGGCAACGAGCCGAGGGAGCCGGAGCGCATTCCTGGCACGAAGACCGGGGTTTGGCGCGGGCCGTACTTGATCGAACCCGCTCGATGTGATACACTAAGGCTCAATTGACGGGTTGCACGGAAGAAGAGTGGGAAGTGCTCCCACTCTTTCTTTTTCCGTGGGATCTGCAACGTCGGATCTGCCCGTAGGACTGTGACTGGACGCCGGACACGCCGCGTGATTCGCCGTGAGCTTCTGCCCGCAGTGGCACGAGGCGGAGGTATGCTTCTGCGCTCGGGGTGAATGCATTTCCTCCGGACTCGGTGTCCGCAGGAAGAAGTGTTCGCGTGACGGTTCGTGCCCGATGGCGGCGTCCGCAGTCTACGAGGAGGGTGAGGTTCCTTGAGTCTTGATTTGCTTGATGCTCTGCATCAGCTCGAACGGGAGAAAGGTATTCCTGTTCAGACACTGGTGCGCACCATCGAAGCGTCGTTGGTGTCGGCCTACCGTAAGAACTACGGCGGCGCCGGGGACATTCGAGTAGAGATCGGCTGGGAACATGGCTCCTTCCACGTGTTCGCTCGCCGTACCGTGGTCAGCGAACCGGGGAGCGAGCACTCCGAGATCGCCCTCAACGAGGCGCAGCGCTACCGGCCCGAGGTGAAAGCCGGCGAGATCATCGAGTTTGAGGTGACGCCGGAGAACTTCGGGCGGATTGCGGCGCAGACCGCGAAGCAGGTCATGGTCCAACGGATCCGTGAGGCCGAGCGGGAGCGCATCTTCGACGAATTCAGCGGTAAAGAGGGAGAGCTGGTCACCGGCGAAGTGCAACGCCGGGAGCGCCGGAATCTCTGCGTCAACGTCGGGCAAGTGGAGGCCTTGCTGCCTCCCAGCGAACAGGTGGAAGACGAGGACTACCGGCTCGGCCAGCACCTCAAGTTCTACATTCTGGAG
>PEVN01000172.1 GCA_002779825.1 Armatimonadetes bacterium CG06_land_8_20_14_3_00_66_21 | reverse complement strand
ATGTCTCTCTTAGATCCCCCTCGACGGACTCGCCCCGCGACCCCTCAGTGAGGTGTGGCTCTTGACGGCTGAGCTGCGTGCTGGAGTCATCGGCGTCGGAGCGATGGGGCAAAACCACGCGCGGGTGCTTTCTCAGCTTCGCCGAGTTCGCCTGGCCGGCGTCGCGGACGTCGATGAATCCCGCGCGAACGCAATCGCAGCGGTCTATGGCGTTCCCGCCCACACCGACTTCCGCGAGCTCCTGAAGGAAGTCGACATTGCCACCATCGCCACGCCCACGGTCACGCACTGTGACGTTGGGTCTGCCGCACTGAATGCGGGCGTGCACGCCTTGGTCGAGAAGCCATTGGCAAGCACGCCAGAGGAGGCGCAGCAGCTCTGCGGACTGGCCGAGACCAATGGCGTGAAGTTGCAGGTGGGGCACATCGAGCGGTTCAACCCGGCATTCCGCGAATTGCCAACCGTGCTGGGCGACTCGCGGACCACCGCCCTTTCAGCCCGGCGACTGAGCCCGGTGCTCCGAGTCACTGACGTGGATGTGGTCTTGGACCTCATGGTCCACGACCTCGACATCATCTGCAGCCTCGTCGGCGACGTACCAACGTACGTGGACGCCGTTGGCGTTTCCACCAATGGCGTGGGCACTGACCATGCCGTAGCGCATCTTGTCTTCCCGGACGGCACGCTCGGCCAGCTCACGGCGATCCGAATCACGGCGCATCGAGTCCGAACGTTAGACATCGTCCAGAAAGGCGCTCACATCGAGCTGGACTATCTGAGCCGACGGGTGGTGGTGCACCGCCAGCAGGGCCCCGCTTCACCCTGGGACGACCACGATGTCAGCCATAGGGAGGGCGGCGTCCTCGAGAAGGTGTTCGTCCCCGATGTGGAGCCCCTCCAACTTGAGCTGGAATCCTTCGTCGGATGCGTTTTGGGCGATACGGAGCCTGAAGTATCCGGGCAGGATGGGCTGCGGGCTGTCGAGTTGGCGCACGCAATCCGGCAGTCCATCGACGAGAAGGGCTGCCTGGGCAGTCGTTCCCCCAATCCCGCCGCTCCCTGGACAGCGCAATGCTCCACCTGAGCACTTCGGCTGTGGGCGAACCTGAACGTGGCGTCGAGACGGACGGCCAGATGTTCCCCGGTATGCGGCCGCGAGTCCTGATACTGGCTTCATGGTTCCCTGACGAGCGCTCCCCTTTGGCCGGGATCTTCGTACTGGAGCAGGCGCAGTTGCTCTCAGAACGCTATGAGGTCGCCGTCCTCGTCCCGAGTCTGGTCAAGTGGCGCCACTTGCTCAAACGCACTGCCTGTGTCGGTGCCCGCGTGGAGACGACGACGGGTCTGCCGGTCTACCGGGAGCCCAGCCTCAGCCTGCTACCCGGCACCCGGACGTCATACAGTCGATACTGCGCGGCGGCGGCGAGAGGGTTCAGGCGCTTGGAGAGGAGCTGGGGCCAGCCAGCTCTCATCCATGCCCACGTCGTTCTGCCCGGGGGATGGGCTGCTGTAAACCTGGGCAAGAGGCATGGCGTCCCTGTAGTCATCACCGAACACTCCAGTCCATTCTCGATGCATCTGGGCACATCCCCTAAGCAACAGATGGTGCGGTTTGCGCTCTCGCAAGCCGACTCAGTCTTGGCTGTTAGTCCGGCATTGGCAGAGCAGATCCAGACCTTTGACAGCAGTGTCACCGTGCGGGTGGTCGGGAACGTAGTGAGAACCAGCTTCTTCACCCCACAAGGCGAGGCTGAAGGTCCCGAGAGCCGACCTCTTCGCTTTCTGTGCGTCGGTCTGCTCTCCAAGCAGAAGGGGTTTGGGTACCTGCTTGAGGCTGTCTCCCGTCTTCAGCGCCTCGGGTACACTGCTTTTGAGTTGGCAATCGGCGGAGACGGGAAGGAACGGCAGAGCCTGGCGCAGAGGGCCCAGGCGCTCCGCGTGAGCGAACGCTGCACTTTCCTCGGCTTGCTCGATCGCGAGGCGGTTCGCACTTGGCTCCGCTGGACCGATGTCCTGGTTCTGCCCAGCTTGCACGAGACGTTTGGCATCGTCCTGGGCGAGGCGATGGCCTGCGGCAAGCCCGTGATCGCGACTCGCTGCGGCGGCCCGGAGTATGTGGTCACGCCGGATACAGGCGTTCTCGTAGAACCCGGGAATGCCGAAGCGCTGGTCGAGGCGATGGCTGCGTTCTTGGAGGGGCGCGTCTGTTTCGACTCGCGCACTATCCGGCGCAGCGTCGAACAGCGGTTCGGCGAGCAAGCTTTCCTGGGGAGGCTGAGCGGTGTCTACGAGGAGACCCTCGCCGACTTCCGGAGTAAGTCCCTGACCGCCACCTGAACCGCGGCGTTGTTCGCCAGTGCCTGCGAGAGTTCTTCTCGCTCCCAGATCCCGAGCAGCCTTGCAGGGAATCCCTCGATCCAGTCGTCCAACGTAACCTGTGGCTTGCAGAAACCAAATGGCGGCAACTCCAGGTTGAGGAGCCGAAACGACCCTGTCGGGATGTCCATGTTCTGTTCGCACTCCGGGTGAGTGGAGGTGAGCCAATAGCGGACATCACTGCGCAGGAAGTTCGCGATGGTCAGGAACACGTCCGCGTTGGACAGATGAAACAAGCAGTCCCGGCAAAGCCACAGCTCGGCGGCGGGCAGTTCATCGCGGATGACATCGAGCTGCCGGAAGCAAGTTGTAGCATCCCCGAACACTTCTTGGTTCCGGCGGACCAGCGGCTCCACGATGTCACCGCCGACGTACGTAGGTCCCTTCGCTCGGGGGATGTGCCTGAACCAGTTGTAGTCGCCGCAGGGCGCGTCCAGGATCGTCTTCACACCAAGCCTCTCAGTCAGACGAGGGATTCCCCTCCGAATGTTCTCCGTGTATTCGAGTGTTGACCCCGCGCCGGAGACGCTCTCCTTGTTGCCCCACCGATTCACGGTGTAGTAGTGCGTAAAGAGCTGCTCGGCGTCCCGAAAGGCCCGGAAACGCAGTCGGAACTTCAGGTTGTGGTAGATCGCGCGCAACCTGCGGACTGTCTGAACCATGGGCACACTCCGTGCGGCTACTCGGGCTGGTCGGCGGGGGAGGTCAATCGGCTGATCTGAGCGCCACCGCAACCAGCGACTTCGGCTTGGCTCCTGCCAGCTTCAGCAGGCACTGGACTCCCTTCCAGAGAGCATAGGGCAGACGGGTGAACAGCTTCCGCGCGCGGACCCTCCCCTGCACGAGTTGAGTTCGGAAACCAGCGCGATCCAGCATGTCCTTCATGTCCCCTTCGGCAAACGAATGCAGGTGCCCGCTCAGCGGCGTTATGTTGCCGCAGTGTATGCACACCACATGGCGGATGCGCTCTCGGTAAGGGGTGGAGACAACCAGCGTTCCGCCCGGCGCCAAGATGCGTCGGAGAGACGCCAAGGTCAGCTCGGGCTGCGGCTGGTGTTCAAGCACCTCGGCGCACAGCGTGTGGGTAAACGAGCCCTGTCGGAAGGGAAGATCCGTACTGCTCGCCACCACAACAGCGGCCGAGGGGGCCGTCTGCCGGGCTCTGCGCGCCTGCTCAAGCGACAGATCTGCGCCGATGACTGTTGAGTGCGCGCAGACTTCACTGAGAACAGCCATCTGTCGACCTGACCCGCAGCCGACGTCAATCAACGGTCCGCAGCGGGCGCTCTGGAGAAGCTCGGCGTAGATTTGCGTCCGTCGCGCCTCCTCGGGGTCTTCAGAGTACATGGGGTTCTGGGGATCCCAAGGAACGGTCTGGCTGTAGAGGCGTTCATAGAACGCTCGAAGTCCTCCGGAGTCCCTGATCGATTGACTGTCCTTCTTCGGCATGTTGGTAACTATTGCCTTTCCAGAACTCTCGTGCTCCGCCGATGCGGGATTGGATTGTAGCCGACTGGGTGCTCGCCGGGCAACACAAGCCGGCTTCCCCGGGGAACCAGCGCCCAGACTACGTCGGTCTCACCTTCGGGACCGGTTGTGGCTGCCGACGTGTAGCCGGCATGATGCCCAGCGAAACCGCATTGGTCGTTACTGCTGCCGCCGCTGCAGCTCCTCGGCAGGCGTGCGGGTATGGGGGGAGGCATAACCCTTCCCGAAAGCAGAGCTGAACACGCTCCGACCGGCTTCCCATTGTGGAGGCGCGCCCTGTGCCTCAGCGCAATCATCCGCGCAGCCACGGCAGCGGCGAATTCCAGCTCGCCGACTTCAAGCGGCACGGCGACAACGTCGTCTTCGAGCCGGGCGCGCTCGTCTTCCACCCGCAGACCATCAGCCTCGGCAGTGACGTGTACGTGGGGCACTACGCCATTCTCAAGGGGTATCACAGGAACGAGATGATCCTTGGGAGCGACGTCTGGATCGGCCAGGGCTGCTTCCTCCACAGTGCGGGAGGTATTCGCATCGGCGACCACGTCGGGATCGCCCCTCACGTCCGGATCCTCACCTCGACCCACGAGGAAGCCGGCCGGCAACCGGTGATCTTCGGCGGACTGGAATTCGCCGAAGTGGTGATTGAAGACGGCTGCGACATCGGGGTCGGCACGGTGATCCTGCCCGGGGTCACCATCGGCGAAGGGAGCATTGTGGGCGCCGGCGCCGTGGTCACGCGCAATGTAGCACCCTACAGCGTGTACGCTGGGGTCCCCGCCAAGAAGTTGCGCGACCGGAACGAGTAGCGCCGCCTTCGACGGTGGGCTATCCTCCCTACGCGGCCTGGAACCACTGACGACGAGACCTCGTTTCCACAGGAATCATCCATGCTCGTGCGTTTGAGCACCACGACTCCGCCGGCTGCCGCCAGTGAGCGCGCCACCGAGCGGGCAAGCTGCCCCGCCGTACGCCGTTTCCATAGGAATCACTCATGTCCGCGGTTCCCTTGGACACCCCGGTGGGTGAAAACGTCGCTCCGGGGGTGTGCGATCGGTCGGATCAGTCGGATCGGTCAGATCGACAGGCGCTGCCCCGAAGTAGTTCTTCTCGAACGAGCGAGCAAGCTGCCCCGCTATACGTTGTTTTGCAAGGAGCCCAAACATGGCAAGACGCAAGCTGACTTCCCTCGTCGTCGCTCTCTTGGCGGCACCCGTTCTCAACGCGGTTGCCGCCGACTACGTCTGGATCGAGGCTGAGAATACGGCCTTCACCAACCTGAAGCCGGAGATCAAGGGCTGGGGCCGGCAGCAGTTCCTGTCGGGGGAGAAGTGGTTGCACGTCGCCATTGACGCGGTCAAGGTGGATCAGGAGCTGCCGGCAGAAGGTGGGTTGCTTCAATACGCCTTCAACTTGGACAAGCGGGGAACATACGAGGTCTGGAACCGGATCGGCTATGAGTTCGCCCGGTCGCAGTTTGATTGGCGAGTCGACGGCGGGGAGTGGACGTCGGTGAGCCCGCAGGAGCTGACCACCGACCTGATGGAACTGCAAACGTGGAACGAAGTCGCTTGGCTGAAGCTGGGCGAGAAGCCGCTCACCGCCGGCTCACACAAGCTGGACATTCGACTGCCGAAGGCAAAGGACGACAAGGGCAAGACGGCGCGGGTGCTGTACGCCTCGGATCTGCTCTGCGTTCACCTCGGGCCGTTCCACCCGAACTCGAAGTTCAGGCCCGCCGAGAACTACCGGACGCCGGAGGACGAGCAGGCAGCCAAGCAGGTCTACGAGTTGCCGGCGCCGGCCAACGCGGGCGCCCGGTCGTCGGTCGTGCTAAACGGGTTGTGGGAAGTGTGCCGCGACGACGAGCAGAGCCCCGGCGAAGTCGCCGAGCCGCTCAAGGCGTTGCCCGAGCATCCCTACTGGCGGGCAATCCAGGTGCCGGGCGACAAGAGCAAGCTGCGTCCCGACCTGATCTTCTGTCACCGGCTGTGGTACCGGACGCGGGTGAACGTGCCGGCGTCGCAAGCGGGCCGTTCGTTCTACTTGGTCTTTCCCCAGAACAACCTCAACACCACCGTCTTCGTCAACGGCGTCTTCTGCGGGTTCAACAAGAACCCCTTCGCCCGCTTCAGCCTCGACGTAACCAAGGGTCTCAAGCCGGGCGCCAACGAGGTGTGGGTCGGCATTCGCGACTGCTACTACGGTTTCTCCGCCAATCCCGACAAGCCGAGGAAGCTGCGCCGGACGTTCAACTACCCGATCGACTGGTGGAACAAGGGCTTCATGGACTTGGCGTACCCGGTGTGGAACCACCCGCAGTCGGGCATTTTGGTAACGCCGGAACTGGTGTCCGCCGGCCCCGTGTATGCGGCCGACGCCTTCTGCAAGCCCTCGGTGGCGAAGAAGGAACTCGCGGTCGAGCTGACCCTCAGCAACCCGTCGGGCAAAGCAGCTTCCGGAGAAGTGCTCTGCGAAGCCGTGAACGCCAAGACCGACCAAGTGGAGAAGGCGTTTGCGCCCAAGGCGTTCGCTCTCGAAGCGGGGACGGAACAGACTGTCGAGGTCACCGAGAAGTGGGACAACCCGAAGCTCTGGTGGCCCGATGACCCGAACCTGTACCGGTTGCGGACGACTGTGCGCCTCGGCGGGCAGGCGGTTGACGTGGCAGACACCACTTTCGGCTTCCGCGAATGGAGTTGGGCGGGCCGCGACTTCAAGCTGAACGGGATTCCCTTCCATGGCTGGGCCGACTGTCACACGGCCGGCAGCGAAGAGGAATGGCTCGCCAACTACCGCAAGTTCAACGAGACAGTGATGCGGTTCTGGGGCACGAGCTGGCAGGGGCTGCCGCCGGACCAAGCGCTCAGCTTCTACGACGAGAACGGCGTGGTCTGTCGCCGCTCGGGCGTCCTTGACGGAGAAGCCATCGGCTACTATGCCATCGAACGCGATGAGGACCTGAAGAAGCGCTACAACTCGGGCATCAAGATGGACCTGATGGACAACTGGCGCGATCAGGTGGTCGCTCAGGTCAAAGGCGAGCGGAACCATCCGTCGGTGATGGTCTGGTCGATGGAGAACGAGTGGTTGTACATCAACTGCATCAACCTGTACGGCGGGCTGATGGACAAGTTCGAGGACGAGGTAACGAAGACCTCACAGGCCGTGCTGGCGGTCGATCCGACGCGGCCGAACATGGTCGACGGCGGCGGCGCCACCAAGGCGCAGACGCTGCCGGTGCATGGCGACCACTACGTCGCCAGCAAGCCGCAGGACTACCCGGAACTCGCCTACGCGGTCAACCCGAAAGGCGGCGGCCGCGGCCGGTGGGAGTGGGACGAGCAGCGACCGCGATTCCTCGGCGAGGACTTCTTCATGACCGGCAACCACCCGGAGGTGGCGTATTTCGAGGGTGAGGGCGCCTTCGCCGGCAAGCCGCGTCGCGGGGTGGCGATCTGGGAGCGGATCCTGCAGGAAGGCTACCGCTGGGCTGGTCAGGGCGCGTGGCAGTTCTGGCTGGGGCAGACCGACACTGACCAGAACCAGTACATTGCGTTCGCGCCGCGGGCGGTGTTCTGCCGGCAATGGGACTGGACGTTCGAGTCCGGGCAAGCAGTCAGGCGGACATTCGGTATCTTCAACGACACGCACTACGACGACCCGCTCACCTTCACCTGGACGCTGATGCTGGGCGGGAAGAAGGTGGCGGGCGAGTCGAAGCCGCACGCCGTTCCGCCGGGAGAGAACGCGAAGTTCGACGTGACGATCCCGCTGCCCAAAGTGACCGGGAGGCAGGAAGGCAAGCTCTTCCTGAAGCTGGCAGTGAAGGGGCAGGAGGTGTTCAGCGACACCAAGGACGTATCGGTGCTGGCGCCGTCTCTGGGCGCCGCGTTGGCGGCTGCCTCCACCGAACGCAGTTCCGACCGATCCGACGGATCAGACCAATCGGACCGATCAGGCAAACAGATCCTGGCGGCCCTGCGTGGCACCGCCGGCACCCACGGTCTGTTCGTCTACGACCCCGCAGGCACCGTGGGTCCGTTCCTGCGGAGCCGCAGCATCCCCTTCACCTCACTCGACAGCCTCGACAAGCTGCCGCCAGACGGCAAGGTGCTGATCGTCGGCAAAGACGCTCTGGACTCCACCGAGAGCACTTCGAGCCGACTGGCGGCCTACGCCGCCGGCGACCGGCGGGTCATCGTGCTGGAGCAGATCAACCCGCTGCGCTACCAGGGGCTGCCTGCCGACATGCAAGCCGCCGTCAACGTCGGCCGGACGGCCTTTGGCGAAGACTTGGAGCACCCGGTGTTACGCGGCCTGCAGCAGAAGGACTTCTTCACCTGGGGCGCCGACAAGCTTGTCTACCAGAACGCCTACCAGAAGCCCGGTCGCGGTGCCAAGTCGCTGGTGCAGTGCGACGACCACCTTCGCTACACCGCCCTGGCCGAAGTGCCGGTGGGCAACGGGCTGATGCTGCTGAGCCAGCTCATGATCGGCGAGCAGCTCCCGACGAGCGCCGTCGCCAAGCAGTTGCTGCTCAACCTCATCGGCTATGCGGCCACCTACAAGCTGGAGTTCTACCAGGTCGCCGCCGCCATCGCCGACAGCCCGCTGTTCGCGAAGGCGCTGGACGCCATGGGGCTGCAGTACACAAAGGCCGACGGCCCGCTGCAAGCACTGACGGCGCAGGGCGCGAAGACGGCGATCGTCAACGCCTCCCCCGCCAACTTGAAGACGCTGGTCGACAACCAGAAGCAAGTCGACGCCTTCACCGCTGCCGGCGGCAGTCTCGTGCTCTGCGGGCTTACGCCCGAGGGGCTGGCAGACTACAACAAGCTCGTCGGCGTCGATCACATGATCCGGCCGTTCAAGCGCGAACGGGTGCTGTTCCCGCCGGTGCGGGACCGGCTGACTTCGGGGCTGACCACCGGCGATGTGGTGCTCTTTTCGTCCGAGCGCATCTTCTCGTGGACGGCTGGAAACTACGCCGCGTCAGACGTATTCAGCTACGTGGTTGACTACGACGAAGTGGCGTCGTTCGGCAAGTCGCCTTTCTTCGCCTACGACAACATCACCAACGGGTTCGTCTCGGCGGACGGCTGGCCGCTGATCATCAACTTCCCGAAGAACGAGGACGACTCGCCTTACGACGTGCCGATCGCCCTGCAGAAGCCGCAGACGCTGACTGAGTTCACCTGGATCGGCAACGTCTTCTACTACCCGCAGACCAAAGTCAACCTGCTCTTCGACGGGAAGCAGGACGATAAGCTGTCCTTCGACGTTGCGCCCAACGCGGAGCCGCAGACCTTTGAGATCAAGCCGCCGCGACCCGCCAACGAAGTGACCGTGCAGATCGCCGGCTGGACGCCGGTCCCTGACAAGGCGCCCAACCTCGGCATCGACAACGTCTATTTCAAGGCGCAGCGCTCGCCGGAGTTCTATCGGGATGTCAAGCAGATGCTCAATGTGGGCGGGCTGCTGCACTACGTGAAGGGCAAGGGGAACATTGTCCTGTGCAATCTGCTCTTCAAGGACAACGAGGAAGTGCCCGAGAACGCCGTCAAGAAGCGCACCCTCCTGGCGGCCATCCTGCGCAATCTCAAGGCGCCCTTCGCCGGCGGCAAGACCCTCATCGCTGGCGCCAACCTGGAGTACACCCCGCTGGACATCGCCAAGCAGGCGACCCAATACCGCGACGACCGCGGCTGGTTTGGCGAGAAGCAGTTCACCTTCAAGGACATGCCCACCGGCAAGCAGACCTTCGCCGGTGTGCCGTTCCAGATCTACGACTTCCCGACCTCGCCCGTGCCCACCGTCGTCATGTTGGCCGGCGACCGAGTGCCCCACCAGCTCCCCAACGAGGTCAAAGGTATTCCGGTCAACCAGAAGGCCGACGCGCTGTTCTTCCTGCAGACCGCTCGGATAGACGCCCGTCGCAACCAGCAGGAACTGAGGGAGAACAAGCAGTACGAGATGCTGCGCTACGTCGTCACCTATGCCGACGGGCAGACCGCGGACATCCCGATCTACGCCGAGGTCGACCTCGACGACTACCACCCGCAGACCGCCGCCGCCCTCCCCGGCGCCCAACTCGCCTGGACAACGCCCTATGACGGCACCGACCGCTCCGCCGCCGCCTACCTGAAGCAGTGGAACAACCCGCGGCCAAAGGTGGCAATCAAGAGCCTCGACATGGTCTACGGCGCGGACCGGCGTGGCGTGCCGGTGCTGCTCGCGGTGACGGCGGCGAGGGCGGCCGGGTGAGGGCCGAGCACGACTGGATCCCCTCCTCCGAAAATGCACTCCGGACGCCCCAACTTGTTGGGGTACTGCCCGCGCTCGGTAGCCGACGTCGCCTGCCGTCAGGCCCTTGGTCTGCACGTCGTTCACCAGCGCGTCGAGCACCGCCTGTCGCTTCTCGGGGGGCACGAGACCGACGACCAATGGCATCGCCCGACCGGTCTGCGAGTCCCACAGCTCGGGGAACTTCGCCTGGAAATCTGCGCGGATTTCGGCTGCCAATTCGGCGTACCGCCGCGCGTCGTCGGCGCGGTCGAGCAGCTTGGCGACGTTCTCCAGGACGGTCACGTCTTCGTAGTAGATCGCGATCGCCGTCAGCGCCTTGGGCGTGAGCTGCGTTTCGCCGGGGGCTTCGGGCCGAGGTCGTACCAGTCGCCGAGCCCATGATCGACAATGTGCTCACTCGCCTTGCTGCCGAGGTACGCAACGTAACGCTGCATCACCTCCTAGTAGCGGCGCAGCAACTGGAGGTCGCCGCTGAACTGGTACTGCTGCCACGGCACCAACACCACAGCGCTGCCCCACTCTGGCGAGTCGCGGAAGCCGCCGCTGAACTTCACATACTCCGGCGCAATGTCCGGGACGAGACCGTCCTCCAACTGCGAGTCCGCCATGTCGTTCATGCCCTTGGCAAACAGCGTGGTCAGGTCGAACTCGTAGCGCAGCGAGGGTCCGTTCAGGTGGTACTGCTCCAGCCAGCCGAGCTTCTCCCGGTGCGGGCAGTCGGTCAGCACGCTCATCATGTTGGAGCGCTGCGCCCAGCGGACGAGCGTGCGGATGCGGTTGAACAAGTCGTTGGAGCAGGAGAACTGGCCCACCGGTGCGGCCGACGAGTGCACGACGACGCCTTCCAGCGACGTGACTTCCGCGCCGCCGGTGCACTCGACCTTCAGGTAGCGCGCACCGCGGTAGAAGAACTTGGGGAACCACGCTTCGTTGCCCGTGCCTGCTAAGGTGTAGCTCCAGTAGCTCTTCCCGCCGCACACCGTGTCGTCCAGTTCGCCCGAGGGCTTGAGCAACTCGGAGGGGATGATCTTGACGACGGAGCCGGCGGGGCCCGTCGCCCTGAGCCGCGGCATCATCGCTGCGTTCTGACCGAGGTCGTACACGTTGTTGTCAAGCCGGACCGGCTGCAACACGTCGAACGCGCAAATGGGCGGGGCGGCGCAGGAGAGCCCCTTCAATGTGCCGCCGGGGCCGGCAACGACCTTGGCTGGCTCCCACTCCGGCTGGCAGCGCGCGTCGAAGTCTTCGCCGCCGTGGACGCAGGAGAAGCTGATCGGGCCGGGGCTGACCTGTCAGCGCTGATCCGTGCCGAGAACCTCGGTCGTGTCGTCAGCGTACTCAAGCCGCAACTGCGCAATGGCTTTGGGCGGACCGAAGGAGCCTTTGAACTTGGTGTAGCGCCCGCCGCTGACGTTGTACATGCCGTTGCCGAGCAGTAGCCTGACTTCGTTGAGGCCGGGCCGCAGCAATGCCGTCAGGTCCCGCGTGTCGTACAGGCAGGTCTTGTCGTACTTGGTCCAGCCGGAGGGGAACAGGTCTTCGCCCACCTTGACGCCATTCAGCGTCAGCTCGTACTCGCCGAGTCCGCACACGTGCACCAAGGCGCGACGCAGTCCTGATTTCACGGCGAACTCGCGCCGCAGCACCACCGTGGGGTAGTCTCTGACCGCCTCCGCACCGGTGCCGACAGCGCCATCGGTGAGCGCCACCTTCCCCCGCCCCAGTCCTCGGCGCCGTCCAGCGCCGTGACCGGTGCGCCCTTGGCAACGTTCCGGCCGTCGGCGACCACCTCCAACTGGCTGAGCGCGAAGCAGTACTTGGTGGTGAACTTGCCGAGCTTGGTGGCCGTCACCCGCACATACCGCCCCACGGCCCCATTCGCGTCGAACGCCACCGGCTTGAGACCAGGATTCGGATAGTCCGCGGCGGTCTGGTCAGCGATCAGAACAGCTTTCCGGAACTGCGGGTCGTCACTGATCTCCACCTTGAACCGCACGGGAAAGCCGAAGCCGTCCCGGTCCGCGTGCCGCATCGGCACCAGCCGAATCGCCGCCAGCGGCTGTGATCGCCCGAGGTCCACCTGAACCCACTTCACCTCGTCCTCCCGCGTCGCCTCTGCCGCATGGTACCCGCGCGGCGTCCGCTCGCCCGTCACCGCCTCCGGCGCCCCAATCCACTCCGCCTGCCACTCCTCCGGCGCAAGCACACCCATCGTCCACGTAGCCGGTTCGCTCCACTGGCCGCCGGGCCACACGCGCACCTTCCACGCGACGCACTGCGAAGACCGCAGCGCCTTGCCGGCGTACTCGATACTGAGAGACTGGTCGGACTCCACCTTGCCAGAATCCCACAGCCCGTCCACAACGACCTGATACGCCGTCTGCCGCCCCGCCGTCAGCCGCCAACTCAGCCGCGGCTTCGGGACATCGATGCCGAGCGGGTTGGTCCGGTACTCGCATCGGAGGTCGGTGGCAACGGGTGCCTCGGGCGACGGCGACTCAGCGGCGTACGCTGGGAGCGCGACGGCGAACAGCAGGGAGGTCAGTGTTGTGAGCATGGTGGTGGCTGGGAGAACGAGGGGAATGTCGGAATGCGGGAAGGATGGAATCATGGGGTGATTGTCGCAAGCAATCCGTCGTTCGCCAACCGCACGAGGTCGGTTCTCTCCGGAATGCCATAGAGTGACGGTCCGTCGGACTGAGCGAACGGAGGCGGTCTTGAGCGAACGCGCAGGACCCCCAGCGCGAGTCGAAGCCGACGGTAAACGGCGGGCCGGCGTAGCGCCACTGCCAGCGGTGCGCAGAAGAGAGTGACGCCGCCGGCGAAGTCCCCCCAACCATAGCGACTCCCGGCGTCGCGACTGAGAGTGTAGCTGCGTCCGCCAGGACGTGGACGCCTCCTCGGATCGCAGTGTAGCCCGAGGCGCCAAGCCGAGGGACCGGCTCACTCGCTTGGCGCTCGCGGCTACGTGGGCAAGGCCGACACACACCAGCCCAAGGATGCCGGCCCAATCACTACTCACCAACCCTCACCAGCCCGGAGCACTGCACGTTGCGGACGTTCTCGCGCCCCGACTCGTAGGTGATGACCTCGCCGGGCAGGCGCCGGACAACGTTGCTGAGGCACGAATCAGTCAGCGACCCGGCGAGGAGAATGGTGTGCTGAGACGCACTGATGATGTTGCTCAGCGTGAACCGAGTGGTGTCGCCCAGCGGCGTCACGCCGCCCCACGCCGGGTTGGAGTCACCAATCTTGATCGTCGCCTTGCACGGCCGGTCGGCCGGCGAGGTGTCGATCAGACCGTTCAGCACCACGTCGTGGATCCGCAAGCCGCCGGCGTTCAGGAACCGGACCACGTGGTGCCCCGCGCAGTGGCCGCGGATGTTCGTCAGCAGCACGTTGCGGATGTCGTCCGCGCCGCCCTCGCGACAGATGGGCGCGCTGACCATGGTGGACGTGTCGCTCCCCGCCACCCCGCCCGTGCGTCCCACGATGTCCGTCAGCGCGACTAGGTCGTCGCCCGTGTGTCCGGTGATTCCATCGACCGTCAGGTCGTGACACCCTTGCCGCAGGTCCAGCCCATCCTGATTCAGAATCCGCTCCCGCTTGCCGTCGATCATCTTCGAGCCCGATGACTCGAAATGAACGTCGCGCACCGTCCCGAACGCGCACCGCTCCAGCGAGATCGCCCAACAGTGCGAGTCCTTGATCCGCAGGTTCTCGATCCGAAAGCCCTCGACGAACGCCAGCAGAATGCCAATGTTCCGCCAGTCCCCCGTCTGGCTTTCCCCCTCCACGCCAGCGTCGGTTCCGTAGGTCTGCTTCCCAAGCGTCTTGGCAGAATCGCCCGTGGCGCGCGGGTGGTCTGCCCCTTCGAGCAAGACGTTCCCGATGCCGCGGATATGGATGTCCCGCACGGGCTCAATCTCAGTGATCCCACGACCGCAGTTGGCGCTCCGAATCATGTTGTCGCGACACCGGTCGGAGAGCTTCAGGTGGCAGTTGTCCAGTTCCAGCGTCGTGTCGCTGGGCACGAGGATGGCGGAGTCCAGCAACCACACGTCGCGTTCGCCGTCGGCGGTGTGGTTCCTCCGGGGGATGACGACGCGCGTTCCGGTTCCTGCCGCCGCGCGAATCGCGGCGTTGACTCGCTCGATGTCCGAGCCTTGGAAGGCGTTGGGGGTCACGAACGACGGCTTGGGCATGTGGTTGTCTTCCTGTCCTTTCGCGTCAGCCGCCGCCGTTTCAGGGGATCGCCCCGCGCCCGACAGCGCCAGCAGAAGGAGGACAACGACGCGAGAAGGGACGGTTCTGTGCTTCATCTTGGCGGTCCCGCGATCGGCTCACGCTACACGTTCAGGCGACCGGCAGACGCCTCGGAGTGGGGCGAGCACTTGGTCGATCTGTGCGAGGTCATCGACAACGAGTGGCAGGAGGTGAATCCCCAGCGTACCGGCGAGCTGAGTCTTGCGCTGCATCTTGCGCGCGTAGTCTGGACGGCTCGGAAGGCCGAAGTACTCGACAAAGATCTCGCCCACAAGCCAATCTGCCCGCAGCTTGCCGTGTGGATTGAGTTCCGAGTGCGGAGGGTAGTGTGGTTCCTTCTCGTGTCTCACCCCATTGCTGCTCAGCCAGTCGTCAATTGCCTTCTCTGCAAGCGAGCCACAGGCATGGCCGTCGTCTGCTAGGCACTGCGTGCCATAGGCGCCGCGCCGCACATCGCACTCAAGCACTCCGGCCGCAATCAGCAGGTGGAGCCAGGAATCAAATCTGTCCGGTACCCATTTGCCGACGTCCGGCATGTTGCGCAGCGCGAGGATGATGGCGTTAATCTGCGGTCTGGTCGCTCCCTCCATCCACCTGGGAGCTACAACGCGGAAGTTGGCCGGCGGAGCACACCCGAATGCCTCTGCCAAGTCCTGGACGACGCCGAACAGGGTCTCCTCCTTCATGCGTCTGCCCACTCGGCCGCTGTACAGCGCGCGGTGGAGACACAGGTTGCAGAAGTCCGTCCGGAACCCGACCTTCTCGGCGACCGAGATGGGGTCGAACTGGCAGTCGGCAAACAGGCGGCCGCACCCCAGGCAGCGTTTGACACTGTGATGGGTCGGGAAGTCGTAGACGCCGGCCAGCGCCCTCGCGAAGTCTCCCAGGTCTGACGACCGCAGTTCCCAGCAGTAGAGGGCAGTTTCGTCGCGGCGGGCCAACCGGTCCCGGTACTCGGGGTCCCCTGCCCACGCTGCGCGGATCGACTCCGCAAACACGTCGCGCGCGTGTGCTCCCCACCGCGCACAGCACTCGCGGAGCGTGCGTGAATGGCTCTGTTTCCACATCGAAGCGATGCGGCGTCTGTGCGGTTCATAGCGTCCGTCCGTCCAGTAGTGGGCGGCAAACGCCCGCAAGTCGTGGCGACAGACCCCTTCGTTCGAGTAGCCCCTGTTGAGGTCCCGCTTCCAGGTACACGCGCCGCACGGGTCGACGCGCTGAATCACAGGGCACTCGGTCCTAAGAACAATGAACTCCCACTCGTCATGGCTGGGCTGCCAAGGGGCGGTCAGCTTCGTGGTCGGGACACCGGCCGCCACATCACTGTTCCGCGGTTCGTCGAGTTCCGCCACGAACGCGTAGCCACATCGGCACACCGCATTGCGCCCCAGTGCCTCCGCGGGTACCTCACATGGCCGAGAGCATTTGGGGCACGCTACGATCATCGATGTGACATCCTGACATCTGAGCAAGGCAGCCAGAGTGAGGCCTACCGATCGATCTTCACACCCCAGAGCAGATGCTCCACCGGCAGCAAGTGTGCGCGCTCACTCTCGCGCTCCTCGTGCCATGCACCGGATTCGACGACAGCGATCATCCGATTCAGGACATCGTCGCTGGGCGCAACCAGCCATTCGCAGGCGTGCATGGCCAACTGCGTGTTCACGGCATCTACGAGCTCGGCTGGCGGCGGGACGTACACGTATCTACCCACCACGCGCCCACGCTGGTAGCCGACCAGGACGTTTGGACTGACGGAAGCGATCCCCATGCCGAGTGCCGGCAGGCTAACCGCCGGGCGGTCTGTGAGGATCCAGGCTGGGCAGTCGGTCCTCTGGATGACGAGTTCCATGGGCGTCAGCGCGCCGTATCTCTCTGTGACGTGGTTGACTAGGTTCTCGAGTGCGAGTGTCTGGTCGTCGCGGTCAGGATCGCCAGTCACGCGGGCCCGCAGCTCTGGATTGCACGACAACGTGTCCGCGACCGCCTCCACATCGTGTCGGGAGCGACACTCCAGACTCAGCAGTCCCATCATCGCCTTGGCCAGCTCCATGTCGTCCTGGAACTGGAGGTCCGCGACTCCGTCGTGGACCTGTGCCACAAGCGCCGCAAGAGACGTCTCCAGACCCGAGAGCCAGTGCTCGACCGACAGCGCGCGTGTTCTGGCGACGCGCGGGATATAGAGCTCGTTCTGGGCCGCAAACGAGTCAAGGCTGGCCGTATAGCGCCGTCGCCGAAGGATGTCGTACACCCTGAGCCGACGGCCATGGCCGCCAACCTGAGCCCAGCGCTCAAGTAGGAAGCGCGGAACATAGTGGTTCTTCGTGTAGCCTCGGGCCATTCGGGTGACGATTATCGCCCACTCCTGGATCTGCCGCCATGGTGGGCGCGCCTCAGGCCCCTGAGTTGGGGAAGCAAGAACCCGGTGCGCAACCGTGCGCCCGGATTGGGAGGGGTCTCAAATGGGTACTTGTCTGGCCCCCAGTGCCCGCTTCTGAGTTGCCTGCGGCGGCAGGACTGCACGGCGGTCATCCCTGGTCTGCGGTCCGCAAGAACCCAGTCAGGGGATAGCACCGCTCACGGTCCCGGGGTAGCCGTCGTCGTGTGACATGAGCCCCGATCGTCACCGCGGCCGCCAATCCCTCAACACCTGCCTCAACTCGTCAACCTGCCGCGTCACCGGCACATAGTCCGGCGCATCGCCCATGGTCGGGCAGAGGAAGCCGCCTTCGGAGTGTTCGTTCCAAGCGTACATGATGACCGTGTTGGCTTCGCACTTATCGGGGTGCTGGGCGACGTAGTCGAAGGCGCCGGTGAGGTGGGCGGCGAGTTCGCCGGTGGCTGGTTCGGACCAGTCCCACATGGGGAAGGGGCCGCCTTCGCGGTAGCGGGGCATGCCGTTGGCGCCGGACATGGTGGGCGGGATCACCTTCAGGTCGGGGCGCTTGAACGTGCCGTACAGCGTGTGGCTATTGATGAAGCCCCAGAGCGTGCCGTACTTGAGGTCCTTGCCGGCGTAGCGCTGGTGGTACATCGTGACGCAGTCGATCAAGCGTTCATCGAACAGCCGCTCCCAGCCCGCGTCGCGAGGGTCGATCATGCCGACGAGGTAGGGGTTGCCGACGCCGGTTTCGATTAGATGCTTCCGGAGCAGGCGCAGGCAGCGGTCCACCCGGTCCGGCGGGGCGAACTCGTGCCGGCGGCCTTCGCCGAGCCCGCGCGGGTGGTAAAGGTAGATCAGCGGCCGGCCGTCGAGGACGCGCTGGTAGGTCGGCTCCGTCACGAGCTGCGCGTACTCCGCGACGTACTGCCGCCAGTCGGCGTCGATCTCCTCCTCGGTGTGCCGGACGCTGGGCGGTTCGTAGAACTCCACGGTCGCGATGCCGGGGCAGTGCACGATGACGCAGAAGTTGATCCGGCTCTTCGCCGGGCTGGCCAGGTAGGCGTCGAGCCCGTCCCGCAACCCCCGGTGCACCGGCGAGTGCTTGCCATGGTGCCCGAACGCCCAGTAGTCGATGCCGGCTGAGGCGGCGAAGTCGATCTCCTGATCCATCGCCTTCTGGTAGACCTCGCGCGAGTCGGTGGGGTTGAAGGCCAGCGGCGCCTCGGGGTTGCCGGTCCGGCGCACGAAGAACGGCGCGCGCCAGTGGTACTCCGGCGGCTTCAGGAAGTCGAACTCCTGCTTCTGCGTGGTGTAGGGGTGACCGGTGTACATGTCCCAGCGGATGACTCCGAGGAGTGGGCGGGGGGTCTCGCCGGGCGCCGCAGGTGCGGGTTCTCCGAGGCATGAGCCGGCGAGGGCGCAGGTAAGGAGGGCGACTATCGTCATGCTGTCCATGGGAGGTGTGGACCTCAGTCGGTAGGGGCGGTGCCGGTGTGCCCGCCCCGCCCGGGCCAGATGCGCGAGCGTAGGGGCGGTGCCTGCGTGCCCGCCCCCTTCTGGGCAGACGCGCGAGCGTAGAGGCGATGCCCGTGTGTCCGGTCCGCGCGGCCCGGGGCAGACACGCAGGTCTGCCCCTACGGGAGTTTGCCGAACATGATCCGTTCCTTGCGGCTCGGATCGGTGTCGCCTTGCGTGACACACACGTAGATGCTCCCGTTGTGCTCGCGGAACGTCGGATACTGGAACGATTGCTCGGTCTCGAAGCGGTACTTGCGCACCCACGTCTTGCCGTCGCGCGACACGTCGACGTTGAACACTGAGCGGTTCACGCCGTTGATCCGAGTCGCCTCTTGCCAGCCGAGGTAGTAGACGCCGCCGAAGCAGTCGAAGGTGGGCTTGGAGCTGGTGCCGTTGGGGACGAAGTCGCGGTGTTCGTTGGGTGTCCACGTTCTGCCGTCGCGGCTGGTGGTGAAGGTGTAGTTGCGGTTGCCGGCTTCCTGGCGGCAGATCGCCAGCCACGTGCCATCGGGCAGGCGGTTGACAGCGGACTCGGACAGGTCGAGGCTCTGTGGCTCGTTGTAGTGGCCGACGACCTCGAAGGTGTCGAGCGCGTCATTCGCCACGGCCAGGGCGTTCTGGCGGCCGGGGTAGTTGTTGAGGGCGACATAGGTTTTGCCGTCGAAGACCTTGAACGAGTCGAAGAGGTACAGACCGTAATCCCTCGGCGGCTTGGCGAAGCCGTGGGCGGCCGCGTCGGCGTGGAAGTGCTGCGGCTGCATGTCGAACGTGCCAAGCGACGCCTTGAGCTTTGCCCGGTGGATCGTGTCGGCGAAGGCGCCTTGCTGGAGGTCGAAGTCGCGGAACCACGTTTGCGCCTGCCGGACACCGGGCTGCTCGCTGGCGAAGTAGCAGCGGAGCGTACGGTCGTCCTTCCGGATGATCCGCGGGACGAAGCACGCGCCGACGGGGAGCGTCTCGTTGGCGAATGCCTGCTCACCACGGGCGAAGGGGATCACCTGCTCGACGGCCAGCGTTTCCAGGTTGACGATAGACATGGCGCAGTAGATGAACGGCCAGCCGGCGCCTTCGCCGGGCTTCTCGTCGTTGACTTCGGCGACGAGGTAGGCGCGGTCGCCGACGAGAGCCATGTCGGCGTCGTGTGCGCCCTTCACCTGCGGGGCGGTAACTCTGACGAGTCGCGCCAAGACCTCGTCGGCAGCCTGCTTCGGGTCCCAGCCCGGCGGAAGCAGCGCCTTCGCTGCCTCGCCCGCCAGCGGCCGGCAGATCAGCATCTTCAGCTTCGACTTGGGGCCGACCAGCTTCTTGGCCAGGATGTCTTCCTCGGTGAAGCGGGCCAGCAGGACTTCGCCGTCGGTGGCGCGGTTGCGGTCGTACGAGATGTAGAGCGTGCCGTCGGGCGCCTGGAAGCCGTCGGGGTAGGAGATGCCCTTGCGCTCGTCGAGGACGAGCCCACCGGTACACGACTTGCCGTCATCCTCGGAGAGCCACGCCGAGAGCATGACGCGGCCGTGGTGGGCATCGATGGCGTCGCCATGCTTCACCAGCAGGAGGCGGCCCGAGGCGAGTCGCCGAACATGGAAGCGGGCATTCGGGTGTCGGATGCCGGGCGGCTCCGTTGGTTCCGCCCAGGTGCGACCGCCGTCGGCCGAGGTGCTCTGCATGATGCCCTTGCTGGTCCGGGCGAGCATCCAGAGCGTGCCGCCCCGGCGCTCGACGATCATGTGCTCGTGCCAGTCGGGGTTGGGGAAGCGGACGCAGCCGCGGCGCTCCCACGTCGCGCCCTGGTCGGTGGAGACGAAGACGTTCGCGCCGCGGAAGGGATCGAGCTCCTTGAAGCAGCCCTTGAACGGACCGAAGCCCTCGCGCTGGTCCAAGGAGATGGGCAGCATCCATTCGCCGGTCGAGAGTACCGTGGGCTTGTTGAGCGTGACGCCGTGCCAGATCCGCCGTGGGGCCGACCATGTTGGCTCGGCGGCGTCGGGGTTCTCGCAAACCGTCACCCACACCCCGGCGCGGCCGTCGAACATGTCCATCGACTGGTCGAAGATCAGCCATAGCCGTCCGAGCGGGTCGGTCCAGAGGTTGCCGACCAGCACGCTGCGCGGGTACGGCAGGTCCGGGTCGTGCGCATCGACCACGAGCCGCGGCTTCGACCACGTCTCGCCGTCATCGTCGCTGGTCGCCAGCAGGAAGTACGCCTCGGGGCTGTCGCCACCCGCAACCCAGCAGACCCACAGCCGGCCGCCCGGCGTCCGCTCGATGCCGATGGTCATGCCGTAGTCGAGCCGGTCGTAGTCGTACTCCGGCAAGGGCGAGGTGTTGAGGGTCGGCGGCACGAGCGCGGAGTCGGCGATCTTCTCCATGGCGGCGATATCGGCGACGCGCGGCTGCTCAGGGGTGGGTGCGGCAAGGGAGGTGAGGGACATGGTGGCTTGAAGGAGCAGAGCAATGTGCATGACTGTGGCGCGTCTCGTAGCGCTACCCTACTTCGGCGCGACCGCGATGATCAGTGGATGATCGGTGAGGGTCAGCTTGAGCGAATCAACCTGCGTTGGGGTCTGGACGGGATCCGTCCCGATGGTCGGGTCGTAGACCGTCACCCGAGGGTAGGTCTCGCCGAAGCGTATGGTCACCTCATCACCTCCTTCCAGTCGCTCGTTCCACACCACCAGTTCGAACGTACCGTTGCTCTTCTGCAGGAGCATCTCGTGCACGGTCGGCGGCTGCTCCGGAAGGGAGTACTTCAGTTGACCCGGTTCGGCGATCGAGCCCTGGTCGGCCAAGATGGTCGTCAGGTTGTGCAGATAGACGGCAGCCTTGCGCGGGGTGTAGTCGCGGTTGAAGAAGCCGAAGGTCTGGTTGCCGCCTTCGTCCGTCCTGTCCCGCAGGAGATAGACGGCGGTGTGATTCCAGCCCCGCTTGAACTGATCCAGGTACAGGCTCAACAGGTTCAGCGCCTGGAGTTCCTCGGTGATCGGTCCCGAAATGGTGCAGCCGGTTTCCGTCGTCACCCGGGGCAGCGTGAGCAACTCGGTTTCGGAGTAGCCGGGGAACTTCTTCGCCCACGTCCTGCCGTAGTTGCCATAGAGACCATCGACCTTGCACGCCGAGGTTGGGTCGGCTGCATTCCACGTCTTGTTGTCCGCCAGTCCGGCGGAGTTGGGGTGGTAGATGTAGTTGTGCACGTTGGCGCAGTCGGCGTACTGCGTGCCTTCCGGCAGGAGCGTCTCGGCGCCTTTGGGGATGGTCAGGAACTGCAGACCGACGTTGTCCACCTGCGCGCCGTTCTCACTGCACGACCACACGGGGTACTTCTTCAGCAGGGGATCGCTCTTGACGGCGCGGTACAGGTCGCGCTGCAACTTGGCGACGGCTAACCACGAGGGCGCCTTGCCGCCGCCCTGTTCTCCCTGGTAGGTGACACCCCAGTTGTTCGGTTCGTTGTTGCCCTCAAAGGCGATCAGCGCGTCGGCTTCGGCCAACTGCCTTCCGGTCTTGAGGAGCTTCTCCAGATCGGAGCCGCCGCTGACCAAGCCCCAGTTGAACCGGACACCCGTGGCCCGGTGCAGGTCGAGGTAGGTCTGCACGGTGGTAGGGCCGTCGTCGGTGACGCCCTCGATGCCGCCTCTCACCCAATGGAAACCGGCATGCTTCACCATCTCGATGGTCTTGGGGAGTGGCTGTCCGCGGTCGGGAAACGTCGAAACGACGCCGATACTGTCCAGGAAGTCGGACACGGGGATCGCCGTCGTCTCGTGGGGCTCCGGGCTGGCAGTGGTCAAAGTGATCATGTTGAAGGCCTGTTCGTCGAAGTTCTCCGTCCCCAGTAACACGAGCTGGCTGAACGAGGTCGTGGTGACGTCGCTGAATCTCACCGTTCTGCCGGCGCCGTTGTTCCACTCGGCGCAACTCAGGCTCCAGGTGCCGTCGGCTTCGCGAGTGATCGTCAGGTGACACAGCCCGCCGCCGTCGCGAATGGAAGGGTGGCTCCCGTCGATCTCGTCAGGTGCCCACGTCTTGTCCTTGTCAGGAACGCCGTTGGCGGCCCTGCCCCACTGCACGGCCCAGTTTGCCTTGCAGCGGTGGACCTCAAACACATAGCCGCTCCCCTTCGGGTCCAGCAGCATGAACGAGAGCGCATCGGCGCCCTGGGTGGCATCCCCCCAGCCCCAACCGTAGCCCACGGATAGGACCAGCTCCGTGGGGTTCCGAATCTCCTCGAAGGTCTTGGTCAGGGAACCGCCCGGCTTGTGCGCGGGGAAACGGGCCACCGGGCCGGGGTTGTTCGCGCTCTCCTTTGGGTACGTGTACACGTCCCAATCGCCCTTCGCCTCCCAACCCAGGGCTGCGAAGTCTCCCTTAGAGAAATCGGCGGCGAGGATCGTCTGCGTCGCCGGTCCTTGTTCGGCTCGCGCTGGGGAGCCGGACAGGACGGCCGCGGCGACCATCACGCCGGAGACCGCTACCGAGACCCCCTCGATCTTGCTGCTCAACCGGTACCTTGACATGTTGCTGTCCTTTCGAGTGTGCTCACCGGGCTGCGGCAATGATACTCAATCCTGCCAAACAGTGGTACGGTCCACGACAGCTCGAGGAAGAACGTCGCCCCGCCGGCCAACCCGGTTGCCGACCGACGTTGCTCGACATGCGGGCGGCGACACGCATGCGCCCGCCGGTAGGCATTGACTCGACACTTGCTGTCGCGCAAAATGCAGTCAGGCGATAGAGGAGAAAGAGAATGGCATTGGCGACCAAGCAGGAACAAGTGCCAGACGCAACTACGGCGGTCACCTCTCCAAGGCCGTCCCGTCGAAAGGTGGGGCGACGGGTGTCCCTGAGGGAATACGTGGCTCAGGCACTACGTTGCGCAGTGTACGAGCCCGACAACAGCCTGCCTGATGGTCCCTGCGTCGTGGCAGAGGTGCCGCAACTGCCCGGCTGTTTCACCCAAGCCGACAACTTCGAAGAGGCCCGTGAGAACCTGATTGATGCTATCGAGGTCTGGGTGGTGGCGACGCTGCGACATGGTGGTAGGGTGCCGCCCATCAACGGGCACATGTTCGGGTAGCAGCGGGTACACGGTGATGCCACGACTTACGCCTTTATCGCGCCGAGAGGTCATCCGCAAGCTCCGTGCGGCCGGTTGGACCGGTCCGGAACCGGGCGGCAGGCATCGCACGATGCACAAAGGCTCACGTAGCGTCTTGGTTCCCAATCCGCATGGGCGAGACGTGAGCATTGGGCTGATGCGTAAGATCATACGCGACTCAGGGCTGACCGTTGAGGAATGGCTGGACTTGCAGTCGTGAGGAAGAAACTCATTTGAGCGCCGCCGTTGGCAGCTCGACAAGTGACCTCGCCGGGATCATTGGTGCCTCCGCGTAGACTCACGCGGCCTCACCGCGCGCTGAGCGCCTCGATGACCGCCTCAAACGCAGGCTTGGGCTGCAGTTGGCGGTCGAAGAGCAAGGGGTGATTCGCGCGGCCTTTGACGGGGAAGTCGTTGAGCCAGGACCGCCCGTCATGGGTGCCCCAGAATCCCAGCATCGTTACCGCCGGATGGCGCACAACGGCCGCGACGATCTCGCCATAGCGTTTCGCCAGCCTCGCCTGCATGTCGGGCGGAAGACCAGCGGGGTACGGGTTCGCCCCCGTCGCCACCTGGGCCAGGTCCGTGTCGCTGACGTCGCGAGGCAAGGGATCGACATCCAGTTCCGTGATCATCACCTTCACGCCCGTGGCCGCCAGGGCCTCGATGACCTGCTCGATCAGATCCGTCGGCGGTCAGTCGATCAACCAGTGTCCCTGGATGCCGACGGCGTCGAGGCGCACGCCCTTCGCCTGCAGCGAGCGCACGAGCTTGACCGTCTTCTCGAGCTTTCCCGGAAGCTCGATGTTGTAGTCGTTGCAGTACAACTCAGCTCCCGGATCGGCGGCCTGGGCGAATGCGAACGCCTGCTCAATGTAATCGTCGCCGATTGCCCGTCGGGGCTTTCGAAGAGCCACTTCCGCGTCACGAAATGCCACACCAGCATGTGCCCGAAGACCGGCAGGTGATGCGCCTCCGCAAACGCCACCACGCGGTCGCCCGCCTCGAAGGTGAACCTGCCGGCGTCATCTACTAACTTCTCCGGCATGAACTCACACTCCGGCGTCAGGCAACTGAACTGCTCCGTCACCAGTGCCGCGAGCCTCGGGTCGGACAGATCCCGAGTCGCCACCGCGCACCCCACTAACAACCGGTCCCCCGCCGCCTCGCGCAAGGTCTGCGCGCCGGGAAGCGGCGTGACAGAGCAGAGGGAGCAGAGTGGCACGATCAGGAGGAGGGTTTGGGGCTTCATTTGGGTTGAGGTGGTGGCGGCGGGACTTGTTCGGACCTACGCTTGCTTGTGGCTTGTCCGGGAGGCGGGGCTGGCGGTGCTTTCGGGGTGAGTTTCCCTTCGTTGCTTGGCAGACGGTGGACAGTTCTACTTTCTTCGGCCGAGTCCTCTTTCGTTGAAGGCGGCCGGAGTACTGGAGGCAGCTCCGAGTTGAGGCAGTCGCCGGTATCGCCGGTCACGAAGGAACACGGCGCGCCCCGACGTATCTGTGAGCCAACTGCACCAATTGCTGGAGGTCACCCGGATGAACGTAGGACTGAGCTGGATCATCACCCCGCGAGAATGGAGCTTTGAGGAGACCGCGAAGCAGTCGAAGGCTGCCGGCTATGACTCGGTCGAGGTCGTCATCCGCGACGACTGGGGCCTTTCGCTGGACACGTCGGAGGCGGAGGCTGCGCGACTGGCCGGCGTCTGTCGCGACTTGGGGCTGGAGTTGGCGAGCCTCTGCCCGTCCATGCGCGGCGCGCCGAAGGAC
>PEVN01000377.1 GCA_002779825.1 Armatimonadetes bacterium CG06_land_8_20_14_3_00_66_21 | reverse complement strand
ATGCCGAGGACTGAGCTTCAGCGCCCCGATGCCGCCCTTTTCGCTGGGATAGGCGTAGTGGTAGTTCACGTACCGCAGGAAGTTGTAGATCGCGATCGCGCGCTCGTCATCGGTCTTGCACTCGCGCGTGACACTGGCAACGACGGACTCCAGCGACGAGCAGTCGGGGGCGCGGTCTGTAGTGATGCGAATGTCGTCCAGCGCAGCCGCCGGCACTACGAGCGCACCAGCCAACAACAGAGCGAGCAGCAGTCTGGTTGTGAGGTTCATTGGGGGAGGTCCTTCGCAAACCACGTACAGCCGGGGCAGACACGCGGGTCTGCCCCTACCGGTCGAGTTCCTCGGGAAGTTCCAGTGTGTGCGTCTCGACGACGACGCACCCGTCGTCTTCGACCTGCACCCACGAGTACCGGAATGGGTGCTCACACAGCGCGGGCGCCGCGAGGAGAGTGACGCCGTCGTGCTCGAGTGGGCCCTCGCCGGGATGGTAGTGTCCGCTGATCGAGAGCGCGACTCCGGCCTGCGCCATGGCCGACAGGATCTCGGCGGCGTTGGTGTAGTTGTAGGGGCAAGGCGTCCGGCCCGCGGGCAGCACGGGCACGTGCTGCAGACAGACCAGCGGGCCGCCGAAGCCCTGCCGGGCTGCGTTGAGGCGGTCGAGGTCCTCCTGCCTCCGGCTGGCGTTGAAGCCAGGTTCCTCCGGGTCGATGAACGGCACCAGACGGAAGCCCTCCACGTCGAACCAGTCGGCCGCCTCGCTGAAGATGCGGGCAAAGCGCTCGGGCGAACCGTCGTGGTTGCCCGGGAGCGCTACGTATGGACACGCCAGCTTGTCCATGGCGGCGCGGACCTGTCGGAGCAGTCTTTCCGCCTGCGGGTGTTCGCCCTGGTCGACGACATCGCCCAATAGCGCCACGGCGTCCGGCTTGAGGAAGCGGTCGAGCCGGTGCACAGCGCGTAGCAGGAGCATCTCAGCGAACTCGCCGCGCCGGGTCGGGCACTGCGGGTTCGGCGCTTCCGATAGGTGGAGATCCGAGAGAACAGCGATCGTGAGTGGCATGACGCTCCCTGGGCGGAAGTGGTCGCGCAGCAGCCGGCGTGCCGCGTTACCCTCCGAAACACGCCAAGCTTCCGTCCTCCAACGACACCAGCAGGCGACCAGTGACGGCAACCATCCCGTCGAACACCGGCGGCACGTCCAGCGGGCGATCGGTCAGCCTCTTCCCGTCCTTGGCGGCGACCGCGATTAGCTGGGCGCCCCGCCTGCCTTCAAACGGCGCGAGGGGATCTTCCGGGTCGAACTCGTCGGGCGGGCCGGCAACGAAGAGGGTGTCGCCGGCCTTCACCATGGCGCGCATGCGAACCGGAAACCACGTCATCCACAGCGGCGGCTCCGCCCGCGTGTAGCCGATCATCTTGTCGAGACCGAAGGCGGGGCTGTCGAGGGTCCGCGGGCCTTCCTTGCGGCCGTACGAGGACTGCGGTAGCCACTCAACCGGCGTCCGGGCACCCTCCTCGCCGACGATCTGTGGCTCCGTGGTGTTCCGGTCGGCGAACAATGGGTACCCCTCTTTGCCGGGGAAGAACATCGGGCTGTGCACGTTGCGGTGATAGAAGGGGTGGACCGCGTAGGTGTTCTGTCGATCGACCACCAGCAACTGGCCGCTCTTGGGCGCCTGGTTGGCGAGCTGGAACCCCGGCCAGCGCTTCGAGTACATCCAGAAGGTGCGGTTGTACCACGAGTCATCGAGCAGCCCCGAGGTCGAGAAGACGTGCGACCCCACGTCCTGCTCACCCTTGGTGGAGAGCACCTCGGCCTTGACCTCCTCAAGGGCGGGCGTCAGCTTCTTCTGCCGCATGTAGAGGGCGCCGCCCTCGCTGACCAGGATATCCGAGTTGGCGCCCAACACGTAGAACGAGTAGTCGCGATTGGCCTTCAGATCCGGGAACGGCCCCTCCAGCTTGCCCGTGTGGAGCAGCTTCCCGGTGGCCGGGTCCAGACCGTACAGCCGGATGCCGCCGTCAAGGTACGTGGAGCGACCGGCAGTGCAGTAGGCGATTCCCTCGTGGATCAGCACGCTGCCATGCACCGGCCAGACCGACTCGAACTGGTCGAAGTAGGCGATCCGCCTGTCCACCGGCGCGGCCAGGAACCGCCACGCGAGCGCGCCGTCGGCAGCCCGGAGGCAGTAGACGTAGCCGTCGGCGCTCCCGACAAGCAGCAGCGCGCGGTAGTAGGTGGGCGGCGAGTCAATCCGGCCCCCGGCGACGAATGTCCAGATCGGCCCACCGCTCTTCATGTCGAGCGCGTGGACAGTGTGGGCGTCGCGGGAGGCAACGTAGACGCGGTCACCCACGGCAACGGGCTGCGTCAAGCCGCCGCCGAGCTTCGTGCGCCACCGGGGCTTCACCTGTGGCGCAACAGAGGCCGGCGTAGTGCCGTGGCGGGCAGCGTCGTGCCGAAATGTCGGCCAGTCGGCGGGTTTGAGGTCTGGGGTTCCAGGCTTGGGGTTTCGGCTGTCGGCGTACGCTGGACCCTTCTGAAGGCGCTTGCTGTTCGGCGTGAAGGTTGCCGGCGAGACGGGTTGGCTTCCCACGGCGGCGAAGCCCAGCAGCTTGGCGCCGGGCTCGCAGAAACACTGGTCGGTGGGCACGTACAGCATGCCGTTGGCTGGCATGACACCGAACTTGCATGCGCCGCGCAGCCAGTTGTTCTGGTCGTGTCCGTCGCCCTTCAGATCGAGGAACTCCGCCCCCTCCATGGCACTGATCAGGAAACGGTCGGTGGCCTTGTTGCGGTAGCACCGATGGTGGTGTTCCGGGCTGCGGAGGTTGGGCACGAAGAGGCGCTTCCGCTCTTCGCCCGTCCGCAGGTCGTAACCGACAGCCAGGGCGTCCGGGCTCTTGCCTTTGGGTTGCTGCTTCTCGTCGACGGAGAGGATCGCCGGCCACACGAGGCCCTCGGCGATGAAGAGATCCTCCGAGCCCAACCCACTGGCGAGAAGAACGTCCTTCTGCCAAAGCTGCTCGCCGGTGCGCGCGTCGCGCGCCTCCAGCCCCTTCCCTCCGAGAATCACGGCGACGCCGTCGTGGACGACAAGCGTTCTCCCGTTCCGGATGTTGGGGGCGACCCGCCAGAGCTGCTGACCGGTCTTCAGGTCCAGCCCGACCAGATTCGGGCCGGTCTGGTAGACGACGCGCCCCCCGGCCACGGCCAGGAACAGACTCTTGATCGGCGCCGTCGTTGTCTTCCACAGCACCTCCCCCGAGTCGCCGTTCACGGCAATGAGCGACGCTGGTTCTGCCTCTCCCTCGCCCCTGCGCTTGGCCGAGCCCGGCATCCCGCCGCCCGCGAAGACGACGACGACCCCGTCCACCGAGACGATCTCCCTGACGGGAGCAGTCGCTTCGACGGTAGTCCGCACCTCGCCGGTGGCAGCGTCAAGAATGGACAGCGGCGCGGCATAGCTGAGCGTCGCATACAGCCGGTCGCCAATCGCGACCAATCGTCGCTGGTTCTCGTCTGGAACCACGGTGCGGCCGCCGGTGATGTCGGTCCAGTCAATGCCTCCGAACCTGTCGGCGGCCCACTCGCTCCAGCCCCACTTGGCGACGGGTCGCTTCCACAGCAACTTGCCGTTGAAGGCGTCCCGACAGATCAACGACCAGCGTTCGGGCAGCCGCTGATCGGTAATGCCGATCACGCCTTCGTCGAAGTAGTAGAACAGCCGCCCGCCGGAGGTGACCAGTCCCTCGATGCCTGAAGGGGTCTCGTGGCTTCGCAGCCAGAGGGGCGGGGCAATCCACTGGAGTGCGCGCGGCGGCCCGACAACGGTGTCTTCGGCGACGGCGTTGTTGCCGGCATCGTGCAGGAAGTGCGACCAGTCGTCGATGTTGGCCGGGCGAGGCTTCACGAGCTTCTGCCACTCGCCGCCTTCGCTCAAGTAGGCGACGCCGTTGGGCACCAGCACCCGCAGGATTTCCTCGCGCGAGACCGCGCCGCGGTGCTCTGCCACGACGAGGTTGATCAGGTTGTCGGCGTACGGCAGCGCCGCGCCCGCAAATTGCTCCACCGACACCGGCCCATAGAGCCCGGTCCGCCGAATGAAGTCGCGAGCCGCATTGACCTTCGCCGGATCGGGCTCCAGCCCTTGGACCGTGTAGCCCTCGCTGGCGTGCAATGCTGCCGTCAGCTTCCCGTCGCCGCAGCCGAGGTGGACGACGAAACCGCCTCTGACTCCGGTGGCCGCGAGGATCTGCTCCGCCGTCACCGGCTGTGCCTGGCTGCAGCAAACCGAAGCGGCGATACTTCCCAACACCGCCGCGAACGCGAGCGGGAGGCGTTTCCTGCGGGCCGGCCGTCGTACGCTCTGCAGGTGGTTGTGGATGCTCATGGGTGTCTCCCAATTGGGCAAGGTCACGCCTTCCTCAGATCCGAGCCGCGCACGTCAGCAAGCGTGGCCCGGCGAGGTCCGCTTGCTGACGCGCGCGGCTCGGATTGGGGCGGCGTTCGTACCTGAAGGCAGTAGACCCCGCGTCTGCGCCTCACAGAATCGCCGGCAGCTTCTCCATGAAGTAGAGGAAGTTGGCGAACGAGATGTCCGGTGGCAGACTGTGATCGGTATGGGGGATGAAGCCGCCCTGTCGGACAAGCGGCGCCAGCCGAGCCAGCTCGGCGTCGATGGCTCCCGGTCCCTTTGCGAGCGCGCGCTTGTCGAGCCCGCCCCACATGAGCAGGTCGCGGCCAAACTGCTTCCGGACTTCGAGCACCTCCATGCCCGCCTGCACTTCGAACGGGTAGAGGATGTTGATGCCGGCATCGAGCCACACGGGCAGCAAATCCCAGATGTTGCCGTCGCTATCCAGCGCGATGAACTCGACGCCGCGTGACCGCAGGAAGTCCACCACTCGCCGGTACCGCGGCAGCAGGTACTTGCGCGCCAGGTCGGGGCCGAGGAGCGGTGCCGTCTTGAACGCCATGTCTTCCCAGAACCCGAAGACATCGATGTCGGTGTGGTCCAGCACCTGGTCCATCACCTGGATCATGAAGTCCGCGTCGGCGTCCATCATCTCCTCGAGGAACGCGGGGTCGTCGTAGAAAAGCATGCAGAGGGTCTCGACGCCGGTGAGGTTGCGCAGCGGGCCGAAGAACCCGCCCCAGCGGTCGGCGATGACGATCAGTGGGAAGTCCCGCTGGCGGTAGGCCGCAAGCCGCGCCTGCCAATCGGCGCCGATCCGCACCGACAAGTCGGGCTGCATGCGCTCCTTCCAGAACACGCGGAAGTCCTCCCGCGTCTCCACCGGAAAGCGCACAAACTGCGGCATCGAGGAGTAGCTGTGATCCTTCCGCTCCCGCATGAGGATGCCCTCATGGTTGACGTACAGAATCGTCCGGTCGTCTTCCTCGACCACCTTGTGCTCGAAGGGCGGCTTGGGGAAAAACCACCCGCCGTGCCAGTCCCACCGGTCCGTGTCGAACTGCGGAGGGTTCGCCGGGTCGTAGCCCTCGCGCTGCCACCGCTCCAGCGTCTCCGGCCAAGCGCCCCAGCCGCGGAAGGGCACGCGGTCCACCGGTTCGTAGCGCATCGTTGCGAGGAAGCGTTCGCGTGCGGTCATGGGTTTGGGTTCCTTCAAGAACGCGCTCCGGACGCCCCAACTTGTTAAGGGACTGCCCGCACTCAGCCCCCGAACAAGTTCGGGCGTCCAGTAGCA
>PEVN01000210.1 GCA_002779825.1 Armatimonadetes bacterium CG06_land_8_20_14_3_00_66_21 | reverse complement strand
CTTTGACGTCTGACTTGACGCTGCCGTCCTTGAGCAGAACGATGTCCAGGTCGTCGCCGGTCGGGTCGGAGAGCGTGGAGGCGCGGTGGTAGACGCAGTGGGCGACAACCGTCGTGCCGGGGCAGTTGCGGTTCGAGAGCCGCTTCTCGTTGCTGGTCCAGGTGACCGGCGAGGCGGCCTGTGCGGTGACCAGGTCGATCTCCATGCCGTCGGCGCCGTAGCCCCAGTAGTTCCAGGTAGTCCGGTCGTCGCCCATGTAATGGACCCATTCATAGCTGCTCTGGGTGAGCACGTTCTTGCCGTTGAGCACCCTGGGGGTCACCCTGGGGGGCAACACGCTTGGGTTCTCCTGGTCGGCAGGGCAACCCGCTTCATCCTTGTTGGTCAGGTATCCGCCGGCAGCAACCTCGAAGAGCGACGCGGCGTGGCGCTTCTTGTCGTTGCGGTACATGGTCTGGGCGATGCCGACCTGCTGCAGGTGCGCCGCGCACTTCACCTTGTCGGCCTTCTCCGCGACGCCGTTGTAGACGGGAACGATGATGGCGGCCAGCACGGCGATGATGCCGATCACAACCAGCATCTCCGTGAGGGTGAAGGCCGATTCACTACCACGTTGTCTTGTCACTGCAACCACCTCCGGGGGGGGCGGATTGTACCCGAAATCGGGGTCCAGAGGGCGCCAGCACCCTCGGGGTCTGGGGGCTGGCGCAGGCCGAGTCAGAGCCACTTAGGCGGAATGTCAGGAATGGCCCGCAAGGAGCCACCACAACACCGAGGGGTCGTAGATCCTCACAAGCGCCGGAGTAAGCCACTGACCGAAGAAGAGAACGGCGAGGGCTCCCCCAGCCAACATGGGGCCGAACGGCAGATAGTCCTTCCCGTGCTTCCGCCTCGCGATCAGCAGTATTATACCGACTGCCGAACCGGCGGTCACCGCGACCAGGAAGAAACTGAGCAGGTGGGCGGTCAACCCCAGGTGAGCGCCGACGGCCGCCGCCAGCTTGACATCCCCGCCCCCCATGCTCTCCTTCCGGAACAGACGGGTGCCGATCCAGCCCACAAGAAGAACCACCCCCCCGGCGAACAGCATCCCGGCAACCGACTGGGGCACGGCTGCCTGGAACTCGTGCCCCGGCCACGGCACCGGGACGCGCAGCATCTGCGTCTGGTGCCGCACCAGGAGGGCGAGATCGTAGCCGACGCCCGCAAGCGCAGCAACCAGAGTCAGCTCGTCCGGGATCAGCCAGCAGTCGAGGTCGGTGAACACGGCCGCGAGGAGCGCCGCCGTGAGCACCGCATAGGGGAGCAGTTGCCACGTGAACCCGTACCGCCACGCCAACCCGGCGAAGCACAGCCCCGTCAGCAACTCCACCCCGAAATACCGCCAGCTAAACCACTGACCGCAGTAGCGGCACCGGCTCCGCAACACCAACTGGCTGACCAGTGGAACCAAGTCGGTGAGGCGCAGGCGGGTATTGCACCAGGGGCAGTGAGACGCGGGGAACACCACCGACTCGTTCCGGGGGAGCCGGTAGATGCACACATTGAGGAAACTGCCGACGGACGCCCCCACCAAGAAAGCCCAGGAAGCGAAGGCGGGCACGACGAGGCTGGGGGAGAGCATGGGGATTTGCGATTTTGGGTTTGCGATTTTGGATTTGCGATTGGCCCGCACTTCGCCTGCTGATGGGTGTAGAGCGCCCTCAATCCAAAATCGCAAATCGAGAATCCAAAATCGGCTACGACTCACCGCTGAGCTGGTTGATCACGGCGATGAGCGGCAGGAACATGGCGATGACGATGAAGCCGACGATGAAGCCCAGGATGACGATCATGATAGGCTCGAGCGCCGCCGCGAGGCTCTCCAGGGTCGCCTCGACTTCCTGCTCGTAGAAGTCGGCGATCTTGCTGAGCATCTGGTCCAGGGCGCCGGTCTCCTCACCAATGGAGATCATCTGGACCACCATGGGCGGGAACAGCCCGCTCTTCTCCAACGGGTCGCCGATGCGCTCGCCCTCCCGGATGGCGGTGCGGGCGTTCAGGATGGCTTCCTGCAGGATCTCATTGCCGACGGCGCCGGCGACCGTTTCCATGGCCTGGAGAATCGGCACGCCGCTGGTGAGCAGGGTGGACAGCGTCCGGGCAAAGCGGGCGACGCTGATCTTGTGGTTCAGCTTCCCGAACACCGGGACGCGCAGCTTCACCCAGTCCCATTGTCGCTTGCCCATCTTCGTGTTTGTGTAGGCTTTGAACGCCAGCGAGAAGGCGATCACACCGGCCAACACCAGGTACCACCGCTTGAGGAGGAAGTCGCTCATGTGCTTGAGCATGATCGTCATGGCGGGCATCTTGTCTTCGCCGATGCCCAGTTCCTCGAACAGTTGCATGAACTTCGGCAGGATGAACGTCATCAGGAACAGCACAATGCCGGTAGCGACGAACAGAACCAGAACCGGGTAGGTCATGGCGGACTTGATCTTCCGCCGCAGGTTCATGTCGGCCTCAAGGAAGCCGGCGAGCCGCTCCAGGGTCTCGTCCAGCACACCGCCGACCTCGCCGGCGCGGATCAGACCCATGAACAGGTTGCTGAAGACCTTCGGGAACTTCATCAGCGATTTGGACAGCGTCGCGCCGCCCTCGACCTGCGTCTGGATCTCGCGGATGATCTCTTTCAGCTTGACATTGGTGCTCTGGTTCTCCAGCACGGCCAAGCAGCGAACCAGCGACACGCCAGCGTTGATCATGGTGGCGAACTGCCGGCAGAAGATGGTCAGGTCGCCCAGCTTGACCCGACCGAAGGAGATCAGCGGCTTCTTCGCCGGCGCCCCCTCTTTGGCGGCGGCGGCACCCCGGGCGCGCTTGACACCGGTCACCCAATAGCCCTGCTCACGGAGCCGCTTGACGAGAATCTTCTCGTTCTCGGCTTCGCTGGAGGATTTGACGATCTTGCCGGTCTGGTCTTTGGCGACGTAGGTGAAGGTCGGCATAGCACCTCACTCCTTGGCCCGCCACGGGCGGGCATGGTTGGCGGTCGGTTTTGCTTGCCGAGGGCGGCCTCGCCGCCCGTCTCGGCCGGGGAGCCTGCGTCCTTGACGGTCAGCCGACGCCGGGACTGGACATCAGCTTCTTCAGCTCTTCCTGCTGCACGGCGCGGATCATGGCTTCGTCGTACGTGATGAGCCCCTTCTTGTACAGCTCTGCCAGCGCCTGGTCCATCGTCTGCATACCCATCTCGCCGCTGGTCTGGATGATGGAGTTGATCTGATGCGCCTTGGCTTCCCGGACCAGGTTCCGGATGGCGGGCGAGGCGATCATGACCTCGATGGCAGCTACGCGGCCGGGGCTCCCGGCGCGCGGCAGCAACTGCTGCGACAGCACCGCCACCAGGTTGTTGGAGAGCTGCACGCGGATCTGCTCCTGCTGGCTGGAGGGGAACACGTCGATCATGCGGTCGATACTTTCCGCAGCAGTGTTGGTGTGCAACGTGGCGAGCACCAAGTGACCGGTCTCCGCCATGGTGATGGCGATGGCGATGGTGTCCAGGTCTCGCATTTCGCCGCAGAGGATGACGTCCGGGTCTTCTCGCAGGCAGGACCTGAGGGCGTTGGGGAAAGACAGCGTGTCCTGGCCCAGTTCCCGCTGGTTGATGATGCTCTTGCGGTGCGAGTGCAGGTACTCGATGGGGTCTTCCACCGTGATGATGTGCAAGCTGCGCTCGCAGTTCATCATGTGGATCATCGAAGCCAGGGTGGTGGACTTCCCGGAGCCCGTCGGGCCGGTGACCAGCACGAGCCCGCGGGGGCGCGTAGATAGCTCGACGACCACTTTGGGCAGCCCCAAGTCGCTGAGCGTCGGGATCCGCTGCGGAATCAGCCGGAAGGCCGAGGCGACTGTCCCGCGGTCTTTGTAGGCGTTGACGCGGAACCGAGCGAGGTTCTGCAGGGAGTAGGAGAAGTCCAACTCCATGTTGTTCTCAAAGCGCTGGATCTGTTCGTCGGTCAGGATGTCGTAGATCAGCCGCTGAGAGATCTGGGGACTCAAACGCTCGTAGTTGGTCGCCATGAGTGCGCCGTCCAGGCGCAGGGTCGGCGGCACGCCCACAGCCATGTGGAGGTCCGAGGCGTTCTTCTCCACGACGATCTGCAGGATTTCGTCGAGGTGGATGTCTTCCAGGGAGAGTACCTGCGGCTTCTTGGGCTGGGCCGCTTGCGCTTGAGGCTGCGGTCTCCCGAACTGCTGCGGCTGGGGCTGGGTAGCAGACTGCTGCATCCGTGTCCTCCTGGGGCGGGTAACGCTTGTGCGGTTCGCAGGTTTCGCTTGCGTCCAAATACAGAGAGCCCGCGGGCTCGCCCTCGGCGGGCACAACTCGGTGGCTGTGCAGCGGCGGCTGCTCAGTGGCCAGCGGTGAGAACGACGCGCATGATCTCCTCGAGGGTCGTGAGCCCATCGAGGATCTTCGCCAGCCCGTCTTCCTGCAAGGTCTTCATGCCGTTGGCGATGGCGGCTTGCTTGATCTCGGACACCGGGGCACGGCGCACGACGAGGTCGGCGATCTCCGCATTGATCTGCAGCAGCTCGTAGAGGCCGAGGCGTCCCCTGTAGCCGGTGTAGCGACAGTTATCGCAGCCCTTGCCCTTGAACAGTGTGCCTTCTCCGCTCTTCTTCGGGTCGTACCCGAGGATCGAGAGCGCTTCCGGCGTCTCCTGGTGAGGTTCCTTGCAGTTCTCGCACACCTTTCGCGCGAGCCGCTGCGCCATAACGCCGATCACCGAGGCGGAGATCAGGAAGGGCTCCACGCCCATGTCGACCAACCGGGTCACAGCCGAAGCGGCGTCGTTGGTGTGCAGCGTGCTCAGCACCAAGTGACCGGTCAGAGAAGCCTGGATGGCAATCTCGGCGGTCTCCAAGTCGCGGATCTCGCCGACCATGATGATGTCCGGGTCCTGGCGGACGAAGGAGCGGAGGGCGTTGCCGAAGGTGAGCCCCGCCTTGCGGTTCACCGCGACCTGGCTCAGGCCCGGAAGCTGGTACTCGACCGGGTCCTCGATGGTGATGATGTTCTTCTCCACCGAGTTGATGATGTTGAGCACGGAGTACTGCGTGGTCGTCTTCCCGCTCCCGGTGGGACCGGTGGAGAGCACCATGCCGTTCGGCTGCGCGCACAGGACTTCGAGCCCTTTCTGGTCCTCCGGATACAGCCCCAGCTTGTCCAGCCCGATGAGCACGCTGCTCTTGTCCAGGATGCGCATGACGGCCTTCTCGCCGTTGGTGGTCGGGATGGTGGACACCCGCATGTCGTAGTCTTTCTTCTTCAGGCGGATGTGGATACGACCGTCCTGCGGGATACGGCGCTCGGCGATGTTCATCTCCGACATGATCTTCACGCGGGAGAGCAGCGGCGCCTGCACGTACTGAGGCACCTTCATGACCTCGTGGAGCACGCCGTCAACGCGGTACCGGACCCGGGTGTTGCGGCGTTGGGGCTCGATGTGGATGTCGCTGGCGCCGTCGAGAATCGCCTGCTGGAAGATGGCGTTGACGATCTTGATGATGGGCGCCTCGTCCACCAGCTCTTTCACGTCGTCGATGTCGCCGCTGTCTCGCAGCCCGAGGGCGGTGCCTTCCGCTTCGTCGCCGGCGATGTCAACATCGCCTCCACCCATCGCCTTGAGGGCGTTGCCGATACTTGAGTCAAGGCTCTGGGAGTCGCCGCCGCCTCCCTTCCCGGCCAGCATCGGGTTCATGCCGCCCTTCGCGCCTCCGCCGCCGCCCGGAGTGACAGGAATGCGCGAAGTGATCTGCGCCGGTGCCGCCAGAACCGGGCGAACATCGTAGCCGGTCGCCATCCGGAGGTCGTCGATGGCGAACACGTTCTTCGGGTCCGCCATCGCGACAATGAGTCGCTTGCCGTCGAGCCGAAGGGGCAGCACTTGGTGCTTCTGCATCAGGTCTCCGGGCACCAGCGCCAGGACCTTGTCTTCGACCTTGACGGAGCTGAGGTCTACCGCAGGCACGCCCAGTTGCTTGCTATAGACGTCCAGGAACATGCGCTCCTCGATGAAGCCCAAGTCCACCAGCACTTGGCCCAATGGCTGCGTGGTCTGCTTCTGGACTTCTTCAGCCTCCTTGAGCTGCTCCTCCGTCACCATCCCCTTCTCCAGGAAGATCTCACCGATGGGCTTTTTGGCGATACTCATACTGACCCTTCCTCCTTCATCCGGGGCAGGGAACGTCCGACACGTCGCCCGACTTCGGGGACGGCGGAGCAACTTGGGCATACCGACGAATGCGCCGAGCGGTCTGCGGGTGGAATCTCAGTGCAGGGAGAGGATGGTTGCATTCGCAGACCTGCCGGATGTTGGCTGGTAATTATAGCACATGGCGTGGTGCAGGCAATGCGCCGCGACGGGCCTCCCTGCCGGCCGTTCAGGTCAACGACTCTGTCTCCACCGGGACGCGACGTAGGACTGCGCCGATGAGGCGTTCCAGGAACCGCATCACCTTGGTGGCGATGAAGTCCTTCCGCGTGATCGGGGTGACGAGGACGGTGAATAGCCCGAGTCGGTTGCCGCCCAGTACGTCCGTGAACAACTGGTCGCCTGCCACCGCCACCTGCTCGGCGCTGAGGTTCATCTCGGCCAGGGCCAAGCGGAAAGCGCGTTGGCTGGGCTTGACAGCCTTCGAGACGTACGGGATGCCCAGCGACTCACCGACAAACTGCACGCGGCTGTCGCCTGCGGAGTTCGAGATAATGCAGAGCTGCACTCCGTGCTCCCGGACCGTCTCCAACCAGGCCCGGGTCTCCGGAGTCAGCCGGGTGGTGTTCCACGGAACCAGGGTGTTGTCCAGGTCCAGGATCAGCCCGCGGATGCCTCGCTGGCTCAGCAGCTCCGGACTGAGCTGAGCGAGCGAGTCGACGCGCGCTCGAGGACGCACGTATCGAGCCACAAACTGGAGAATCGCGAAGCTGCTGTCGGCTGCCATAGTTCAGGACTGCGGAGGGGTCTGTTTTGCCGCCCGCCGGAGGGCGCCCTTCGCAGCCTCGTGCGCTGCGAGCGTCTGGCTGAAGACGTGGCTGTGGTCAGGACGCGCCACGAAATACAGGGCTGGGGTCTGGGCCGGCACGAGGACTGCTGCCAGTGCCGAGCCGCCGGGACTGGCGATGGGCCCGGGCGGCAGGCCGGCGTGCAGATAGGTGTTGTACGGCGATTGTACTTTGAGGTCGCGGTAGAGCAGTCGGGCCTTCCGGTGAGGCAAAGCGTACTGCACAGTCGCGCAAGATTCAAGCTTCATCCCCAACTGCAGGCGGTTCAGGAACACCCTCGCCATCAGCGGCTGCTCCCTGGGCAGCTTGGCCTCCCGCTCAACAATGGAGGCCAGCGTGACCACTTCGTGGAGCGTCAGTCGCTGCGCTTTGAGCCGCTTGGCGTCCCCAGCCAGGACCACCTCTTCGAAGCGTTTCAGGAACATCCCGAGCAGCTCGCCCTCCGACACTCCCAGGGGCACCTGATACGTTTCCGGGAAGAGGTGCCCTTCCAGACTGCCGGCGGGCGCCCACGCGGGTCGAGTTGCCAAGGGGTGAGTTCCCGTCGCCAGCGCTCGGAACGTCGCGGCGCGGCCGAACCCGCCCTGCTCAAGGCGCTCGGCGACCTCGGGAATAGTAAGCCCTTCTGGGAGAGTCAACTTGCGGACGTACACCTTGCCCGCGGCGAGCTCTCGGAGGATCGGCACCGCCCCGTCGGCGCGGGTGAACCGGTAGCCGCCGGCCTGCAGCCGGTGATCCAGCTCCAGCTGGCGAGCAGCCAGTTGGAACGCTCGCTCCTCCCGAATGAGGTTCTCGCGGCGCAACTGCCGAGCGATGCTGGCGACGCTGGACTTGGGCGGGATGAGGACATAGTGCGGCGTGCGGTCGCCGGGCACCGGCGGGGCGAGCGCAGACTTCACCTTGCGCTGCGCGACCAGCAGCGCCGCCGCCACAACCACCATGCCGACACCACCGATGAGGAGGACACGTCTCATGTCGCGTTTGAGTCCAAGTAGTGCTGCAGGATGAAGGCTGCCGCCACTTTGTCGACGCGGGTCTTTCGGCCCTGTCGAGACACGTCGCCCGAGAGCAGAGCGCGCCGCGCCTGCTGAGTCGTCAGCCGCTCATCCGCCTCGATTACCGGCACCGAGAGCGCCTCCTGGAGCTTCGCCGCAAAGGTCCGCACCCGCTCCGCCTGCTCGCTCGGCTTGCCGTCGGTCCGCAGGGGCAAGCCTACCACAACCGCCCGCACTTCCCGGTCGGCGACCAACTTGGCGAGCTGAGCGATGTCGGCAGCCTGGTTGGTGCGCTCGAGCGTACCGTGGGGCGAGGCGGCGATCTCCAGCGGATCGGTCAAGGCGAGGCCAATGCGGCGGTCGCCCACGTCGAGTCCTAACAATCGAGCCAACAGATCCTCCGGGAATGCGGAGTGCAGCGGCCAGAGCGCGCGCAGCGAATGGAGGGTCCCCTCAACCTGCAGGGCCCAGTGCCACCGGGGGCGGCTCCTGCGCTTCGAGCAGGACATACGCGAATGCAGCCCCGCACAGGAGAGAGAGCATAGCGACCGAGATGAGCCCGCTATCGTTGAGAACAAACGCGGCCGCCCCCGCCAGCGGGACGGACTGGAACGCTGCTCGGAGTGCCGGGAACCGTTCCCAGACCTCTGCCAAGAGGCCAACGGGTCTGTACACGAAGTACCCGAACAGCGCGAATCCAGTGAGCAGGACATACGACAGCGGAGTCAGGCTCATGAGCCAGAGGTTATGGTGCGCCTTCCGGATCCAGGTGGACCAGAGCGAGCCGACGCCGGAGTGCTGGAGGGTGGACCACACCCCAGCAAGATGCGTCCTGTCTCCAGGGCTCCGCCAGACGTCGGTGGCAATCACCAACAGCGCCACGCCGACCAGCGCCGCTCCCGCAAAGGCCAGTCGGCGCCAGAAAGAGAGCTTCGGGCGGGCCACGGTGAGCGAGGCAAACGTCAGCGTCGCCGCGCACGTCAGTGCCCCGCCGAAGTTGGCGCCATAGGCAGGCAGCCCGACAACCAGCACGGTCGTCGCGAAACACCCAGCGGCCAGCGCCTGCAGCGCCTTGTTCCGCTCCCAGCCCAGGCCCAGCGACAAACCGCCCCCGACGAGCAGTAGGACGCCGGCCAGCACCACGCCCACCTCCGCATTGCCGATCCCGTAGAAGCGGCCGTAGATCGCCCACTGACCCAGCAGCGAGTTGCACATCAGCGCGCCCGAGTTGGCGGCATCTGTCAACAGGGCCCAGGCGACCAACGCCGCCGCCACACACAGCGACCCCAGGTGCCGCCCCCCGGCGACGTAACTGAACGCGCCGATCAGGAGGGAGCCACCCACCAGCCCCGCCGCCAGTAGCAGCCGGTTGTCGGGCGCTACGGGCGAGAGCAACAGCACGGCGAGCGGAAACGAGATCGAGGCCAGCAGCAGCACGCGGGCACGGCCGACGAGGCGCTCGGCAACGCGGCGGCGGAAGAGCAGCACGACAGCCGCGAGCAGGACGGCGCCCAGCCCAAGCGCCACGCCGGCGGGAATGACGGCTGCGTAGCCGCCCATCTGCTTCGCGTTCTGCGCGTCGAGACGAGTGAGGGCGCGCCACGCCGACTGGCTAGGGGTCGCGAGCAGCCTGGCAGGATGGCCCGCCATCATGGCGGGGACCTTCCCGCCGAGGAGGGCGATGATCGTGGGTGCCAGGTCTTCGTTGGACAGGAGCCCCGGGCGGCGGGTCGAGCCGGAGGTGAGCAGACCGGCTTCGCGCCGGGGGCGCACCAAGATCCACGGCGTCAGTCTCAGCTTCGTTGGCTCGAGGTCGGCGGGCACTGTCGAGACGAGGAGAACCGCAGTCTTCCACGGGTTGATCCGGCCGAGCAACTGCGTCAGCGCCGCATCCATGCGCAGCACTGCCAGGCGCCGACCCAACGCCTGCCTCTCGACGGAGACCGACTTCGCCGAGCGCACGCCGGGACCACCGAGGTCGACAGCCACGACTTCGCAGGTGTTCAGCAGGCGCACGAATTCTGCGGCGACAGCCTGTTCCGTCTCTGGGCCAACGCGCGCCAGGGAGCGCTCTACCGTGCCATTCGGGACGAGTCCCAATCGACTCATCAGCAGTGCGGTGGCGTGCCGCCGAGGCTTGCCGCCAACATCCGAGTTCCCGTATGTGCCCGCATGGCACCCATGAGCTGCCAGCCAATCGCCAAGGGCCCCGACCTGCGCCAGCGTGTGGCCGCTGGCGCTCGTCTGGCGCGCTCCGGCAGCGCCGAGGTTCACGACAGAGCCGGCTGGCACCCGCCTCCCGGTCAGCCGCCGGAACTGCTCGCCCGCCTCAGTACCGTGCACCTTCCGTTGCGCGTCGAATGCCTGCGACAGGGCAGGCGTCGCGCTGGCCCGCCGGCCTGCGCCCAAGGTAAGGCAGGCGCTCTGCGGTGTCACCCGGCCGACCACCGTGGGGCTCATCAAGCCGACCGCTCCCTGCCCTTTGACGGCCAGCGCACCGACCCCGGGCAACTCCAGCGCCAGGCTTTGGGGGAAGGGCAGCCGCACGCTGTTCCGACCGCGGCTCGGGCCGGGCAGGAGGTCGGGGAGCGTGAGCCCTTCTGCCAGAAACACAACGACTTTCGCCCGATATGCCGCTGGCGCGCGCGCAGCCTCGGCGCCCGCACTGGGACCGAGAAGCGAAAGCAGCACCACAATCGGCAGGGCCGCCTGTCGTGTCAGGCACAGAGGTCGCCCGAGTCGCGCCCGACTGAGTTCCCTCCGCACAGTTTGGCTCACTCTATCTGTCCTTGGACCAGAGAGGCCACCTGCCCCAACGCCTCCGCCACCTTCGAGGCGTCCTTGCCGCCGGCCTGTGCGAAGTCCGGGCGCCCGCCGCCACCGCCGCCAGCGATTGCCGCCACTTGGCGGAGCAGGTTCCCCATGTGCGCGCCCTTCGCCAGGGCCCCCTTGCTGGCCTTGGCGGCGAACAACACCTTGCCGCCCGTCACCCCGCCGATCACTGCGACGCTGGGGTCTGCCGACCCTGCCAACTGCTCGGTAGCGGCACGCAGCGATTCCGCACGGACCTCGTCCATGCGGGTCACGAGGACCTGGATCCCGCCGACTTCCACTGCGTCGGCCGCCAGGGCTTGTCCCTGGTCTTGCGCGCTCCGCTTCACCAACGCCTGGACCTCCTGCTGAGCCGACTTGAGGTCCGCTTGCAGCTTGTCAATGACCTGTGGAACGCGTTCCGGCTGGGTGCCCAGTGCTCCGGCGACCTGCTTGAGGATCGCTTCGCGTTCGTTCAGGTGCGCGATGGCCGCCGGGCCGGTCAACGCCTCGATTCGGCGCAGGTTGGAGCCGACGCTGCTCTCGCGAAGCAGCTTGCAGACGCCAATGTCGCCCGTCTGCGCCACATGGGTGCCGCCGCACAGCTCCTTGCTGATGGTACCCATCTCCACCAGCCGGACCGTCTGTCCGTACTTCTCGCCGAAGAGCGCCATGGCGCCCGCGGCCTTGGCTTCGCTCAGAGTCGTCTCGCGCGCCGTCACCGGAAGCTGGGCGGCGATCTGTTCATTGACGCACTGCTCGACAGCGGCCAGTTCCTCCTGCGCAGTTGCCTTGAAGTGCGAGAAATCGAAGCGAAATCGGTCGGCGTCCACCGCCGAACCGGCCTGAGCCACGTGCTCTCCCACCACCGTCCGCAGAGCCGCTTGGAGCAAGTGGGTGGCCGAGTGGGCCCGCCGGATGGCGTTGCGGCGGGATTCGTCTACGCACGCCTGCACGGCTGTGCCCAGAGTCAGGCCGGCCGCGTTCTCCACCCAGTGGACAATGGCCTCGTGCGACTTCGTCGTGCTCAGGACAGCCACTTCGCCGCCGGCGTGGTTGAACACTCCGGTGTCACCCACCTGGCCGCCGCACTCGGCGTAGAACGGCGTCCGGTCCAACACTACGCCCGACCCGGACTCCGAGTCGTACACCGCCAGGACAGTGCCGTCGGCACGGCAGGTCTCGTAGCCGACAAACTCGCTTCTCTCGCGGGCGTGCACGTCTCCCGTCTGCCAGCCCTGGGCGAAGGAGCTGCCCGCCCGGGCGCGTTCGCGCTGGGCTTCGAGCTCCGCGGCGAACCCGTCGAGGTCGGCCGAGAAGTTGCGTTCCGCGGCGACCTCGGCAGTGAGTTCCGCGGGGAACCCGAACGTATCGTACAGCCGGAAGACCTGGGCACCCGGAATCCGCGTCTCCCCCTTCTTCTGCAACCCGGCCAGCACGTCTTCCAGCAGCGCCAGTCCCTGTTCGAGGGTCTCCTGGAACCGCTCCTCTTCGAGCTGCACGTACTGCTCCGTCGTCTGGCGGTTGGTCGCGAGTTCGGGGTAGGCGTCGCCCATCACGTCGATGACCGTGGGGATCAACTTGCTGAGGAAAGGCTCCTCGATTCCGAGCAACCGGCCGCGGAGGGCGGCTCGGCGGAGAAACCGCCGCTGCACGTAGCCGCGGCCTTCGTTGGACGGCCGGATGCCGTCGGTCATCATGAAGACGACCGCGCGGAGGTGGTCGGCGATGATGCGCATGGCGATGTCGGTCTCAGGCGCGCTGCCATAGCCGCCGAACGAAGCGCCGGTCTCCTTCGCCACCGCTTCGAGCCGCTGCAGCAGTGGCCAGAACACATCGCCCTCGAAGATCGTTTGCTTCCCCTGAAGCACCGCGGCGACACGCTCAAATCCCATCCCGGTGTCGATGCCGGGGCTGGGCAGCGCAATCAGTTCGCCGCCTTCCTGCTGGTCGAACTGCTGGAACACGAGGTTCCACAGCTCGCCGAACCGGTCACAGTCGCACCCCGGCCGGCAGTCGGGTTTACCGCAGCCGTACTCCGGGCCGCGGTCCAGGAAGATCTCCGAATCGGGTCCGCACGGCCCCGTCTTGCCCACCGGCCCCCACCAGTTGTCCTTCTTGCCGAACCGGAAGATCCGGTCGGGCGCGACGCCGATGCGGTTCTGCCACAGGTCGTGGGCTTCGTCGTCATCGAGGTACACCGAGAACCACAGCACCTCCCGCGGGAGCGCCAGCACCTCCGTCACGTACTCCCAAGCCCACTCGATGGCACCCTGCTTGAAGTAGTCACCGAACGAGAAGTTGCCCAGCATCTCGAAGAACGTGCAGTGCCGCGAAGTGTGCCCAACCTCCTCGATATCGTCGGCGCGGCACGCTTTCTGGCAGGTCGTCACTCGCCGGCACGGCGGCTCCTCCTGCCCCATGAAGTAGGGAACGAAGGGTTGCATCCCCGCCGACGTCAACAACGTCGTCGGGTCCTCCGGAACCAGCGAGCCGCTGGGGAGAATCAGGTGGCCTTTGGATTCGAAGAACTTCAGGAAGCTCTCGCGTAGTTCGGTACCAGTCATCTTGCTCCATGCACTCCGGGGGAACCACGCATTTTACTGCGGCCCGAGCGAGGGGACAACCCGGCTCCGGCGTTTCCCGCCCAAGCGCGTCCTCGGGATTGGCTACTCCGCGGAGCCTCACGAGCCTCAGGGTCGCCTTCTGCTCTCTGGGCAGACACCGGGGAGTGCCCCCTCGTGCGTGCACCGACGGCCGATTGCCCAAGGAGCACCCCCGGGGGCCGCCCTGCACCGGCGTGCCAGATCCTGACTGCCCGCGAAGTGGTGATGCCTCGCTCGGCGCAGGTCTGGGGTGCCCGCTGCGGGCCACCGCGCCGCCCGCCGGACCGCATGGTCTCCGGGTCTTCGGGAGACCTTCGGTCGCAGGGGTGTCGCGGTCGGGAGACCGCGACACGGCGAGCGGCACATCACCGCACCGCTCTTGCGTCCCGCCCCCGCTTAGGATAGACTCTTTCCCCAATCCCCCGTCAGCCGGGACCTCGGCGAGTGGTGGAAGTAGTTGTTTCGGCGACG
>PEVN01000421.1:12748-19113 GCA_002779825.1 Armatimonadetes bacterium CG06_land_8_20_14_3_00_66_21 | reverse complement strand
CGGAAGGTCTCAAAGGGCTGCGAATCCACGGGATTCGAGGAGACCTGTCGGTCCGGGGAGCGGCGGGGTCAGGAGACCCTCGCCGAGCACAGGGCCCTGGAGACCTGTCGGTCCGGGGAGCGGCGGGGTCAGGAGACCCTCGCCGAGCACATTCGCGCCAAGTACGGTTGTAGTACTAACTCGCCCATACCGACGACATAGCTGTTGAGGAGCTGGTGCATCTCGTGGTCGGGCGTCCGGAAATCAGCCAGACTGAACAGCAGCATCACCGTGCGCGCCCGCCGGACGAACCCGGCAAACTACACCAGTTCTGTCGCCCGCTCGAAGCACTCGCCTGCTGTGTCGTAGCACAGCAGCGTGCAGTTGGCGTGTTGCGGGACGCCGTTGAGGCGCACCATAGTCGGCCGAGGGAAGTTCTTGGGGGTCGAGTCGGGCAGCTCGCCCTGCTCCAGCAACCCAACGTTCTCGTAGGCCGTGTCGAGGCTGTCTTCATTGAGCGCCATGGTGAAGAACTCGGTCCAGTGGTCCGCGAGCTTCAGCCGCTTCAAGGCGTGGAACAGCGAAGCGAGGTAGACCGTCTTCCCGTGCTGCCGGAACCCAAGGGCGCTCGCCACCACGGGCGGGTATCGACGGTAGTCGTTAGCGTAGAGCGCCGGGATCTGCTCGTTGCACAGCGGACACAGGAACACCGGCCAGCGCGTGCCTGTCACCACTCGTTTGCTGAACCGCGTCTTGCCCAGACAGAACGGGCAGAGCATCGACGACCTCCCTCGCCCGGCAAGCAGCCGCCTGGCCCGGGCGCCTCTACGTTCGCGCTCCACCGTTCGGAGTCCTGCCAGCGTGGGAAATGCGCGGTCTCCCAGCGGGCGCTGCTGCGAGCGCGTGGAGTGGGGCGGCATGGGTCGCTGGCTTGCCGCCGGGACGAGCAAGTGGCAGAATAGGCAGAAGTGCGGGGTGGCAAGCAGAGGAGTGGATCATCCATGGCTTCCCAAGGAGCGTCGTCGGCTGTCCCGACGACAACCCAGAAGGCGAGATCGAAGAGGCAGCCGCGCCCAGTCGCGCCCGCCCGGAAAGCGAAGACGGGAGAGGAGGACCTGGCGGAGAGACGAGCACGGCTGATGGCGGAAATGGAGGCTGCCGGCGAGGTGGCGCCGGATGGAGAGCGCATCGAGATCGCGGGACGGATCGACAACCTCCGGTTGAGCCCCGCCGAATGGCGTCGGCTCGCACTGAAGGCGACCGAACTGGGACCGCTGTCCGAGTTGATCATCCAGGATCGCAGATAACCACACCACACTGTGGATCAGTTTCTCGACAGTTCGGCCTTGGTCAAGCGCCACGTCTCCGAGACTGGCTCCGACTGGGTACGACGGCGGTGTGCGACGGCCCAGGCGCGCTCCCTCCATGTAGCTCGCGTGGTGGTCGCCGAGGTGACCAGCGCGCTGTGTCGACGTTGCCGAGAGGGAAGCCTGACGGCAGCGGAGCGCGACGCCTTGATCACGGGCTTTGCCGAGTGCTGCGAACGGGAGTACAAGGTCTGGGAAACCACGAGAGCCGTGGTCACGCGCGCCACTGTGCTGCTGAAGATGCACCCCCTGCGCGCCTATGATGCCGTCCAGCTTGCGACTGCTCTCCGGGTCAGCGAGGGCTTCGTGCGCGCCGGCCTTCCGCCGCTCACCTTTGTCTCCGCCGACGAGCGCCTCTGCGAGTGCGCCCGTGCCGAAGGTCTGTCCACCGAGAACCCGAGCAACTACCCCTCCCACAACGACTGAGTGACCCGCCATGCCCTTCCCCACCGAACGCCCCCGCCGCCTGCGCCGCAGCGACACCCTCCGCCGCATGGTCCGCGAGACGCACCTCTCCGTGGACGACCTCATCTTCCCGTTGTTCGTCTGCCCCGGAACGGGGGTGAAAGACGAGATCAGCTCCATGCCGGGCAACTACCGCTGGTCGGTGGATCTGCTGCCTGCCGAGATGGAGGAGGTGGCCGCGCTGGGTGTCCCGGCGGTGTTGCTGTTCGGAATCCCGGAGTCGAAGGACCCGTTGGGCACCGGCGCCTATGCGGAAGACGGCATCGTGCAGCAGGCGGTGCGGGCCATCAGGCAGGCCGTGCCGGAGTTGGTTGTCGTCACCGATGTGTGCCTGTGCGAGTACACCTCCCACGGGCACTGCGGCGAGGTCGCCGAGGACGGTGAAGTGCTGAACGACCCGACGCTTGACCTGCTGGCGAAGACGGCGTTGACCCAGGCGCAGGCCGGGGCCGACATCGTGGCGCCGTCCGACATGATGGACGGCCGCGTGGCCGCGATTCGGGAGACGCTCGACGGGAACGGCCTCCAGGGCGTGGCGGTCATGGCGTACTCGGCGAAGTACGCCTCGGCGTTCTACGGGCCGTTCCGCGAGGCCGCCGACTCGGCGCCCCAGTTCGGCGACCGCAAGGCATACCAGATGGATCCGCCCAACCGGCGCGAGGCGCTGAGGGAGGTCGCGCTGGACATTGAGGAAGGCGCGGACATGGTCATGGTCAAGCCGGCGCTGGCGTACCTCGACATCGTCCGCGAAGTCCGGGAAATGACCGATCTGCCGGTGGCCGCCTACAACGTGTCCGGCGAGTTCAGCATGGTCAAAGCCGCTGCCGCCAACGGCTGGATCGACGAGCAGCGCGTGGCGCTGGAGATCCTCACCGCCATCAAGCGCGCCGGCGCCGACCTGATCCTGACGTACTGGGCAAAGGACGTGGCGCGCTGGCAAGCGGCGGGAGGAGGGGGATGACGCGTTGTGATGAACGGCCGGTTCCGGGCTGGGTGCCGGAGGCGTTCCGTGAGCTGTATTTCGTCGCCGCCGCAAAGATGACGGCTCCGGAACTGGACGCCGGCCACTGCTGGGACCACGTCGAGCGGGTGACCCGGACGGCGCTGCGGCTTGCCGGCGAGGAGCAGGCTGACGCAGCCGTCGTCTGCGCCGCGGGGCTGTTGCACGACCTGGGCCGCACCGTCCCGGGCGAGGGTGACCACGCGCGGCGGTCCGTCGAGTTGGCGCCGCCGCTGCTGTCAGGGACGTGCCTGAGCGCCCACCAGGCGGCCCTCGCGCTGGATGCGATTGGAGACCACCGCTACCGCGACGGAAAAGTGCCGGCGGCAATCGAGGGGAAGATCCTCCAAGACGCCGACCGCCTCGACGCCGTCGGCGCCATTGGCATCGCCCGGTGCTTCGCCAAGAGTTCGGTTACCGGGCGACGGCTGTACTCACCTGACGACCCGTTCTGCACGGCCGGACGCGAACCTGACGACAACCGGTACACGATTGACCATTTCTACTCGAAGCTGCTGAAGCTAAAAGATACCTTCCACACGGCGTCTGCGCGGAAGCTGGCCGAACGCCGGCATGCGTTCCTGACGGCGTTCCTGGAGGAAATGCGGGTGGAGCTTGGCGCCAGCCCAACAGCATAGGACCAATGGGACCCATCGGTCCCATCGGTCCCATAGGACCTCAGCAACTCACTTGGCCCATCTCGTCCGAACTCGGAGCCCAGACTATGAACATCAGTAAGTCCCGCGACCTCTTTGTCCGAGCTGAGAAGTTGCTCCCTGGCGGCGTCAACAGCCCTGTCCGCGCATTTCGCTATGTTGGCGGCGACCCGCTGTTCATTGAGCGCGGCGAGGGAGCGTACCTGTACGACGTGGACGGCAACCGGTTCCTCGACTACCTCGCTTCATGGGGGCCGCTGATTCTGGGGCATTGCCATCCCGAGGTCGTGGCCGCCGTCGAGGGTGCCGTCCGCAGGGGCAGCAGCTTTGGCGCGCCCACACCAGGCGAGGTGGAGATGGCGGAGTTGGTGGTGGCCGCGGTGCCGTCAATCGACGTCGTCCGCATGGTCAGCTCCGGCACTGAGGCGGTGATGAGCGCCATTCGCGTGGCCCGCGGCTACACCGGTCGGGAGAAGATCCTCAAGTTCGAGGGATGCTATCACGGCCATTCCGACGCCTTGCTGGTGAAAGCCGGCTCCGGCGCGTTGACCATGGGGGTGCCGGACAGCGCTGGCGTGACGAAGGCGTTCGCCGCCGACACGCTGACCGCTCAGTTCAACGATACCGACGGCGTGCGCGAACTGCTCGGCCAGGTCGGTGGCGAGGTGGCGTGCGTGGTGCTGGAGCCCGTCGGCGGCAACTGCGGCGTCATCCCGCCGCCGCCCGGCTTCCTGGAGATGCTGCGCGAGGAGACGGCGAACCGCGGCATCGTGCTGCTCTTCGACGAAGTGATCACCGGGTTCCGCGTTGCCTACGGCGGCGCGCAGTCGCTGTACGGAATCACCCCGGACATGACGACGCTCGGCAAGATCATCGGTGGCGGCTTCCCCGTCGGCGCCTACGGCGGCAAGCGCGAGATCATGGAGCAGGTAGCCCCGTTGGGGCCCGTCTACCAAGCCGGCACCCTCTCCGGCAACCCGGTGGCTATGGCCGCAGGCATCGCCACGCTGAAGCAACTACAGAAGCCCGGAATCTACGAGACGCTGGAGTGCCTTTCGGCCAAGCTCGAAGCCGGCCTCACCGAGGCGGCCCAACGGCACGGCGTCACCGCCACGCTGAACCGCGTCGGCTCGATGTTGTCCCCGTTCTTCACCGACCGCGCCGTGCGCAACTTCGCGGACGCCGCCAGCTCCGATGCCGACGTGTACGCTGCCTACTTCCGCGGCATGCTCGAACGCGGCTTCTACTTCGCCCCCTCCAAGTGGGAAAGCGGCTTCGTCTCGACCGCTCACGCTGACGACGACATCGAGGCGACCGTTGCCGCGGCCAACGAAGTGATGGCACAATTGGCCGCCACCTGAGTCGGCGGCGGCATCGGCCAGCCGCAGTCACCACTCACCACTCACCAAGGAGCATTCGGCATGAACCGGTTTCGCAAAGCACTGTTGATCGTCGGGCTGCTCGTCGGCACGTTGGCGGCGGGCATCAAGTATGGCCAAGCCCAGTACTCACGGGAGGAGGGTCTCACCTATCTGCCTCACCCGGCCGACACAACCGAGATCCTCTCCATGCAACTCGCAGACGTGGGCGGCACAAAGATGATGGCGGTCACCTCCAAAGACGCCGCCGGCCAGTTGCAGATGGCCTTCTATGACCTGACCGGGCAGCTCAAGTCCGTGTATGTGCCCACGATCAAGCGCGAGGGTGGACCCGAGTACAAGAACTGGAAGGAAGTCTGCGCCCCGCGCAAGGTGACCAAGTTCGACCTGACGCCCCTTGGCGAGGAGCCCAAGGATGAGGCGGCGGGAGGCAAAGGCGAGGGCAAAGCGCCGGAGAAGGAACCCGCGGACGGCAAGGCCGACGCAAAGGCGAAGTAGTGTCATATAGAGGAGTGAAGGGATGAGTCGGACAGGATTGCTGCTAAGTGTCGTTGCCCTGCTTTCGTTGGAGGTATTCGCCTTGGCTGAGGAGCCTTACCCGTTGCGGGACGCGGTGGAGTGCACGGCTCGAGCCGGACTGCCTAACTTCTACGCGAAGTTGGCGGCGGGCAACGACGTGAGGATAGGCTACCTGGGCGGGAGTATCACCGCCCAGCCCGGCTGGCGCCCGAAGACGCTGAACTGGTTCCGCGAGCAGTATCCCAACGCCAAGATCGACGAGATCAACGCAGCCATCGGCGGGACGGGGTCGGACCTCGGGGTGTTCCGCCTGGAGCACGACGTGCTGCAGTTCAAGCCGGATCTGCTGTTCGTGGAGTTCGCCGTGAATGACGGCGGTGCGCCGCCGGAGCGGATCTACAAGTCCATGGAAGGCATCGTGCGGCAGACCTGGCAGGCAGACCCGACGACCGACGTCTGCTACGTCTACACGCTGACCCAGGGCATGTTGGGCGACCTGCAGGGCGGCAAGTACCCCCGGGCGGCCAGCGCGATGGAGGCGCTGGCGAATCACTACGGTATCCCGTCCATCCACATGGGCGTCGAAGTCGCCCGGCTGGAGAAGGAAGGCAAGGTAGTCTTCAAGGCGCCGGACCCGAAGACCGACGAGGAGAAGGCGGCGTTGGCGGGCAAGATCCTGTTCTCAAGTGACGGCGTGCACCCGCACCCCGACACCGGTCACCAGCTCTACCTGGAGGCGGTCGTGCGGTCCATGGAGAAGATCAAGCCGGCAGGGAAGCAGGGACCGCACGCGCTCATAGCCCCCTTGGACGCCGGCAACTGGGAGAACGCCAAGATGGTCCCGCTGGACCGCGCCAAGCTCAGCGCCGGTTGGCAGAAGCTCGACCCTGACAAGGACGGGCTCGCCAAAGGGTTCGGCACCCGGGTGCCCAGCTTGTGGAAGGTGAACAAGGCTGGCGAGACGCTCTCGTTCCGCTTCAAGGGCACGTACGCTGCCATC
>PEVN01000421.1:0-12694 GCA_002779825.1 Armatimonadetes bacterium CG06_land_8_20_14_3_00_66_21 | reverse complement strand
TGACGCGACCGCGTTTCGACCCGTACTGCGTCTACCCCCGCCTCGCCACCCTTGGAATCGCCTCAGACCTGCCGGACGAAGTGCACACCGTCAACCTGGAGCTCTCCCCCGATCAGCCCGACAAGCGCAAGATCCTCTTCGACCACAACAAGCCGGACTTCGACAAGAACCCGGCGAAGTACGACGATATCGCCTGGTACGCGGGTGCACTGATGCTGATGGGGGACGTGGTGGAATAACGCGGGACACCCTATCCCGGCGCCTCCCGGACGTAGAAGTACATCAACGTCCCGCCCCCCGGTGCTTTGCGGAACTCGGGTGAGAACGTCAGCCGCGGCTCGGGCGTCGCCCAGCGTGGCGGGACCATCTCGTAGCCGCCGTCCTCGCGGAGGTAGACCGTCTGGGTCACGTCGCCACCGTCGATGTTGACGGCGCCCCAAACGCGCATGGATAGCCAGAAGCGCTGCAGGTCCGCGACGGTCCAGCCGCCTACGACCGGAATGCGCCCTCTGAGGGCAAGCGCGCTGCCGACTTCGCTGTCCGGCTCCTTCACGATCAGCAGGTAGAACTGCTGCTGGTCGCGGGACCACCCCATCGAGGTACGGGAAGTGCGAATATGATCGACGTCGGGTATGTGGCCGGCTTCCCGGGGAGTGGACGGCACGGGCCGCGGCAGGGGCTTGTCGCCCGGCCGCGGAGGGGGCTGGAGCTGGAGCGGAGCGCCTTCCCGGATCAAGCATTGCGCGCCTCCGGCGCCGAAGGCAAACTCTCGTTCGAGCGTCCCCTTGTCCGGCAGATGCAGCGTTTTGAATGCCGGCTTGCCGTCTCTGTATTGGACGCCGAAGGTCCACCGGTGATTGCCGACGTTGTAGTGCGCCTTGCCGTTCAGGACGACGGGCGCGACGTGCCGCGCCCATCGTCGGTCTCTCTCACCGGGCTCGTTGGAGAAGAACAGCCCGTTCCACGCCGCGATCACCCTCCCGCGGCCGTTGCGGTTCAGGTGGCGGGTCACCTGCCCGACGCCTCGCGACCAGAAGTCGACCTGGTTGTCGAACGGGGTCGCGTCATCTTCGTCTTGGTCGTACAGTTCAAGCCGGAGTTCGGGGTTGACGGAGAAGTCGAACCGCAGCAGGTCGAGCGCAGTGCCGTCGCCGGTGCGCGTCCTCCAATGTGAGACGCCGCGGTGCGGCTCGTCGCGCCCGGCGTTTGCCCAGGGCCATTGGCTCAGCGCACTGGGGGCGTCAGACTCGGCGCCACGGCCGACGGGTACCGGGCCGATATGCCGGTGCTTCATGTACGCCAGGCACCCAGCAACCACGAGGAGCACGACCAGCAGCAGGCGGTTACGGACGCGTGGCGGCATTGAGTTCTCTCCATGCAGGGGCGCTACAGGGCCAATCGCGACGTGTTCGCTACGCCGTCTCCCAATGCCTTGTTCCCGGCAGGTCGGCGAGCGAGCGTGCTACAATCGCGGCAGGAGGCTTGATCTGTGTTGAGACGCGCCCGTGTGCTGAGCTGGTTGGTTGTCCCGCTATGTGCCGTGACGGCGCGCTGCTCGTGGTCTGCGCCGGAAGTCGTCCGACGCGACTGGTACTTCCGGGAGACGCTTCCCGCCATCCGGGACTGGGAGGCGATCCTGGCGCGCTGGGAAGGCGAGACTCCCAAAGCGGAGCGGACGCCCGTCTTCCCCCTGCCGACGAACGGCCAGTGGGCGACGTGGCCCAACCCGATTCCGCTGACGCTGCTGCCCGAGGGGGACGGCGAGACGCGGATGCGCCTTGCGGGTGACAAGGCGGAGGTAGTGCGAATGCCGCCCCGCGGCGCGAAGGAGCAACAGACGGTCGCGCTGGGCGAAGCCGTAGTCGGCTACAAGCATCCGGGCGGCGGCGCGAAAGACCAGTGGTACCACGCGTACAGCCGCAAGTTCGATGGGCTCACCAGCTTCCGGTGCCAGCGTGCGCCGTTCGCGCTGCAACTGAAGGCGCCGCTCGACTTCCGGCTGGGCGCGAACGAACTGCCTGTCGCCCTGCGCAACGTGAGCGCGGCGCCCTTGGCGCTGACGCTGCGGCTGCGATTTCTCTTGCGTGACGGCGAGGGCACCGCCCAAGAGAAGTCGGCCGACCTCGCGCCTGGCGCGGAGCAGACGGTGTCACTCCCCGTTCGGCTGGATTCCCCCGGTGGCGGGTTGCTGCTGCTCACGGTCTCCTTCGGTGGGCAGTCGGGGTCGGCGTCCGACGCGTGGTGGCTGCCGCTGTTCACGCACGTGGAAGACGTGCCGGCGGTCCTGACGAGCGTTGCGCAAGTCCTGGGCGACACGCCGGACGCCGCAGCCGCGAAGCGACTGGCCGAGCTGCGGCACCGCGCCGAGTCGCGCGGGGGGTCGTGGCGGGCGCTCTTCGAGGAGGCGAGCGCGCTGCGCGACGAGTTGTTGCTTTGGCGGCTGCACTTCGACTCGCTGCTGTTCGTGAAGCGGAAGCCGTTCTTCTCGGAGCAGCCCTTCATGGACGCACACCACCTCTACAACCGCCCGGGCGGCGGGCTCTACCGGCTCTCGCCGGTGCGCCCCGAGGGCACGGCGACGCCGGTGGTGGACTCGCTCGGCGAGGGTGTCTACCGTGACGTGTGCCTCCACTGGGACGCCGGGAAGCTGCTCTTCTCCTTCGGCAATGGCAACGACAACTGGGACGGGAAGCAAAGCTACCACGTGTACGAGGTCGGCGTCGAGGGCGCCGGGCTGCGGCAGCTCACCTCCGGGCCGAAGAACGACTGCGAGCCGTTCTACCTGCCCAATGGGCAGCTCGGCTTCACCTCCGACCGGTCGGAACACTTCGTGATGTGCGGCGGCGACCGGCATGCGCCGACGCTGTTTGCGATGGACGGCGACGGCTCCGCTGTTTGCCAACTCAGCTTCAACGTCTTCAACGACTTCAACCCGACGGTATTGCCCGACGGGCGGATCCTCTACGGCCGGTGGGAGTACAACGAGCGCTCGGTCACCTCGCTGCACGACCCGTTCACCATGCACCCCGACGGCACGCAGGTGGCGCCGTACTACGGCAATGCCACCATCCGGCCCAACGTCGTCATGTTCCCGCGGCCGGTGCCCAACAGCGACAAGGTGATGGCGCTGTTCACGGCGCACCACGGGCAGACGCACGGACCCATCGGGCTGATCGACGAGACGAAAGGCGTCGATGGCGACGAGCCGCTTACGCTGCTGACGCCCAACATTCCCGTCACCGGCGAGAAGGCGCTGGACAGCCAGTACGGCTGGTACAGCGACCCCATGCCGTTGCCGGATGCCGACCCCACGGAGGGGACGGACGCCACGTACCTGTGCTCATTCACGCCCACTGTCCAGCCGTGGCTGGAGCGGAGCTGGGCGCTCTATGTGGGCGACCGGCACGGAAACCTGGCGTTGGTGTACCGCGATCCGGAGATCTCCTGCGCCGAGCCGGTGCCGCTGGTTTCGCGCCCGGCGCCAATGCCGCTGCCGCCGGCGCCGACGGACACCGGCGCTACCGACGCTGAGGCCACGCTGCTGCTGATGGACGTGTACCGCGACCTGCCTGGCGTCGCGCCGGGGGCAGTGAAGCTCCTGCGGGTGCTGGAAGACGTGCCGCGCAAGAGCGTCCACACCGGCGGTGTGGTCGTTACCGCAGCCACCAGCATCTACACCATCAAACGGATTCTCGGCACGGTTCCCGTCGCCCCGGACGGTTCGGCCAACTTCGTCGTGCCGGCGAACCGCAACGTATACTTCGAGGCGCTGGACGAGAACCACAGGGAGATCCAGCGGATGCGTAGCGTCGTCTGCCTCAAGCCGAGCGAGAAGCGCACCTGCATCGGCTGCCACGAGTCGCGAATGACGGCGCCGCCCAATGCCTCCTCCGCTGCCTTCCGGCAGGCGCCGAGCCGGCCCACGCCGCCACCGTGGGGGGAGGAGACGCTCAGCTTCCTGCGCGACGTGCAGCCGCTGCTGAACGCCAAGTGCGTGAGCTGCCACGCGTATGACCGCACTGCCAACGGCGTTATTCTCACCGACGACCTCACCGACCAGTTCACCGTCAGCTACCAGGAGCTGCTGCCCTACCTCAGCACGGCCAACGCCATGCGCTGGGACAACCCGGACGACGTCTCTGCGCGCCCGCCGTACACCTATGGTTCGGCCGTCTCGCGTCTAACCAAGCTACTGGAGGCCGGACATCACGGGGTGAAGTTGACCGACGCCGACTGGCAGCGGCTGGCGATCTGGATCGACGCCAACGCCGTGTACTACGACCGCTACGAGAGCGCCTACCCCAACCGCCGGCTCTTCCCCGACGACGCGCGCAAGCCGTTCATGGCGGTCTACGGCCGCCGCTGCGGCCGGTGCCACGGACAAGACGGCGAGGGCGGCTACGGCACGTGGTGGCTGAGCCTCAACCGGCGCGACGCGCGCCTGAGCCGCGCCCTGCAAGCGCCGCTGGCCCGAGCTGCCGGCGGCTGGGAGCGGTGCGAGGAGGTCGTCTTCACGACCACCGAGGACCCCGACTACCAGGCGTTACTCACCTCCCTGTCCGCGCTGCGAGACCAGCTTGCCCAGACGCCCCGCGAAGACCTGCTGTCGATCCGCGGCACAGACGCCGAGCGCCAACTGGTCACACTCCCCCCGCCCCCGCCGCGCCGACCCAGGACGCAGACCGCAGCAGCCGACGGCGGCGTCTACCTCAGCGACCTGACGTGGGAGAGCGCCCGCGCCGGCTGGACGCCCAACAACGACGGGCTCCCGCGCCGCGACCAGGACGTCGAGAACCACCCCCTCACCCTCGGCGCCCGCGGCTACCGCAAAGGTCTGGGCACCCACGCGCCCTCGGAGATCGTCTACCGGCTCGACGGCGACTACGCCCACTTCCGCGTCACCCTCGGCGCGGCGGAAGCGAACGGAACGGTGACCTTCCAGGTCTTCGGTGACGGCAAGCTGCTCTACGACAGTGGCCTCATGCCCGGGCTCCGCGAAGTGAAGACGATTGACCTGCCCGTGACGGGCGTCCGCTCCCTCCGCCTTGTCGTCACCGATGCCGGCGATGGCTACGGCGCCGACATGGCGAACTGGGCCGAGGCGCGGGTGGTCAAGGAAGCGCCGGACGAGGGCGCGGGCCGGTAGTGCGTGCCTGCTGCGCTTCACGCGGCGCGCCGTCGGGGGCGGAAAGAACGCGGACAACGGAGGAAGCCAAATGAACAACGGCCTGGCACTGCTGGGTACGGCCTTCGGCGGCGCAGTCGCCTTGGCGGGAGGCACTGCCGTCTGCGCGGCGGCGCAGCCGGAGAAGACGCCAGGGCTTACGCTGTTTGTCTCGGCAAGCGGCAACGACGCCTGGTCGGGCAGAACGCCGACCCCGAACCAAGCCAATACCGACGGTGCGTTCGCGACACTCGAACGCGCCCGCGACGAGATCCGGCGGACCAAGGGAGCCGCGGGCCTGCCAGAGGGTGGCGTGCGGGTGGAGATCCAGGCGGGAAGGTATGAGGGAGGCAAGCCGTTCATCCTGACGGCGGACGATTCCGGCTCGGCTGCGTCGCCTATCGTCTACCGGGGCGCTCCAGAGGCGGAGGTCCGGCTGAGCGGCGGCAAAGCCGTCACCGACTGGCAGCCGGTGAAAGACGCCGCGATTCTCTACCGCCTGCCTCCCGAGGCCCGCGGACAGGTCTTCCAGGCTGACTTGCGGGCCTTGGGGATCACCGAGTATGGCGATCTTGCGGTGGATGTTGGGGCACACCTACAGAGGCTGTTGGCGACGGCGGACGGTCAGGGCGAGTACACCATGGGCAGCGTGGCCCCCAAGCCCGGTGCGACGCGCCCCGAGCGGCTCGAGGTCTTCTTCAACGATCGACCTATGGAGATCGCCCGGGGCCCGAACGAGGGAGCGCTCGAGATTGAGGAAGTGCTGGGGAGCACAATGCGCGACGTGCGCGGCCACGTGAGCTGCGTCGAGGGGATCTTCCGCTACAAGGGCGACTACCCGAAGCGCTGGTTGGGTGAGAAGAACGCCTTCGTCTGCGGAAGCTGGTGCCGCGACTGGGCCGAGCAACGTCACCGAATCCAGTCCCTCGACACGGACGAACGCGTCATCACTGTCGAGCCGCCCTACCACTCCTACGGCTACCACAAGGGGCAGTGGTTCTACGGCTTCAACATTCTGGCGGAACTGGACAGCCCCGGCGAGTGGTATGTGGATCGGGACACGGGGATCCTCTACTTCTGGCCCCCGGGACCCCTGGACACGGCCGCGGTCGAGGTCTCGATGGCGCCGGCATTGGTCACGCTGACGGGCGTGTCCCACGTCACCCTCCGCGGGTTAGTGCTCGAAGCGACCCGCGGAACGGCCGTCACTATGGACAACTGTGAGCAGTGCCGCGTCGTCGGCTGCACGCTGCGGAACCTGGGTGTGCATGCGGTGACGGTTGTCGGTGGCAGGGAGAACGGGGTCGTCGGCTGCGACCTATACGGCATGGGCGGCGGCGGCATCTACCTGATTGGGGGCGACCGGAAGACACTGACCCCGGCGGGACACTACGCCGAGAACAATCACCTCCACCACTACGGCCGCTGGGACCGGATGTACCGGCCGGCGATTGTGTTCAGCGGCGTGGGGCAGCGCGCGTCGCACAATCTGATCCACGACGCGCCGCACTCCGCCCTCATCTTCGGCGGCAACGACCACCGGATCGAGTACAACGAGATCCACAGTGTCTGCTCCGACTCGAACGACTGCGGCGCAATCTACGCCGGCCGCGACTGGACCCTCCGCGGCCATGTCATCCGCACCAACTACCTTCATCACCTCTACGGGCGGCTGGGACACGCCTGCAGAGGCATCTACCTCGACGACTCCTTCGCCGCGGCCACCATTGAGGGGAACGTCTTCTACCAGGTTACCTATGCGGTCTTCCTCGGTGGCGGCCGCGACACCCCCGTTGAGAACAACGTGTTCGTCGACTGCCCCAGCGCCATGCATGTCGATGCGCGCGGCCTGGGCTGGCAGAAGCCACACCTGGAGGGCAGGCTCAAAGAAGCCAACGAGAAGGGAACCCTCCGCGGCATCCGCTTCAAGGAGCCGCCCTACAGCACGCGCTACCCGGAACTGCTGACCCTCCTCGACGACGACCCCATGTACCCAAAGGGCAACGTCGTCCGCCGCAATGTCTTCTGGCCCGGCTCCGGCGAGGATCTGCGCAGAGCCGCAGCCGGCAAGGAGCCGAACGCCACTTGGTGGGATCACGTGGCCGCCGAGATCCGGCCCGGGGTGAGGCTCGAAGACAACCTGATCAACGAGGACCCCAGGTTCGTGGATGAAGCAGGGCACAACTTCCAGTTGCGCGCAGACTCACCGGCGTGGGCGCTGGGCTTCCAGCGGATTCCGGTTGAGCAGATCGGTCTCTACAACGACGAATACCGCGCGTCCTGGCCCGCGATTCATGTGCCCAGGCCGATGCCAACGCCGGCCGGGGCAACCGCGGCGCCGAGGTGAGTGTAGCTTGGCGGTCCGCGGCGCCACATGCAGGGATCACTCACGTTCGCGCTTCGCTTGAACACCCCGATGGATGAAGGCGCCTGCCACTGGACGCCCGAACTTGTTCGGGGGCTGAGTGCGGGTAGTCCCCCAACAGGTTGGGGCGTCCGGAATGCGTTTTCGCAGGAGGCAACCATGAGCAGACTTCAGTCCGGCATTGCGGCAGCCCTGATCCTCGGGTCCGCGCTGTGCGTGTCAGCCCAGACGGGCCGATGGGGGAGCGGCGCTGCGCTGATTGTCTCCTACCAAGGGGTTGACGTGCTGACAGGGGACAGTCTGCTGCTGATGGACGGGAACTGGAAGGTGAGGGAGAATCTGAGCACAGTCCAGCCGCAGGTGAAGCGGGACGGCGCCAATACCACTGCCACCTACCAGGGCAAACTCCTCGGGTTGACGAAGACGCTTGAGCAACTCCCCGACGGTGTCGTGGTGACCTGGGAGCTGGACCTCAAGCCCGATCCCCGAGGCGCCAATGTCGAGTTGTGTGTCGCCCTTGAGCGCGCCCAGCTCGATCACCTTCCCGCCACCGACAAGACCCACGACGTTCAGCGCAGTGCGGAACAGCTCCAGCTATCGTCGCTAGTCGGTGACCTGTCGCTGGATGTTGCTGGCTCGACTTCCCCGTGGTCGTTCGACGATCTGCGGTCGCTGACTTGGGCGAAGCGGTTTCGGTTGCGGTTCGCCCCGCCGTATGACCCCGTCAAGGGGTTGAAGGCGAAGGCGGTTCTGCGCGTCCATGCCACGCCGTCGTCGCTGCCGGCATTCCTGCCCCTGAATGTGGCCGGCGCGGGCAACCGAGGCTTGCGCGACGACGTTGCCGAGGACGGCAAAGGCGGCTGGACCGACCAGGGAGCCAACGACCTGCGCAGTTTGCAGCCGGGGCGGCTGGAGGCCAACGAGATCGGTGTTCCCTTCACCGTCGCCGAGCCGGTGGTCGTGCTGCGTGGCGGCGAGCGGCCGGCGTTTCCCGCCGAATGTGCGGAAGTGCCGGTGGGCGCCGAGGTCCGGTCGCTCTACTTTCTCCAGACGGCGGCGTGGAGCGTCGAGCGGGAAGCGCCGGTCGCCGAGTACGTCGTACGCTACGCCGACGGCAAAGAGATCGCCATCCCGGTGCGCTACGGCTTGGAGGTCAACGACTGGTGGGCGACGCGGCCGCCGAGCCTGGGACGCGTTGGGTGGCAGGGCCCCAACGGCGAAGCCGAGGTCGCGCTGTACGTCATGCGGTGGGAGAATCCGCAGGTCGAGACGCCCATTGCCGGGGTGCGGATGCGCTCCACCGGCACCGCCTGCGTGCCGATCTGGTTGGCGGGGACGGCGGTCACGGCCGACGGTCTCACCGATCTCCAGCACCAGGAGTTGGCGCGCCTGTTCGAGTCGCGACCGAACCGGTCTGAGGTGGACATGTCGCAGTGGTTTCCCTGCCCGATTGCCTGGAACGACCAGATCGAGCCGGGATCGGCGTTGGACGTCTCGTTCCTCAATGACGCGCCGGCCGGCAAGCACGGCTTCCTGAAGAACAGCGGCGGGCACTTCGTCTTCGCCGACAACCCCAATCGACCAGTGCGATTCTGGGGCACGAATGCCGCGTTGCGTGGACCATTCCCCGAGAAGACCGACGCGCCGGGGATTGCGCGGGTATTGGCGCGCCAGGGCGTCAACCTGGTCCGGTTCCACTTGTATGCCGTCTACGACGATACGCTGATCGCGCCGGATGGCAACCTCAATCCTGTAGCGTTGGACAAGCTCGACTTCTTCTTCGCTCAGCTCAAAGAGAACGGCGCCTACGTCTACATGGACCTGAACGATGGAATGCTCTTCGACCGCTTGCTGGGTCACAAGGTCGCGGACAACGGGAAGGCCAAGCTGGCTGCCACGTTCGATCCCGAACTGATTCAGGCCACGCAGAAGCTCGCGAAGTTGTTCTTCACCCACACGAATCCCTACACCAACCTGCGACTGTGCGATGACCCGGCCGCTTGCCTGTACGAGATCACCAACGAGAACTCGCTGACCATGGACTGGGGCGGGACACGCGCGCGCCTGTGCGAACCGTGGCTCTCCGAACTCGAAGAGCGGTGGCACACGTGGCTTGCGGCGCACGGTCTGCCCAAACGCGACCTGCCGGATTCGCTGCCCGCCACGGTCGAAGGCCGCCGGTTCGCCGCCGAGACGCAGAAGGCGTACCTCGACGAGATGAAGCAGTACCTGCGCGACCTGGGCGTCAAGGCACCCCTCTGCGGGACCAACATCACCTTCACCCTCGGCGACTTGTGGGCCAGTGCCGACATGGACTATACCAACGACCATGCCTACTGGGATCACACGGGCGCCTTGGGCCAGTTCCGCACCTACAACAACAGGAGCGCCGTGCTGTCGCCGGCGTGGCAGGCGGGAACGCTGGCGAGCTTCGCCCGCGCCAAAGTGACCGGCGTCCCCACCGTCGCCAGCGAGTGGAACTACGTCTACCCCAACCACCATCGCTGCGAAGGGCTGCCCTATATGGCCGCCCACTGCGCGTATCAGGACTGGGATGCCCCGCTGTTCTACTGCGCGACGGGTTCCTTCGACAGCGGCACGTGGGCGCGCTTCCACGAGACGCCGGGCATCCTGGTCCACAGTCAACAGACCGACCCGGCGACCTGGGGGTTGTCGCAGATCTGCTCGCTGCTGTACCGACGCGGCGATGTGTCGGTGGGCAAACGCAAACTGGTCCTCCGTTATGGACCCAACCAAGTCTGGGAGAACCGCTCCGCCATTTCTCGCCTTCCCTTCCTGCCGGCGCTGGCCCGCGTAGAAACGCAACTCGCGACAGCCGAAACCAAGGACTGGCCGAGGGTCGCACCGGCAGCCGAGACCAGTGCCGAGGAGATGTACCTCGACGCGCTGAAGCGCCTGGGCGACACCCGTAGCTCGTTGGACCGCGTCGTCAGTGACACCGGCGAACTGCGCCGAGAGGTGAGAGAGGGGTACTTCCTGGTCGATAGCCCGCGGACGCAAATCGCCTGTGGTAGGCTCAACCGGATCACGGGGCCGGGCGACTCGCTCTCGAGTCTGGCCATCAGCAGCCCAAACGAGTTCGCTACCATCGCCGTTTCGAGCCTGGACGCAAGACCGCTCACGACCTCCGCCCGCCTGCTTTTGGTGGCCGTAGGCAACGCCCGGAATGCCGATGCGGACATCGAGGACTTCGTGATCAAGTCGATGGGCAAGAAGGGACCCGTGATGGCGGAACCCGTTGAGGCCCATCTGACGCTGCAACGACAGGTGGCACCCCGGCTCCGCGTCTTCGCGCTGGACAGCCTGACCGGAAAGCGGAGGCAGGAACTGCCGGCCGAACAGACAGACACCGCCCTCGCCTTTGACGTTGGCCGTCAGTTCGCGACCATATACTACGAACTAACTGCCGGGTGACTGCCAGAGCATTTCCTGGGCTACCTGGCGTCCGTCAGGAAGCGGCAGCCTCTTTCGGTGAGTGCGCTCCGGAGGCGCGCGCCGTCAATGTCGCCGGGCTCGCACCTATCCGCTACTGCCCAAGCGCCAGCCAAACCGGCGGCTTGACCGGTGGCCATCATGCTGCCGGTTACCCGATACGAGGCGTGGGCGTAGTGGTCGCCGCTGAGGCAGCGGCCCGCCAACAGCAGCCCGTCTACGTCGCGTGGGACCAGGCAGCGGAAGGGGATCTCGGAGGGCTGCATCTTGACGCCGTGGGAAGGGGAGGCGTCGTTGCCGGCGGAGACGCCGCGGTGGATGTCGACGCCGAAGCTGACCGCGCAGACGGCGTCGTCGAACCGGCAACCGGCGGCCAGGTCGTCGCGGGTCAGCTTGTACTTGCCCGTGACTCGCCGACTCTCGCGCAGGCCGAGGCTGGGGGCGGGGGAACGGCAGCTCGAACGCCTTCCCCGTCGCCTCGAGCGCAGCCTGTAGCCAGTCGTAGAGTTCCCCGCTGTTCCGGTGTCGCAACCCGTGGATGGGGTCGATCTCGAACATGAGCGTCATGGGCTGCACGTACCCGTCGACCGGGCTGCCGAAGCAGAACTCGCAGCCCGCGCGGGCGGCAACATCGCCGTCGCCGGTGGCATCGATAACCACGTCGGCCAGGAAAACCTCCCGCCCCGCTTTGCTTTCGAGGACGACACCCTTCACGCAGTCGCCGATCCGCACGGCGTCCACGGCCACAGTGTAGTAGAGCAACTCCACGCCGGCTTCAGCCAACATCTGCTCTAATGTCAGCTTCATGATCTCTGGGTCGAAGCAGTAGTCCTTCACCCAGAGCTTCCACGCTCCAGCCCGCTCCAAACGGCTGATCAGGTCGGCGACGATGAATCCCTTGTTCTTCCACTCGAAGAACGGGTTGACCAGCCCCGCTGTCCACATGCCGCCGGGCATCGCCCAGCGCTCCAGCAACACGACGTCGGCGCCTTCCCTGGGGCGGCAGCCAACGCAGCGCCGACGCCGGCGGGCCCGGCGCCGCACACCAGCACCTGGCATCGCCGGCGGATTGGGAGGCGGCGGGGTTCTTCGAGAAGGTAGTCGTCACGCACGCTGAAGCCGTGGGGGACGTGTTGGAGGGTCCGTTCCTCTGTCAAGTCGTCTGGTGTGGTCATAGTCTGCATCCGTTTCGAGCCACGATATGTGTAGGGCGTCGTCTCCGTCGCCGCCGGCGTGTTGTGGGTGTGCGTCTTCCACAGGCTGGGCACCGGCAGTTGCGTGGCGAAGACGGAGACACCGCCCGACGGAGTCAAAGCCGAAGCTGAGCGCGCCGCGGCGCCCTCAGTTGCTGATCCACAGATAGTCCAAGCGGCACGTTCCGCTGAGCTCCGCACCGGTGGCCAGGTCGAGGCGCAGTTGCTTCAGGCGGCCGGTCCAGCCGGGAACGGTGCTCATGTCTACGGTGTAGTCGTGGGGGCCGTTGTCGTTGGGAGTCACGTCGAAGGTCTTGCTGTTGGCGTCCTGCCACGCGGGGTCCGCCTCGGTGGTGAAGCGGAAGCGCATCCGGGTGGCGGGGGTGTGGTTCTGGAAGCGGAGCTTGATCGTCTTGCGGCCGATCAGGTCAACGGACAGGTTGTCGCCGGACAGCAGGTGCGCGTCGGGGCTGTTCTCGACGGCGACCAGGTAGTAGCCGCCGGCGACGTACTTCACGG
>PEVN01000293.1 GCA_002779825.1 Armatimonadetes bacterium CG06_land_8_20_14_3_00_66_21 | reverse complement strand
CCGACAGGTCTCCTCGAATCCCGTGGATTCGCAGCCCTTTGAGACCTTCCGGTCAAGCGTTTCGGGGCGGTCGGAGACCTGCCCCGAGCTAGGACCTCGACCTAACGCGATTCTGCACCGAGGCGACGCAGTACGAAGCCGAGTTCGTCAGGACCGGCGGACAACACGACCTGGAGGTCCAGGCGGTCACGCTGTTGTTCGAGGGTCGGGCTGCCGCGGGGTTCGTGGAGCGCAGCGCCAGGGCGAACACATTCCATCTTGCGATCCCCGGTATCGGCTCCCCGCTTACGCTACGCGCCGTCGTTCGCCGGGGAGGCGGGACGGACAGTCGCGGCGAGGTAGTCGTCCGAAAGAGCGCGGCGTGACGAGCCGGTTCGGGGGCGCGGCGCCGCCCAGCTACTTGCAGTGCACCAATCCCCGCAGCCGCTTCATCGGGTACGTCTGCGCGTTCCGGGCAAAGGTCCAGTCGGGCTGGTCGGTGGGCTGGTTGCCGATTCCCAGGTCGGCGTTGGGGCCGCCCTTCCACTGGTTGAGGGCGAAGAGAGTCTGCTTGGCGTCGTGGTTGTGCACCTGCATGCAGCCGTAACCGTCCTCGGGAGCGCCATACTGGTCGCCAAAGTCGTAGACCTGCGAGGAGGCGTTGGGCACTCCGTTGCCGTTGCCGGGCGAGTAGTTGTGGGGCCAGAACTCAATGTTGCCGCCCGTCAACCCGGTGCCGCTCACAAGTTGCTTCACGTTGGAGAGCACGTTCATGTTGGCCACGTTCTGCTGGAACACCGCCTTGGAAGCAACGGTCGGCACGCCGATCTTCCCGAGGTCGTCGGTGAAGGCGTCCATCGAGACATACACCCAGCGCGTCTCGTCGTCGTTCACCTGCAACTCAACGAAGTAGGCGATTCGGTCGAAGGGGCGCTTCAGCGTCTCGTGGTTGTCCACGTCGTATGGGGGGGTTCCGCCGAGCTTCGCCAAGTCCAGGTCGTAGACCAGTTCGAAGTCATTGGCTTCCGGGACGTTCAGCACCAAGTTGTCGCGCTTGGGCACGTCGCCCGCGCGGAAGGGCACTGCCGGTAGCCCTTCCTTGTTCATCAGGTTGGGGGCGGCCGTCTTGTCCCAGGCAAACCGGACCGCGACCGGCCGTTTCACTTCGGGCGCCGAGAGCAGCAGCGACGGGCCGTCGACCTCCGCCTGAGCCTTCACGAAGCCGCCTTCGTCGGCGTCGATGATCTCGAACCAGTCCAGCGGCTTGCCGTCCCGGGCGGTCAGCCCGCCGCCGACGTTGTCGAACGTGACCCGCAGCTTGCTGCCTTCGGTCGCGAGCGACTTGTAGGCGGGGCCGGAACAGACCAGGTCAGTCTTCCCATACGTCTTCGCCAACGCCAGCAGGGCCAACCGGCGGCCGACCTCCTGCTTGTTCTTCGGGTGGATGTCGTTCAGGTCGCCCACGTCGTGGATGACGGCCATGCCGGTGTTGGGGATCGCCAGCGCGGCAGCCTGCGCCTCCCAGAACTCGGTCAGGATTCGGGGGTTCTCGTTGCCGTAGAGATAGGGCGCGATCTGGACGTAGTAGAAGGGCAGCTCGCCGGTGTTCCACACTTGGCGCCAGCCGCCGAGGAGGGCTTTCATCTTCTCGGTGTAGAGCATGCCGTTGTTGTGGTTGGACTCGCCCTGGTACCAGATCGCCCCGCGAATGGCGAAGGGAAGCAACGGGTGGATCATGGCGTTGTAGAGCACCGCGGACACCTGGTGGTTCGCTGGCGGAAGCAACTCGCCCGGGTACGCGGGGAGGGCGGGCACGAGTTGCTCGTCACCCATCGCCTTCCGCGCGGCGGCAATCCAGTCCTCGAGCGCCGTCACGGTCTGTGTCAGGCGCTCCTTGTGCTCCGTCGAGCGCGGGTCGGCAAGGAGGACGCGCTGGTAGAGGTCGGCCAGTGCGGGCACCGCCGCGAATCCTTCCGGCGGCGTCCACGGCTCGATGAGCGTGCCGCCCCACGAAGAGTCGATCAGCCCGACGGGAACGCCGAGGGTCTTGTGCAGTTCACGGCCGAAGTAGTACGCGGCGGCGGAGAACCCGCCCCAGCCGCCTTCCGCAATCGTGGTCGGCGTGCAGACCTTCCACTCGGCGTCGACGTCGCTCTCGGGCACCGCCGAGAACTTCTTGGGCACCATGAACAGCCGGATGCCGGGATAGTCGGCGGCCGCGATCTCCGCGTCCGCGTCGAGACACGCCTTCACGCCCAGCTCCATGTTGGACTGGCCAGAGCACACCCACACCTCGCCCACCATGACGTCGTCCAGCGTCACGGTGTTGGCGCCGGTGACTGTGACCGCGAACGGGCCTCCCGCTTTCGCCGCCGGCAGGTCCACCCGCCATTCGCCACGGTCGTTGGCCTTGGTCTCCGTGCGCTTCTGCTGGAACTCAACGGTCACCGCCTCGCCCGGCTGCGCCCAACCCCAAACCGGCAGCGGCCGGTCCTGCTGCAAGACCATGTGACCGCCGAACACCTTCGGCAGCCGCACCTCCGCCCACGCGGGGAGGGAGGTCAACACACCGATCAGTAGAGTGGCCGCCAATCCTGCCCGTACTGCGTCTGCCCGTCGCTTGCTCATCCTTGGTTCCTTTCAGAGTCCGTCCGACTTCCCCGAGGTGGGAGTGATGAGGTTGGCTATCGCGGGAACGTTCCCTGCCGCGGCGCTGAGCGGGGCGCCTCCCAGGAGCTACCCACGCCCCTTCGACGCACCTGTGCCCAGCAGGCCGAAGACAAAGTCCACCACCGGTGTGGGGTCGTCGAGTCCGTGGGGGTGGTGCTTGAAGCCGTGCTTCACGATGACCGTGATCTTGCCGCCCAGTTTCTCGTAGCGCTCCTCGAGGATCACCGTGTTCTCTTCGTAGGGCACTGCCTCGTCCGCATCGCCACAGAGGTGGAGGAGTGGGACGTGGTGTTCCGCCAGTGGGGCCAGGTTGTCGATTGGGTTCTTGGTGTAGGCGAGGGCTTCCTGCTCCGACTTGAAGCCGTAGTCCTGGATCAGCTTCTGCCAGTCGCCGGGGCTGCCCGGTCCCCTGCCCTTGCCGCCCGGCCAGCTCTTGAAGTCGCACACTGCGTTGTCGCCCAGGATGCAGAGCAGCTTCTCCGGGTTCGCGGCGCCCCAGTTGTAGACGTACAGCCCGCCGCGGCTCAGACCCTCCAGTACCGGCTTCTTCGCCATGCCGTACTGACCTGCCATCGCGGCGTAGAAGGCGTCGAAGTGCGCCATGGCGCTGGGGCACCCGAAGGTGTTGCCGACGTTCATGTAGGCCAGGTAGAACCCCTTGCCCAGAAGCGCCAGGTCGATCTGCGGGAAGGCGTCGAAGAACTCCGCCCGCCAGACCCACTGGTTGCCCGGCGCCGCAACCTTGGGCGCCGTCACGGTGCACTTGCAGCCGTCCACGACGAAGTCGTAGCGGTCGTAGCCGTGGTAGTCCGCCTTTGGTCCGGGAAAGGTTGGGACGGCGTCGGCGGAGACCGACGTCGTCAGTGTGGCGACCAACGCCACACCTGAGACTGCCGTGAGGATCAAGTCCATGAAAGGTCTCCCTGAGCTTCCTGAGCGGTCCGGATCCCGCGCAATAGGGCGAGCCGTTGACGACCGCCATCGGGTCTGTGTGCACGCCTGACAGCGGCGACTGGCATTGTACTGCGTCAGGACGCGGGAGGGGAACAGTGGCGGCCCGGTACGGAGGGCGCTTCCGGCACGCTTCCCGCGGCGGCGAGACTGGGGTAGCATGGGGCACTCATGACCGCTTGGTCACCCCCGTAGCAGGGAAACGCTACGCCTTCGGGAAGTTAGGCGGCAGCCGGTCGTCCTCCGCCGACGAGGCGCGGAAGAACCGGCTGCCGCCTAACTTCCAGTGTGTGGCGGGGCGTTTTCGAAGGAGAAACAGCGAATGCACAACCGAAGAACCGCCTTCCTCCTTGTGCCCGCCCTGTGGTGGGCTGCAGCGGCGGTCAGCGCCGCGGACCCAATCACGCAGACGGGCCGGCTGCACGTCCGCCAAGGCCGGTTCCTCGACCAAGCGGGGAAGCGCGTCACCTTCTACGGCGTCAACCTGTTCCAGAGCCACCTCATGTGGTCGCGGCGGCAGGACCCGACGGAATACGAGGCGGCGCTGAAGGCGATCGCGAGCCTGGGGTTCAATGCCGTGCGGATGCCGCTGAACATGGCGTGGTTCGAGCCGCAGCCGGGAGTGTTCCCGGACAGCGCGGACTACGAGGGGATCCTGAAATCGCACCGGTTGCCGACGGGCGCGTTGGCGTTCTACGACGGGCTGATCCGGCGCGCGGGGGAACTGGGGCTCTACGTCATCCCCGAGTTCCACGAATTACCCAGCGACCCGTACCGGTGGTTCGTCGGTGGCGAGGAACGAGACCGGGGGACCGACAAGCCGGGGCAGGCTATCGCGTGGCTGGCGGCGCCGGACGAGAAGCAGCAAGGCAGATTCCGCCTCGATTCCGCCCTCGCCGCCAGGGAAGTCCCGAAGGCCTTGGGCTGGTTGGCAACGCATTGGCGCGGGGTCCCCAACCTCGCCGGCCTGGAAGTGCCTTGGAACGAGCCCGGCGGGCCGCTGACGGAGGGCGAGGCGTTTTTCACCCTCTGTCGCGACTGCGCTCGCGCGGTCAAGGCGGCGGATCCGGACCGGCTGGTGTTCATGGACTGCGTCGACTGGGGCGCCATGGTGAACCGGATTCCCGACGAATCCGTGTGGAAGCTGCCCGCGGAAGTGGATGCCCTGTTCCCTCACTTCTACCCCGGTATGCACAGCGGCAACTCGGGCGAAGCGGGGACGTGGTCGACTACCATGGCCAACTGGGCGTCGTGGATGATGGGCTCGGGGAAGCCGGTCATGGTGGGCGAGTACGGCGTCGTCGAGATGAAGCGCGCCGGTTACTGGAAGGAAGGCGCAACCGAGGCCCAACGCGCCGCCACCTACGCCGCCTGTGCCGCGCAATGGTACGCCATGGGCGTGCAGGGCGTCTTCTGCTGGGCCTGGGACGGCGGCATTGACCGCGATAAGGACACCGGCGCGCTGAACCAGGGCGCCGAGGAACTGCTCAAGTGGACCGCCCCGTACAAGGAGACGGCGCCGTCCGCGGCGGAGGCGCAGCTCGCCGTCCTCTGTTCGCCGAAGCGCCGAGCGCAGTACGGCGACAAGCGGGATCTGTGGCGCCTCACCGACGCCCTGTTGGCCGCCCACCTGACGCCCTTCGCCACGGTGTTCGACTCGCAGGTGCTCGGGCAAGCTGACGCGCTCCGCCGGTTCCGCAGCCTGCTCGTCCTCGACGCCGACCTGACCGAACCGGTGCGAGACGCAGTCCGCAAAGCGGGAAAGCAGACGCTCTGGCTGTCGCCGGACCTCAGCGGGCTGGACGAGGCGGTGACCCAACTGCGCCAAGCGGCAGGGCCAGCCGCCGCGCACGGACGCCGTGCGTCCGCCGACCTGCCGCCAAACGTGATCGTCGGCTACGCCGACAAGCAAGTCACGGCGTTCGAGCGGAAGGGGCAGAGCGGAGAGGTTCGCCTTCGGCTGCGCATTCCCGGTGCCGACGAGGTGGGTCAGCTTGTGGAGGCGTCGGGCGCCGTCGTGTTCCGGGGTCCGGTCGCAGAGCTGGAGCGCGAGGGAGTTGCCGTGTCGTTGCGCCCTTGGGAGTGCAAGGTGCTGCGGTGGCGGCGGTAAGGGCGAGGGCGTCCCCATGTCCCCATGAGGGACGAGGGTGTCCCTGTGGGGGCGCGCCCTGCTGCCGGGGCGTACTCCTCAGCCCGCCCCGTCGAGTACCGCCTTCAGCGCCGGCACCAGCTTCTCCGCCTGCCGCATGAACCCGAGGTCGGTGGCGTGCGTGCCATCGACGGTGGCTTCGCCGTCGTCGCCGAACAGCGGCTTGCCTTCGACGTAATGCAGCCCCGTCACGCCGCCGGCGACGAGCCTGTCGTAGGCCGCGCGCAATGCGACGTTCTTACTGGTGTAGGAGCGGAGCGTGCCCGGCAACACGGCTGCGGCCTGGTACTCGATGTTCTCCATCAGCACGAGGGGCGTGTCGGGATGGGCGTCGCGCAGCTTACGGACGAGGGGTTCCGTGCGCTCGGCGACCAGTTCGCCGGACATGTTGGGGCAGCAGTCGATGACGTAGGCGGCAACGTCCAGCTCGGCCAGCAGGTCCACCCCGGGGGCGTCCATCCTGCCGTTGCCCGAGAAGCCCAAGTTGATCGTCGGCCGGTCCAGCATCCGGCCGACGAGGGCCGGGTAGGCCATCCCCGGCCGGGAGGCGCAGCCGCCCTGTGTGATCGAGGTGCCGTAGAACAACACCGGCTTCGCCTCGCTCGCCGGCCGGGCGGGCCCGGGCGACAGCTTCGCCTCCGGTGGCACACCGACTTCCACCGACTCGACGCCGTTGTAAAGCGGCAAGTACAGCAGGAACTCGTGCTCGCCCGCAGGCAGCCCGCTGACGAGCTGCTTCTCATTGGCCTGCGCTTCCGGCCGGCCGATGCCGACCCACCGCCAGCACTGGCCTAACAGCACCTCCTGCCCGGCCGGCAGCCGAACGTACAAGTCGACGCCGCTCACGCCTGTCGCCGGCATGTGGTTCATGGCCAGCGAGGCCGATTGCAGCTTCCAGCGGCACGACACCCGCGAAGCGTCGGTCACGAAGCGCACGGCAATGCCGGCGGAGTGGCGGCTCAGGTGCCACACGGCGTCGGGCACCAGTCCCTTGGCGCGCGCGGGCAGCCGGTCGAACGGCGCTTCGGTGTCGGTCCAGCCCTGCCCCTCCACCGTCAAGTCCTTCGTGGGGACCCAACGGCACTGAGGCTGCTCCTCCGCCAGACCCACCGAACTCATCGTCAGTGCTGCAAGCAGTGCAATTGTGATCGTGAACCAACTCATTCTGTTCCTCCGCTGAAGTGTTGTCGCGCCGTTCGTCAGGTCACAGAGGGCTACTGCGAGAACAGGTCCGGCTGCTCCGGCGCCGGCTTCGGCTCGGGCGGTGCCGGCTCCGGGCTGCCGAGGAAGACGCGGCGTTTCAGCAAGGTGTTGTAGTCGGTCCAAGTTCGGTCGGAGTCGTCGTGCTGCTGCAGGATCTGCTCGAAGTTCTGGACCTTGGCGTCCATGTTCTCGACCAGGTTGAGGGCGACGGCCTCCAGCGTGGCGGGCGTCTTCGGCGAGCCGAACTCCAACTCGCCGTGGTGGCTGACGATCATGTGGAGCACCCGCAGCCGCAGCTCCTCGGGGAACTCAGACAGGTCGCGGATCTTCTCTTCCACCATCATTGTGCCAATGACCAAGTGCCCCAACAGCTCGCCCTCGTCGGTGTACTCGATGGCCGGGGCGAAGTCCAGTTCGCGGAGTTTGCCGATGTCGTGCAACAGGGCGCCGGTCAGTAGCAGCTCCCGGTCGATCCGCGGGTGCACCTTGCAGAGCGTCTCGCAAAGCTGGATGACCGAGGCGATGTGCTCCGCCATGCCCCCGACAAACGGGTGATGGATCGTCTTCGCGGCGGGGCTTTCCACGAACCGCTGCAGGAAGCTCGTCGACTTGAAGAACGCGAGCAGGAGCGCCTTGAGGTGCTCGTTCTCAACACTGAGAATCGCCCCCTGCAGGAGTTTGGTCAGGGCGTCGAGGTCCTTGTCGGTGCGCGCGACGAAGTCCGCCGGTTCGTACTCGCCTTCTTTGCACGGGCCGATGCCGGTGAGGACGACCTGCAAGGAACCCCGGTAGGCGTCGACCTTGCCGGTGACGCGGACCACGTCGCCTTCCGCGAATCCCTCGGCGGCCTTGGGCCCACCGTCCCAGAGTCGCGCGTCGATCTGACCGGTGCGGTCGGCCAGCCCGATCGACAGGTACTGCCCCGACTTGTTGCGGAAATCAACCAGCCGCTTGTTGCGCGCAATGAAAACCGAGTCGAGCGGTTCACCGGCCCGAAGCGACTCGACGTATTGTTTGTCTGCCATGGGTAGGCCTCCTTCGAGAGCACGCCCGCCAATCCGAGCCGCGACCGTGAGAGAGCGGCCTGCGCCCCCGACGGCAACGGCGGCTGCTCCTTCACGGGCACACCCCGCGGGAACCCAGAATAGCCGATTCGGCTGGCCGACGCCACCTGCCTCGCCGGCCGCTCAAGGCGTCTTGGGTTCGCGCCGCCGCGCCCGGTCCGCGAGCCACGTGTCCAGCACGAGCTGCGAGGCGTGATAGAACAGGATGGGGATCGTCGCCAGGGGGAACTGGCCGAAGAAGTGGGCGGCAACGTACAGCCCGGCGGGTAACGTCTTTTGTGAGCCGGCGAAGAGAGTTGCCAGCCGGTCGCGGCGCTGGACTCCAGCCAACCGGGCAGCCAGCCAGCAGCCGCCCACAGCCAGCAGGTGGATGGTCGCGACGGCGACCAGCAGGAGCGCGATGTCGGCATAGGAGACGCGCCCTGAGGACTTGCGCAGCTCCAGCGAGGCCTTCACCAGCCCGGAGAAGATCACCGACAGAATGAGGCACCGGTTCACAATAGAGAGCGGACCTTTCCCCCGATCTGCCGCGCCGGCAGCCCGACGCCAGATCCGCAGCACCTGCCCGGCCACCACCGGTAGGAAGACGGTCACGAAGAGCTTCCCAATCATGTCGCCGGGCGACAGCCGCGCCGCCTGCCCCAAGGTGACGTACAGAATGAGCGGCGAGATCAGAAAGCTGAGACCGTTGCTGACCACTGTGATGAGCAGCGAGAGCGCGTCGTTGCCGCCGGCCAGGCGCGTCCAGATGGTGGCAGAGGCCAAAGTGCACGGCATGGCGCACATGATCAGGATGCCGACACCGAAGTCCGGGGTTAGCCGGTTGAGCGCGAATGAGGACGCCCAGCCGAACGCAGGCACCCACACATACCCCAGAGCAGCGCCCAAGCCCACGGTGCCCGGTTGCCGCAGTGCCGCCACCAGCGCGGACGTCTCCAACGTCGCGCTCATCAGGAACAGAATGGTGATGACGATCAACCGGAGGCGCGCGTCGACCGCTGCCGCGGCCGGACGCAGTGCCTCGGGCGCGAACACGCTCAGCAGCACAACGACGGTTAGGGCGACAAGAAACCACCGCTTCCGCAGCTCCGCAGCCGGACCCTCCCACCAGGTTCGCTCAGTTGGCAAGTTGGACCTCCACGCGCACTCCCTCGCCGGCGTTTCGCGGCAACTTCACCCACAGGACCTCGCACGACTCGTCGTACGCCCAGCCGCAGACTGCGCCGTGCAGTTCGCCTTCGGTTTCGCGCTCGGGCAGCAGCTTGGCGTTCAGCACGACCTCGGCGGGCTGAACGCAGTGGATTGTCAGCAAGAAGGACCGGTCCCGGAGCATCCCTCGGTAGGCGCCCTGCCTCGGTCTGAGGTCCAGAGCGATTCGACCCTCGGACTCCGAGCACGCGAGCTCTGTCACAGCGACCTCGCCGTCTTCGTAGGCGTAGGTTGTGCCGTCGTCCTCGTACAGGGCAAAGGTGCTATTGCCGCCCGGATAGACCTCCCAGACAATCGGGTCCCACGGCTTCTGCCCGACGTAGTCCATCACCGGTGCCAGCGGAATCAACGCCCCCGCCCGCACGAACAGCGGCCCGCCGCGGTTGGGTGGCACCTCGGGTGCGAAGTCCTTCGGGCCGACATGACGCTCGCCGGTCCAGTAGTCGAGCCACTGCCCGGCTGGTAGATGGATCTCCTCACGGAAGGCACCAACCAGCAGCCCCGGACCGAGCATGTACTGAGTGGTCAGCGTGTAGGACCGCTCGTCATCGGGGAAGTCCAGCGGCATCGCCCGCAAGATCGGCATCCCGGTGCGGTAGGCTTCGTGCCCCGCAGAGTAGAGGTACGGCAGCAGCCGGTACCGAAGCCGGGCGTAGTCCATGAAGACCGGCTTCAGCTCGTCCCCCAGCAGCCACGGGTGGCGCCAGTAGTTCCAGCTATTCACCTGCGCCCACGGCTGCAGGAAGCCGAAGTGGATTCCCTGCTTCGTGTTGACCTCCATGTCGCAGGTCGAGTAGACGTGCCCGCAGAGGCTCAAGTTCAGCGAGGCGCACAGCGGGCCCGGCCCGCCGCCGGTGTCGCCCGACCACGTGCCGGTCCACCGCTGGAAGCCGGTCCACCCGCACGGGGTGAACCCGGTCGCGCGGCGGCCGGTGTAGTCGCGAAAGCCTTGGTGCATCTGTCGAGAGTACAGCAGCGGGTAGAGGTTGTGCAGCTCCTCGTCGTCCATGCCGTTCGCCCACTTGCGGTCCGGGTGGGGCAGGACCTGGTTGGCGCCGTCTTGCTTGAAGTACTCGACGCCCTGATCGACGAACTTCTTCAGGTGCTTGAACCACGGCTCGGCGGGCTTGGTGAGCTTGTCCATCCGCACGCCGTGCCGCAGGTGTTCGTCGACCTCGTGCCCGTCCGCTGAGGCCTGCGCTCCGTCCGCAGCGGCGTGTGCCGCGTCGAGCCGACGCCCTTCCTCCCAGGTCAAGTCGTAGTCGTTGCACAGCCACAGCCCCGGCTTGAAGCCCAGCCGACGGGCGGCGTCCAGGAAGTTAGTCGGTCCACGCTGGGCGTAGGAGGGAACCGGGAACCGTTCGGGATGCCAGTCCTTGTCCACCGAGAAGTCGTAGTTCCGCGACATCCACCCCGGCTCCAGCGAGATCGCGTCGCAGGGCATACCCGCGCGGCGGAAGTTGAGGCAGTCGTCCAGGAACTCCTTGCAGTCCGCTTGCGTGCGCGAGATGAACCACAGGCCAAACGACCACAACGGCGGCAGCGTCGCTCGGCCGGTGAGCTGCGTGTACAGGTCCAGGATCTCGCGGAAGCTGTCCCCGACGAACACATAGTAGTCGAGGCCGCCTCGGGCGCCTTCAAACGTCAGTGTGTCGTCTCGCGTCTCGCCCACGTCGAACCGGTGGCGCCAAGTTGTGTTGACCAGTATTCCGTAGCCGCGGCTGCTCATGAGGAAGGGCACCGGCGCGTAGCTGGTCACATTCTCGATCCACATGTCCGCCGAATGGCCGCGGTGCTCGATCCGTTCCCGGGTCTGGTCGCCCAGGCCAACGAGATGCTCGCCCTCGGCCAGCTCGAACTGCGCGCGGAACCCAGGGCTGAGCCGCCTCCCGGGCTCGCGGCACTCCCGCGTCAGTCCTCGGCCCGTCGCGTCCTCGAACGCCAACCGACACGGCGACCGCTCCACGCGGACCTGCAGGGCCTCGGTGGACAGAGTCAGCGCGGTGTCTGATTCGACGAGCCGAAACGGCGTCGCGGGCCAGTCGTCGCGCACAAACCCGTACCGACAGAGCGCAGCCTCGGCGAAGGTCGCCGTCTCTGTCAGACGGACCCGGAGGAGGCTCGGCTGGATCACGTCGATTCGGAGCCGGGCGTTTGGCTCGCAGACCAGCGTGAGGCCACCGGAGTCCTGCGCGAAAAAACTGCAGTCGCCAACAGTCAGAGCTTGATCCACTAGGCGGCACCTCGGCGGGCGGGATACGTGAAGGAGTTCGCGACGCGGCGCAGGGCTCCCTTTCTCGACGGCATGGCCGCCGCGCCTCGGAGGCGCCTCCGCCCACTGCTCCGAGGAAGTTCCTGCGGCCTGTTACTTCCTGCCGTGCGGGTGGCATACTCCCGAAGTCGCGAGCAGTTGGACGGGCTCCAACCAGCAACTGGATCCCCGCTTAGCGATGATTCTCTAACCGAAGGGAGGTGCTCCAGAATGATTCGTCGCTTGTTTGTTGAGGAAGAAGGACAGACCCTCGTAGAGTACGGTCTGCTCGTTTCCCTGATCGCGTTGGTCGTGATCGCGATCCTGACCGTTCTCGGTCGGAAGGTCCGCAACCTGTTCGTCACCGTGAACACGAACATCAAGTCGAGCACCTGACCTCGACGTGTGATCACTTGGTGAACTGACTGCTTGACCGTGCTGCTTCTGCAGCGCGGTCTTTTTCTTTGTGTGGGCCTGGCGGCGCGGCCGCCTGCGCGCCTCACTTGGGGGGCGGGTCTCGTGCCGCTCTCAGCGGCACCCTCTGGGCTACCCGCCGAGATTCACCAGTATCAAGGCGCGGCAAGCCAACGCGAGACCCCAACGCGTCCGCGCTGCGAGTTGCTCCTTCCACCACCAAGCCGCCAGCGCGATGACGAGAACAAGGCTGGCAACCGACGCCGCTGGGAAGAAGACGATTGCACTCACCTGTTCGAGCGCAGTGACAATGCAGAACAGGGACGCAATGTTGACCAGCCCCAGCGCTGCCCCGAGAAGCAGGTCCTCTCGGGTCGGGTGCATCCTTCTGGCGATCAGCACACCCAGAGCAACCAGCCCGGCAGACCCAAACCACGCTGCGAGGTATAGGGGGCGCTCCGCCCCGACACACAGCTCCGCGAACGCCTTCTGACTCAGCCGCGACCCGCCAGCGGTCAGGAAGCATCCGGCCAACGGCCAGACCGCTTGCCAGAGATCCCGCGGGAGTCTGCCGTTGGCACCGGTGTCGAACAACAAGATCGCGACAAACGTCAGCACAAGCCCCGCAGTCTGCCAGAGGTTCGGCCGTTCGTGCCAGACCAGGATGGACACCACAATCGGGACGGCGATGGCCAACCGGGTCATCGCCGTGGCCACGGAGATCCCCTGCCGCTCCAGCATCACCATCATGAACAGGTATACTCGCGAAGGTTAGGAATACACCGAAGCGATTGCACAAGTTCGACGCCTCTGCGTGCACAGCAGTGTGTGTGTTGGGTGCTCACCACACGCCCACGGGTGAAGTTCTGCGAACTTCCACTTCGGTGTATTCCTAACCTTCGCGAGTATATCAGGTTGAAGGCGGAGGCAAGCAGGATGGCGGGGACGAGATACGTCACTGCACGGCGCCTTTCAGCCCACCCGGCCGGCGAGAGGCTTCCGGACCCCGCCGCTGGCAAGGGTGTCCCAGGCGGGCGGCGTCCTCGCGAGGGACCGCGGAGGAGCCCTCACTGACCACGGGAGGCGCACTGTGTGTGCGCGTGCGACTGCCAGCCTGAACAGACCAGTCTCTCGTGGTCACGTCCCTGCTTGGCCCTCGAGGCTGTGTTCGGTCAACCCAGACAGCTCAGCGAGCCGCTTGTTGACCATCGCGCGGAAACAGTGCGGCAGGTGGTCGGCGTGACCTCGGTGCACCAGCACGCACTCGACGCACTTGCCAGGGTACTTGCAGTCGCTCGGGCAACTGCAGAGGTCCTCACCCGAGGTCAGCACCTCTTCGAGGAACGCCTCCTGCAACCGGCGTGCTTCTCCTCCCCTGCCCTCCTTGAACAGCGCCATCGCCTCAACTTCGCGAGGGTGGCTGTCTATCATCGGCGGCTCTCCTTCTCGGCAACGGGCGCCGCCAAGTGGGTCGCGTCGAGGCAGTGCCGGGCGTCTGGCTTTCGGTCTCCCCCGGGGCGACTCCTGCAGTGGCAGGGCCGGAACAGCACTGGCGGCGGGCTGCAGAATCCCCTTTTTCGCCATCGACGACCAGCGACCCCTACGGCCCCTCAAGAAGGGCTGGGCCCCACGCAGTTGCCGCGGCCCCCGGCATGTGTTAGCCTCTCCCAGGCGTGCACTTCCCGCGTCTTTGCCGGCCGGAATCCCCGCTGGCACATCCCTTGGAGTTCCTCTACTTTCCTGTTCTGACCTCGCCGACACGGGTGGTAGACGCTGATTGAGCGCGCTTCCCCAGCCTGTGCCGTTCACCCCTTGGACCATCTATGAGCCTTGTCGACCAAATCCGCGAAGCTGGTGTCGTTGGTGCCGGAGGGGCCGGCTTCCCGACCCATGTGAAAGCCGGCTCGTCTGTCGAGTACGTAGTTGCCAACGGCGCCGAGTGCGAACCACTGCTCCACAAAGACAGTGAGCTGATGGCCGCCTACCCGGCGGAGATCGTCGAAGGCCTGCGACTGATGGTCGAAGCCACCGGTGCCAGCAAGGGACTTTTCGGGGTGAAGAAGAAGAACGCCCACGCCGTGAAGGCGCTTGAGGGGGCGCTGAGCGACGCGCGGCTGGGGGTCCACCTACTGGGAGATTACTACCCGACAGGCGATGAGTATGAACTGGTCCACTCGGCCACCGGCCGGTTGATCCCGCCATTGGGCATTCCGCTGCAGGTCGGCTGCGTAGTCGACAACGTGGAGACGCTCTTCAACGTAGCCCGCGCCGCCCAAGGGCAGCCGGTGGTGGACAAGTTCGTCTCGGTCTGTGGCGCCGTGCAGGAGCCGGTGGGGCTTGCCTGCCCGGTGGGGACGAGCTTCCGTGACCTGCTCGAGGCCGCTGGTGGGCCAACGGTTGACGACTTCGCCCTCTTCGTCAGCGGCGTGATGATGGGGAAGCTCTCGTTCGACCTGGACCAGGGCGTGAAGAAGACGCTTACTGGTCTGATCGTGCTGCCGCGGGATCACCGGCTGGTCTACCGGCTGGAGCGGCCCGAGCGCGCGATGCACAAGATCGGCAAGTCGGCGTGCGACCAGTGCTCGTACTGCACCGAGTTCTGCCCGCGCTACCTGCTGGGCTACGATGTCCAGCCGCACCGGGTGATGCGCAGCCTGGGCTTCACCCGAATGGGCGAAGAGCTGTGGAACCAACACTCGGTGCTCTGCTGCGAGTGCGGCCTGTGCTCGCTATACGCCTGCCCGGAGGACCTGTACCCGCGGGAAGCCTGCCAGAAGGGCAAACGCGACTTGAAGGCGAAGGGCATCAAGTTCCGCGGTCAGCCCGAGGTGCGCGTCCACCCCATGCACAAAGGCCGCCGGGTGCCCCTCAAGGGACTGGTGCAGCGGCTGGGATTGACACAGTATGATGTCCCTGCCCCGTTCTGCAAGGACCGCAAGTTGGAGCCGGAACAGGTCACGCTGCTGCTCAACGCGCACCTCGGCGCGCCCGCCCAGCCGGTCGTCGAAGTGGGGGCAACGGTGCGCCGGGGGCAGTTGGTGGCCGAGATCCCGGCCGGGAAGCTCGGCGCCCGGGTGCACGCCAGCCTCGACGGCACCGTGTCGGCCCTCGAAGACAACCGGATCACCATTCGCCGGTAAGCCCGCGGTGCACAGCCCTGCTGTGCGTTGCCGGCTCCCGGCTGGAGTCTCGCTTCATCATGGACAAGAATGCAATCGGGATCGTCGAACTCACCAGCGTCGCTGCCGGGTTCCGAGTGTCCGATGCGATGCTGAAGGCGGCGAACGTCGAGTTGCTGGTGGCAAGGACCATCTGCTCCGGCAAGTACGTGTCCATTGTCGGCGGCGACATCGCCGAAGTCGCCTCTGCTGTGGACGTAGGCAAGGCCACCGGCGACGCTGCTGTCATCGACACGTGCGTCTTGGCCAACCTCGACGCCAGCATCTTCCCGGCGGTAACCGGCACTTCATACACCGAAGTCAACGAAGCTCTGGGCGTCCTCGAATCGTTCTCCGTTGCAGCGCTGATCGAGGCGGCGGACGCGGCCGTCAAGGCGGCTTCCGTCGACTTGGTCGAGATCCGTTTGGCAATGGCGCTCGGCGGAAAGGCGTTCGCGACGCTCACCGGACAGGTCTCCGCAGTGCAGGCCGCAGTCGACGCTGGGGCCGCAGTGCTGACAGCCCGCGGTTTGCTGGTGAACACGGCCGTCATTGCAGCGCCCCGCCCGGAGATTGTGCGGGAGGTGGTCTGAGCACCCGGCCCCGTCTCACGGCAGATGTTGCCGGCAGCCCTTGACAAGGAGGGCTGTTTCATGATATCAAAGGCGCCAGCGGCGTTCGAGCTTCCTCGCGTCCCCCAAAAGAAGGAAGTCGGAACTCCAGGCGAAATAGAGCGTAGTCGCCCCTTTGGCGGCAAGCATACCGAACGCGATTCAGGTGATGCGAATGGAACAATGCCGGCCCGGCTCCGCAGGAGTCCGGACCACCGGACGCTGGGAACCAGCGGCTTGAGCAACCACACCCCACCGCTGACCCCGCCCATGGCGGAATGGTCGGAGTTAGCAGTTGGTGCGTACGGATTCGCACATTCGGAAGACCCCCCAAATAGACGAAGGAGTAGTAGAGATGGCTGATCTACAAGCGTTGGCGGACGCGATTATCAACGGCAAGCAGGACGACGCAAAGACCTTGACCCAAGCGGCGATCGATGAAGGTCTGGCACCCAAGGACGTGCTCAGTCAGGGACTCATCGCCGGCATGGACGTCGTCGGCGAGCGGTTCAAGAACTGCGAGTTCTATATCCCCGAAGTCCTGGTGGCGGCTCGGGCCATGAAGGCGGCTATGGCGATTGTCAAGCCGTTGCTCTCCGAAGCGGATCAGGAGAGCGCGGTCAAGGTAGCCATCGGCACCGTCCAGGGCGATTTGCACGACATCGGCAAGAACCTCGTCGCCATGATGCTCGAGGGCGCCGGCTTCACCATCGTCGACCTCGGCGTTGACGTGGCTCCGGAGAAGTACGTGGCGTCGGTCAAGGAGCAGGGCGTGAAGGTCATTGGCCTTTCCGCATTGTTGACCACGACGATGCCGGCCATGAAAGATACCATCGCGGCCTGCAAGGAAGCCGGCATTCGTGACGACGTGGTCATCATGATCGGCGGCGCGCCGGTGACGCAGGACTACGCAGACGAAATCGGCGCCAACGGCTTCGCCCCCGATGCCGCAAGCGCTGTCGACAAGATCAAAGAACTCCTGGCGGCGTAGGTCCAAGCCGCGAGCGACTGTGCACCTGGCGGGCACGGCATACTTCGGTGTGCCGCGCCCGCCTTTCTCTACCTGAGCCCGTGTGCACGGCAACAACGATGCATTCCGCCGGGGCTACGCCGCCGAGAAGGTGTCGCTGGGACACTGAAGCAGGTGTGTCGCCCCGATGAGGCCCCAGCCCCCAACCGCGCTGAGCAGATCCCGGTATCGCGTAGGCTGCGGCGTGTTCCACCCCCCGCAGCAGCGGGCGCCCGTCGCGAAGAACCAACAGACTCCACACGAAGGCAGCCCCTTGGGGTTGCCTTTTTTGGCGTGTGGGGCGTTTTCTGCCGCCAGCGCACGCCCTTCGTGGGGCCCTGAGGGCCGCCAAGCAATGTCATGGCAGACTGCAGTTGTGTGTCAATAAACGCGAACTGCTTCCCAGTGTTGCCGACAAGCGAATCCGCTCGGAGAGGGTGAGTAGCAAGATGCAATTGAGACTGATTGCCGCAAGCGACATGGTTCCCTTCGTCGATTCGCTGATCGCTGCCCAGCGGATTGCGGGGCCGCAGAAGCGCGCCGGTGCGGTCGCCTTCGACGACCTGAGCGCGGGTCGTGAGTTGCGCCTCGAGTACACAACGACAACACTACCGCCCAAGAAGTTCGTCATGCCGCCGCGGGAGCGCCTTTTCTCCTTCTCCAGGGGAGACACCCTCGAGGTGACCGCGCCGGCCGCCCCGGAGCCACTGGTGTTGTTCGGTGTGCACCCCTGCGACCTGGCGGCGCTGCAGCTTCTCAATCGGGCAATGACCGATACGCACTGCGATCCCAACTGGGCGGCGCGGTGGGAGTCGCTCACGATAGTCGGCGTGGACTGCATGCCTGACGAGTGGTGCTTCTGCGCCAGCATGGGCACCTGCAAGCCTGTGGCGGGGTTCGATCTGTTCCTCACCGATGTCGGCGACGACTACGTGGTGCAGATCGGTTCCGACGAGGGCCGCGCACTGCTGGAGGCGCATGCCACCGTCAAAGACGCCACCGGAGCGGAGCAGGCCCTGGCCGAGTTCGAGGAGCAGAAGCTGCGATCGTTCTCGAAGAGCCTCACTGTAGAGAAGAAGCAACTCCCCCTGCTGTTCACCAAGCTCCAGGACAGCCCCGTCTGGGAGGCACAGGCCAAGAGCTGTCTCGCGTGCGGAACGTGCAACCTCGCCTGCCCGACTTGCTTCTGCTTCGATGTCTGGGACACCATGGAGCTGAACATGAGAGAGGGCTCCCGCTCCCGTCGGTGGGACGGGTGCCTGCTGAAAGACTTCGCCGCAGTCGCTTCCGGGGAGAACTTCCGCGAAGAGAGTTCCGGCCGCTTCCGCCACCGCTATTTCCGGAAGTTCGACTACCTACCGACCCGTCTGGAGGGTCTCTACTGCGTCGGCTGCGCTCGCTGCTCAAGCAGGTGTTGGCGAACCGCGACGACTTCCGCAGCGTGACCCTTCTCAACGGCGCCAAGTCACCGGCGGAGTTGCTCTTCACGGACGAATGCGCCGAGTGGCGGCAGCGGGAGGACGTTGTCTACCTGGAGACCGTCGACCGCGGGGACAGCGACTGGGAGGGCAATGTGGGCGTCATCACCACGCTGATCCCCAAGCTCGAGATCGATCCGCGCCGCACCCTCGCCGCCATTTGCGGACCGCCCATCATGTACCGGTTTGTGATCCTCGATCTGTTGGCGGCCGGCATGGCGGAAGACGACCTCCTCCTGTCGCTGGAGCGCCGGATGAAGTGCGGTGTGGGCAAGTGCGGCCATTGCCAGATGAACAGCAAGTACGTCTGCCTCGACGGGCCGGTGTTCAGCTACCACGAGATCAAGCGGCTGACCGAAGCACTCTGATTCTGCGGAGGACATCATGGCAGGGAAACCGACGGTAGGAATCTACAGCTTCACCGGTTGCGAAGGCTGTTCGTTGATGATCCTGGAGTGCGAGGACCAGCTTCTCGACGTGCTGGAACTGGTGGAGATCGTCAACTTCCGCGAGGGCATGGACAAGATCGCCGACCAGGTCGACGTCGCCTTCGTCGATGGGGCTGTCAGCACAAGCCACGACATCCAGGAACTCCTGGAGGTCCGAAAGAACGCCAAGATCGTCGTCGCGCTGGGTGCGTGTGCCTGGCCCGGCGGGCTCAACGTAATGAAGAACTTCCAGGACCAGGAAGACGTGCGGCGCTACGTCTACGGCGACAAGTGGGCCGCCTACGATGCGATTCCCGCCAGACCCATCGATCGCGTGGTGAAGGTGGACTACTACATCCGCGGTTGCCCCATTGACCGGGACGAGTTCCTCGAGGTCACCCAGGCCATCCTGATGGGGCGCGCGCCGAACATCCCCAATCACCCGGTCTGCGTCGAGTGCAAGCTCAGCGACAACCCGTGCCGCTTCGACTTCGGGGAAGTCTGCCTCGGCCCGCTGGCGCGCGCCGGCTGCAAGGCGATTTGCCCCTCCTTCGGCACCAAGTGCGAGGGCTGTCGAGGAATGGTCGATGAACCTGCCACCCAAGCCCACCGCGGAGTGCTGGAGAAATACGGGCTGTCCGTCGACGACATGATGCGGGAGTACCGCCTGTTTGGCGGCTGGTTCTGGGGAGGCGACTTGGGCGTCCCCGACCTGCCGGAACGCGCTACGAGTAAGTGATCCCTGGCCCCCGGCCGGGCGCCGAAGTCCAGAAGGAGGGCTTGACGTGCCAGACGTCAACATCAACGTTCATCACATTACCCGTCTCGAGGGACACGGCAATATCGTGGTGAATACCAAGAACGGTGAGATCGAGGAACTCCGCCTGGAGATCGTCGAGTCGCCGCGCTTCTTCGAGGCGATGTTGCGGGGCCGGAAATGGGACGAAGCGACGCACATCACCTGCCGCATCTGCGGCATCTGCTCGTGCGGGCACACCACCGCCTCCCTGAACGCGCTGGAGAACTGGGCCGGCATCGAGCCCTCGTCCCAGACAAAGAAGCTGCGCAAGCTGCTCTTCAACGGCGAGCAGATCCAGAGCCACGTGTTGCACGTGCTGTACCTGGCGGCGCCCGACTTCCTGGGCGTCGGCAGCGTGATTCCGCTGATTGAGACGCACAAAGAGGTCGTGCTCATCGCCCTCCGACTGAAGCGCCTCGGGAACGACCTCTGCTGTCTGGTGGGCGGCCGACACGTGCACCCCATCGCGGCAGCGGTCAACGGGTTCACCAAACTGCCGAAGCTGGCAGACCTCGTCGCCCTGCGCCCGCGCCTGGAAGCCGCCCGGGCGGACCTGGCGGCTGTCGTCGGGGTACTGCAGACGCTGACTCTCCCGCAGTTCGAGCGCGAGACCGAGTACGTTGCCCTGAACCAGACGGAGGGCAACGGCGAGTACCCGTGGCAGTGGGGTGACTCCATTCTCTCCTCCGAGGCCGGCCTCATTCCACTTGAGGAGTACCGCAGCGTGACCAACGAGTACTTGGTCGACCACTCCGTCGCCAAGCACACCAAACACAAGCGCGACTCGTACATGGTGGGCGCCCTATCCCGGGTGAATCTGCACTACGACAAGCTGCACCCCGCCGCAAAGCAGGTCGCCGAAGCCCTGGGGTTGAGCGTCCCCACCCACAACCCGTTCATGATCAACCTCGCGCAGGTGGTGGAGACCGTCCACGCTGTTGCGCACAGTCTCCAGATGATCGACGAACTGGAAGCTGCCGGGCTGCGGGAAGAGGACCGCAGTGTTCCCGTCAAGGCGGGAACCGGCATTGGCGCTGCCGATGTGCCGCGCGGGATTCTGTTCCACGAATACAGCATGGACGAGACCGGCACCCTCACGGGCAGCAACCTCGTCATCCCGACCGGACAGAACCTGGCTAACATCGAGAACGACATGCGCGCCCTGGTGCCGCAGATCCTGGACCGGCCGCAGGAGGAGGTCCGGCACCTCTGCGAGATGCTGGTCCGGGCCTACGACCCCTGCATCTCCTGCGCGACCCACGCGCTGGAGGTGGACTTCATTTGAGCGCGCGCGTCCGCGTGATCGGCGCTGGCAACCTCTTGCGAGCCGACGATGGCTTGGGCGTGCACGTGGTGCAGCAGTTGGAGGCGCTCTCGTGGCCCGCGGAAGTTGAGGTGCTGGATGTCGGCACCGGCGGGCTCGACATCGTTCACCTGTTGGGTGACGCGACGCATGTCTGCTTGGTGGATGCCATGCA
>PEVN01000401.1 GCA_002779825.1 Armatimonadetes bacterium CG06_land_8_20_14_3_00_66_21 | reverse complement strand
TCGTAGTCCCCGGCGTCCTGCTTGCGCGCTACGTCCGCCATCCGGGTGTACGCCTCGCGACGCGCTTGCGCCAAGTCCTTCAACTCCTGCCGGGAGCCGAGCAGGCGGGGGTGCTCCGTGGGAACCGCGTGCCTTCCGCCTCCCGGTTCCGCCCGCCCGCCTCGGACCTGCAGGGATCCAAGCAAACCAATCGACACAACCAGTATCAGCCAATCAACACGCATGGTCTCACGCCTCCACGAACGAACGGTTCCCTCCAGATTCGCGGGTGTGCCGTCCTGTCCTGCAACAGCCCGCAACCGCGTCCGTGCCGAGGCGCCGCCGTGGCCGGTTCCCCCTTGCGGCGGCGCGCCTTGGGGAATTTCCAGGAAGACGGCAAGAACAGGCGCTCGTTTCGTCTAATGGAACAGAGGGGGCACAGTGAGCACTCGACGGACTGACGCAACACCCATGGAAACAGCTTCGCGGTGGCTACCCGGCGAGCCAGGCCAGACGAGTGAGGCGCGCCCTGCTGAGGAAAGCGCGTTCCTTGCCGCCTTGCGCGCCCGCGATGGGTCTGCCTGGGATGCGCTCGTCGACGAGCAGTATGAGCCGCTTCTGTCGTTGGTCCGTTCCCTCGGGGTGCACCAAACGAATGTTGAGGACGTGGTTCAGGACGTGTTGCTCAAAGCCTTCTGCCAGATCCACAAGTTCCGCGGCGATAGCTCCATGAGGACTTGGTTGTGGCAGGTTGCTATCAACACCTGCCGGGACCACCACAGGAGTCCTTGGCGCCACAGAGCGCCGCTGACGAACGAAGCAGCCGAAGAGCCCCAGCCGGCCGATCAGCACCGGCTTGGCGACGATCCGGCGCACGAGGTTGTGGCACAGAAGGAGCGCCGCACGGCTATCCGACAGGGGGTGTTGTCGCTGCCCCGCAAGTTGCGCGCGCCTGTCGTGTTGCGATTCTACCACGACCTCAGCGGCGCGGAGATCGCGGCGCTCCTGCGCTGCTCCGAAAGCACCGTCTGGTCGAGAATCTACGCGGGTCTACGTGCACTATCATCCGCCCTGCCGCCATGGTTGAAGGAGGACTTCGCATGAGCCGGTGCACACGGGCGCGAGCCCTCTTGGTCAAGGCGGCCAGCCAGGCCCTTCTGGATCGTGAAGAGGAGAGGGTGTTGGTGGAGCACTTGCGTCGCTGCCAGCGCTGCGAGCGTGAACAGCGCGAGCTTGTCGCGATGGCTGCCGCCGTGAAAGAGGCGGGGCAGGTTGTTCCAGAAGCCACCGTCGATCAGGGCGCCCAAGGGCGCCTCAAGCTGCGACTGCGCCACGAGGCGGCGGCGTGCGTCTCCCCCGTGGGTGCTCGGCGGTGGCCTCTCCTCGTGAACTCGGCAAGGCGCGCCTGGAAGTCTCAGAAGACCGGGCATCGGAGAGCCTGGGTGCTGGCGGCGGCCGCGGCGACGCTGGGAGTGGCGGTGGTTGTCTGCGTACTGGGATCACACGGTGGCAGCGGACGGTGGAGGCTTCGCTCCGCCGTCGCGGCCGAGATCGCGGGGACGGTGGCTGGCGCGGACAGCCAAGCGGGGGCCGATGCCCTTGTCTTGGCCGTGCCGAAGGAGCATTACGACGAGAACGCCTACGTCGCGCTTGCGCAGGTGGAACCGGCCGCTCTGGAGCGCCAATTGCGCCGGGCGCTGCCGGAGGCCGTGGTAACGCGTACAGATAAGAGAGGCCGCTTCGTCGTGCGGGTGCCGCGCCCCGGGACCTATGTGGTGAGTGTGTTCCCGCCCAGATCTGGCGGCCCGCAGACGGCGACCATGACGCTGGGGATGGGACAACGACGGTCATACGTGAGTTTCTCTCTCGCGACGCCTCCGACTGGGCTCCTTCCGGTGAAGGTGTCCGGCCCCGAGGGGAAGCCTCTGCCCGGCACCAAAGTGACCCTCTTCTTGAAGTCACCCGGCTACAGCACCGTCTGCACCGTGACGACGGATGCCGCGGGTCGGTGCCAGGTGCGCGTGCCCAGCGGCGGCGTCTTTGCGATCTCCGCGACCGCCGAAGGCTATGCGTCGGCCGACGAGCGGAGTGTCACGCTCACAACCGAGGGCGAGAACCAGGAGCTGGTCTTTGCTTTAGGCGAAGCGCCGCCGGCGGGGTCCCTGAGCGGCCAAGTGCTCCTGCCTGATGCGAAGACCCCGGCCGCAGGGGTCGTCGTGGCGCCGTTCGCCACCGACAGGCCGTTCCCCGGAGCCGATTGTCAGTTTGCCATTCAGGGACGCAGCTTCCAGCTTCGCACCCGGCCTCCGGTGATAGCTGACGAGAAGGGCTTCTTTCGCGTCGACGGTTTGCCTGCCGGCGAATACGCCGTCGCGGCTTGCCCTCAGGGGTTCGGACTGTCGCCTCGCACCCAAGCGCAGGTGGACGAACGGCGATTTCTGGGGGCAGCGACGAGTGGCGAGGTTCAGGTCGGTCCTGCCAGGTCGGCTGCCCAAGTGAAGATCCTGCTCTCACGCGCGGGGGCGCTATCCGGGAAGGTGACAGCAGCCGAGGGCGAGCAGCCGGTCCCCGGCGCCACTGTCTTCGCTCACGGGGCATCGCCGGTCCATGCCGGCCCGGTGGACCTGGCGAAGCTCCTGGCCGTACGTCACGCCGCGACCGACAAGGCGGGGCGGTTTGTGCTCAGCGGACTCGCACCGGGGGACTACCAGGTGCAGATCTCCGCGCCGGGATACGAGATGACTGGTCCTTCCGCAGCAGTGAGCATTCAGGTCGAGAAGATCACGGTCGTGAAGCTGGAACTGCAGCCGACGGACACAAACCCGAGGAAAGAAAGGAGGTGATTCAAATGCGACTCGGAACGAAACCAAGATGCCCCTGTAGGGGCGTACGTCTCCTGCCGTTGGCGGTGCTTGTGCTGATCACCGTGACGGAAGCACCGTCATGGGCGAGCGTGTCAGCGTCAGGCGGCGCCGGTGGCCGCAATCCGCTGGGGGGGGGTACTGCCCATCACGCACGCACGATTCTTGCGTTCCTGGCGCTCTGGTACGGCCTGTGTGGTCGGGGGAACTCTCGCTTGGCTTCTCGCGCCTTCTCCGGGCGAGAGCGTCAATAGGCCGAACGCAAGCGGAGGAGTGGCTCTGGCCGCCCAACAGAAGGGCCGCCGGCAAGAGCCGCCCACGGATGTGGAAGTTGAGGGAATCGCCCGTGCGACGCATGTGTCGCCGTCAGGGCAGAAGAAGCGTTACCTGAAGGTTGTGCTTCGGCTGAGGGGCGCCGAAGAAGTGTCTGCGGCCCGTTGGCGGCCGCTGACCGCTGCTAAGGATGACACGGGTCTGTCTCTGCTCCCGGGTCCCTCCGTTGGAATTCGGAGTGTGTCCCCAGGTGTGACAACCACCGTGCTCGGCCTCGGCGCGCACAAAGGCGAGTACGCACTGCGACTCCCCGCACCGACCGCGAAGAGAATCGCCCTGTTGGCGGGCCAGGTGCGCTTGGCACTTGCTTCCGGCAGCGCAGACGCGCGCTTCGAGAATCCGCTGGGCGCCGGCCGCCGCACTCTGCGCGTCGCCTCGCGCAACGTCACACTGGAGTCGCTGACAAGGCACAACACAGGTGTGCGCGGCACCCTCCAGATCAAGCCGCCAGTGATGCCCTTTGCTTCAGGCACCGACTGGCAGGGCTTCTCCATGACGTGGGAGGCGAAGAGCACAAAGAAGTCGGGCTCTGCAGACCTGGGGGGTACGCAGCCACAGTTCGTGTTGGTGCTCGCGGACGGCACCTCCCGGCCGGCCAACATGGTGAAAGCACAAACCACTCGGGGGGCAAGTGCGTACGAGGTCGAGTGGTCAGAGATTGCCAAAGCACAGGCCATTCGAGCCCTCCTCTGTCGGTTGCGCGGGCCAACAACGGAACGGCCGCTATCGTTCCGCCTGACGAATATCGCCCTGCCGTAGCATGATTGCTGCGAGGCGTGTGGCGGTGTACCATGAGGTGTGCATAATCGGTCCGGTCTCATGTCGGACCTGAGCAGGAGGGACAAAGCATGCGGAAATCTCTCGGAGCTCGCGCGGCGGTAGCCGCCATCGCGATAGGTTTCGGACTGGGCTGTGTGGAGGCGCAGCCTCCACCGCCCAAGTTCACAGTCCGGGGGCAGGTCACGGATGCCGCGACGGGCAATCCGATCGAAGGAGCGACGGTCACGTTCCTGGTGCCTCCCCGCACGCCGACTCTGCGGGGGGCCGAGACGGACCGAGAAGGCCGCTTCTCCCTCCCCAATGTGCCTACGGGCACGTACGTGCTTCTGGCGGGAGCGCGCGGCTACCTGGACGGGCGACGGTCGCTCACGCTGGGTGACCAGAAGGAAGTGACCGTCGACGTAGCTCTCGTCAAAGCGCCGGTTCTGCGTGGTCGCGTGCTCAAGCCGGACGGGCAGCCTGCGGCGCAGACCGAGGTGACGCTTGTGAGCACCGTTCAGGTGGTCGGAACATCCAGAGGCATTCGTGAGACGGTGACTACTGACGGGGAGGGGCTGTTCCGACTTCCATTGCCGCCTGGTCGCCACCGGGGCTTCCTAATCGCGCCTGGCAGCGGCTGGGCAGAGCTCCGCCTGGAGGTGCGCCCGCAACAGGATCCGGAGGAGCTTGCGCTGACCTTGCGCCCGCTGGGGCGTGTGTCTGGCCGAGTGCAGGACGAAGCTACCGGGGCGGTGGTCGCTGAGGTCGAGGTGTCCTGCTGGTTGCGTGGCGAGGGTTCCGGGCCTCTCCATACTTACCCGTCCACCAAGACCGACGCACAGGGGCGCTTCCTCCTGTCGGACTTGCCCCCCGGTCAATTCCTGCTGACTGTTGTGGTGCCCACCTATCTTCGAGCTTCCGAGCAAGTCGCGGTGAGGCAGGGCGAGGAAAGCAAGGTTGTGCTGGCGCTGGAACGAGGCGCCACGGTGCGCGGGGTCGTCCTTGGGCCCGATGAAAAGACGCCCCTCGCGGGGGCAAAGGTGGTGTGGGGCTACCGGCACGAGGCGCGCACCGATGAGCAAGGCCGCTTTGTCCTGGAGCGCATCGGTCCCGGGGAGGCGGGCGTGTCGAACTTCGGCACCACCGGACCGGACGGCCAGGTGGTCCGCGGTGTGAAGTTTGACGTAGCGGTGTCGGCAGAAGGGCTCGCTCCTCACGCTCAAACGGTGTCCCTGAACGAAGGTGCAGAACCGCCCGAGATTCGCTTTGTCATGCGGGACCGGGGCGGGACCATCAGTGGCACAGCCGCCGACCTCGATCAGCACCAACCGCTGGCAGGCGAAACCGTGGTTGCCGTTCCAGACATCGGACATGGCACGTACCAGAGCTGGCTCAGCCCTGTCCTGAAGGGCGCGGGCATGGTTAGCATCGAGATGCTGCGCGGCTATTGCACACAGCACAACCGCGCCGTCGTGACCGCCGAGACCGACGACCAGGGGCGGTTCACGCTCGGCAACGTGCCTGAAGGTCGCTACACACTCTGTCTCCTCCGCCGGGGGCGGTCACTCGCGTTGCGGGAGAACGTGGAGATCGGCGAGGGAGAAACAGCCGAAGGGCTCGATCTCGAAGTGCGCCGTCGTCCGGGGGACCTGTTGACGGGGCGAGTGCTGCAAGCCGCTGGTCAGCCGCTGGCCAACACTTCGATGAGGGTCACTTACGGACACTCGGGGCCCGGTGGTAGCTGTGGCTCCTCCTCAACCGACATCCGAACCGACGACACGGGGCGCTACGAGCTGCCGCTGCGCGGAGCGGGGAGGTACGATCTCACGCTGCTGCTGGAAGGCTATCTTCCGCTCACGCGCGAGCTCGAGATCTCGGCAGACAAGCAACCGGGCGACGTGGACCTTACTCTCCAACCGGAACCGCCCGGCGGCGTGCCAACCGGCAGTCTGTCGGGGCGCGTGTTCCTGCCCGATGGAAAGACGCCCGCCGTGGGTGTCAAGGTCACACCGTTCACCAAGGATGCGCCGTTCCCGGAAGCAGACTCCACCTTCAATGCCCGCGGCAGCGCGTATCGGTCCTGCGCGGCGCTTGGCGCGGAGACCGAGGCGCAGGGGAGTTTCGTCATTCAAGGACTTCGGCCGGCGCGCTGGGGCGTCTTCGCCACGCCTTTCGAGACGTATCGTCCGCTCGAACCACGCAAGCCGGTGAAGTCAGACTACGCCAATCTTCTCCCTGCCGTGAGCGACCTCGCGGAGGTCACGGCGAATCAGGAGACGAAAGACGTCAGAGTGATGCTCCGGCAGGGCGGCTCGTTGCTGGTGAGAGTGCTGGACGCAGACACCGGCAAACCGGTCGCTCAGGCCCAGCTCAGGTTGTCCGGAGAGTTGGCGGAGGACCTCCCTCTTGGGAACCCACCCTATTCGCCGTTTGCGCCCGAAGCAACCGATGAGCGCGGCGCACACCGAGCGCAAGGTCTGGCTTCCGGGCTCTACCGCGTCACCGTCTCTGCGCCCGGCTATCAGACGCAGCAGGCGAAAAGCGTTGTAGTCTCCGGGCAAGAGCAAACGCTGGAAGTCCGCCTGAAGCCCGCGCGCTGACCTCTGGAGAGCCAACATGCTCAACGTTTGCAGGCGAACGGCACACACGTTCGGCCACACTCGAGAGGGCTTCACAAGGGCGCGAGGCCGGCCGCGCGTTCCCGCGAAATGGGGACCCGTCGTGAGGCGACTGGCGGTGCGCGCAATGCTGCCTCTGGCGCTGCTCGCCGGGGTGGCGACGCAGCTTCGGGCGGAGGAACCTCGGCCGGCGGCGACGACTGACTTCGCCGGTCTCATCCTCCACCTCTCCGAGGACCCCGGCAAATTCCACAGCGACAACTTTGTCTCCAACGAGCCCGGCTATCCGTCCGCCATCGAGGGATTGCGCGCGCTTGGCATCCACGGCGGCGCGTACATTGGCGTGGGACCGGAGCAGAACTTCTCCTACCTCGCCGCACTCCAGCCGGAGCGGGCGTTCGTCGTGGACATTCGGCGGGAGAACACCGTTCAGCATCTCATGTACAAGGCGCTGTTCGCGGCGGCCCGGAACCGGCTGGAGTTCCTGGAGCTGCTCCTCTCGCGGCCGCCGCCCAACGCGCCGGAAGGCGAGTCATCGAGGGCAGCCATGTCTGTCCAAGAGCTGCTGACGGCGGTGGACTCCCGCGGTGCCAGCATGAAGGCGTGCGAGCAGACTATCGATTCGGTGAGCGCACGTATCGAGGAGAACTTTGGCTTCCCGTTGACGGACAAGGACCGCGTCACGCTCCGGCACATTCACTCAGCCTTCGCCGAGGCGGGGCTGAGCATCCACTACTCGTCCCCGAAGGCAGTGAAGCAAGAACCGACGCTGCGGGAGTTGATGTTGGCACGGGACACCTACGGCAACCACGTGCACTTCCTGGCCAGCGAGAAGGACTTCCAGTTCGTGAAGCAACTCCACGCCCGGGACCGGATCGTCCCGGTCACGGGCGACTTCGCCGGACGCCAGGCGTTGCGGAAGGCAGGCGAGTTCGTGCGGGACCGCGGCGAAGTCGTGTCCGCGTTCTATCTGTCCAACGTCGAGCAATACCTGCGCGGCGCACAGTATGCCGCCTTTGTCGAGAACGTCCGCCGCCTGCCGCTGAACGACCGCAGCGTGCTCATCCGCTGCGCCTTCGAGAAGCCGACCCAGCGTCTGCCGGGCGACCACTCAGAGCAAGCCGACGGGCAGTTCTGGCCCCATGCCCTCCTGCTCCAACGGGCGCAGAGGTTCGTCGAGCTGTACGATGAAGGGGCCTTTCTCACGCACGAGGACTTGGCCAGGCAGGACTATCTGGACTGGACGAGTGGACGATGATCCCTGGGGTTCATCGCACATGTCCGTGCTTCGGTTGGGTGCCACCCTCCCTCGTCGGGGCAAGGGGAGGTTCGTGGCTCACACGCGTCGGACGCGAATTCGTCCCCGGAGGGACGGGCTTGATCCTGCGAGACACGCTCGAGCCGCCCCAGAATTCCATCCCGGTTGGCTCACTGCGCCTCCAGGCAAGCGAGTGGACCGAGCAGACGTTGCGGCGCCCTTGGGGGTTCTTCTGGGAGCACTGGGCGCCCCGCAAAGCCAAGCGGTGGGCGGCCCTGCTCCAGCGGCCCATATCACTGACTACGACGGGTAGTTTGCAGGAAGTGACCAGCCAGTTGTCGGAGAAGCTCGGGACGTCTATCTCGGTCTCCGCGCCAGCAGAAACCAAGTCCGCATCGGTCGCGCTGCACCTCCGCGAGGTGCCCTTCTGGCTGGTGTTGCACGCACTGAGTGCAGTGAGCGGCGCGCAATGGCAGCCGTGGCAGGACGCCGCCTCGTACGAGCTTGCCATCGCCGACGATCTTGCATCCCAGTGGTATGCGCAGTTCCTCTCGGTGGAAGGCCGGATGCTATGGCTGCTCCAAGAAGCGACGGGGGAGGACCTCGCCCCGCTCTGGCTCGAAAGTCTGACCCCGGAACACCACGAACAACTGCTCCGTGGCGAGTTGCTTCCTATCGGGCAACTCGCCGCGGGCGAGCGAACGGCAGTCGAGCGATTCGGTCTCATGCCGGCGCGCGTGTCCTGGATGCGAATCGCAGTACAAGGCTGTCAACGCGCCCTGGCATCGGCTGCTCTGCAGGCGATCGTGGTGGGATTCGCCGAGGGGGAACCGGTCGTCTTCGTGAGGACGGGGGATGGGGCGCCGTGGCGTTCGTATGGGTATGGTCCGGACGCCGAGCAGCTACCGGTCCCCGTGTTTAACAGGGACCGGGAACGTAAGTTCGCGTTTCTGTTGCAGGAATACGGAGACGAGCAGGGGATCCCTCCCCGACGGGTCTTCGGACCGCGCGCCAAATCCGAGGAGCTGCGCGTGCCGCGCTTTGTGCGGGGCACAGTTGCGTCGGCAATACCGAAAGCTGTCGTCTACGGGCGGGACCTGGGCGAGCGGGTCCCTGACGAAGAACCCAAGGTCCAATGACGCCTCCCGCCCAAGGGCAGGAGGCCCAGCCCCTTCACCTGCCTGCTCCGTTCCGAATGGGTCTGCTCCCCGCCGCGTGCTCCGTCTGCGCCGCCTCGGGATCAGCGTTCTCGTCGGGCGTCAAGTAGATCCAGTTGATCGGGTCCACCCAGCCGAAGACGTTCTCGGCCACCAGCCGGAGGCGATGGGAGCCTTCGGTAAGATCGAGCGGAACCGACAGGCGCAGGAACTCCGTGTGTCCCTCCTTGGTAGTCTTGGTGTTCCGCACGGCGCCGACTTCGCCGTCGTCGGCAAAGACGCGGACCGCCTCCTGCTCTTGGTATTGCGCGCGCCGCAGCCACAGGAAGTACCGGCCGGCCCGCGGCGCGAACAGCTCGTACTCAACCCACGCTCCGTCATAGCCGGTGAGCTCCGAGGCGGAGAGGGTGGCCGCCGGACCGGTGGTGATCCATGGCCGGTTGCCCTGCGCTTCCGGCGGCACCCAACTTCGGACAAACGCCGCACCGGGCACCCAGACCTCCGTCCCGGCTATCGCGAGCTTCACCCCGCCGTACAACCCACAGATGCCCTGGGTGTCGATCACTTTCAGCGCGAGGTGGTTCGGCGCGCCGTACTTCAGTTGCCCGGTGACGTCGACCCGGTGCGTCCTGCCTGGTCCCTGAGCTTGCAGCACGAGTTGGCCGTTGAGGTATACCGCTGCCTCTCCCTTCAGGCCGGCCAGCGCAAGCAACACGGGGTCTGCCGGCTTCGCGGGGGCCTCGACCGTGCAGCGGAACCACGTAGTGCCTTCGTGCTTGACGCCCTGGCAGTGCCACGGCCGGCGCGGCTTCAGCAGTCGCCACTTGCTGTCGTCGAAGTCGGGCTGTGCCCAGCCGTCCCGTTCCCCTCTGGTGTCGGGATCGAGCCGGAACCGCCAGTCCTCGGGCAGCGCCACCCACTCCTGAAGGGCGTCGAACTCCGCCAACGCCTTCCGGTCGCTCTGTTTCATAAGCCGCTCGATCTCGCCGCCGAGGTAGTACTGAATCAGCTCAGCTTCCTGATCGACGACGTCCGTCAGGCGCTGACGGTTGGCGCGCAAGTAGGCAACCAACTCGTTCCCCGCGGCAGCGGCTTCCACCACCTTCGCCGGCTCGGCTCCGCCGGCTGCAACTGCCAGTTCCTTGAACGTGAGGTACCGCCGCGTGTAGTCGAGCGACAGCTCGTGCAGGTGGAGGCGCTGGCGGACTGTGTCGTTGTCTGCCAAGCGCAGCGCTTCTCTGACCGATCGGTCGGATCGGTCCAATAGGTCGGATGTGTATACGCCAACGGCATAGACGCCGTTGCCGGGGAAGCACTTGCCGCTTTCCCGCAGTGCGGTCTCCCATCCCTCGTGGTACTGCCGCATGGGTTCGGCCGCCGGTCCGTAGAACTTCCAGTAGAAGTCGGCAAGCAGCGCGTCCACGTCGAGGTCGGCATCCCACAGCAGCTTCGCAGCGACGTAGTGGTTGAGCAGCATGGTGGCCGTGTTGCGGCTTGAGTACTGCGTGTACAGCCCGTCGATGCCCAGCCGCTTGAACTCGGGCAAATCGCGCCGGATCGTGTGGACGATGGCCCAGGGCAGCTCACACCAGTTGCACTTCCAGTAGTATTCGTAGAAGTAGACGTGCTTTACCAGCCGGTGCCAGTCCGCCAGCAACTCCCGGAAGGCGGGATTGCGCTTGCACGCCGGGTCGAAGACGGAATGGTTGAGGCAATAGTCCTCGGAGTGGCAGATCATCACCGCCAGGTTGTCTTCCGCCTTCAGCGCGGGGTCGCGCGGCGGCTTGGTGTAGACGTTGTAGGCGCCGCCCTTGATGAGCACGTCGGGGTGCGTCTGGCGGACTTCGCGTGCAACGGCGTTGTAGAACACGAGCAGCCGGCGCGACAGGCGCTGATCCGACCCAACGTCCGGTTCGTCCTGCGCCTTGCAGTCCGCGCACTCGCACCAGCCCTGACCGTCGTTCGGCCCGACGCTGACGACGCGGATGCTCGGGTCGGCCGCCAGCAGCCCGCGGATGTTCTCGACCACCTGCGCAATGGCGCCCGCATTCGTCGTGCAGATCTGGTTGCCGTCGGTGTAGCCCTGCGGCGGCGCCCAAGCGGGGTTGCACTTCTGGCGCTTGCCGCGAACCTCCGGGAACCAGTCGGGGTGTTCGTCGAAGTACTTCTCGGGATGCAGTAGCTGCCCGAACGTGTGGTAGCCGCCCCACATGTTGAAGCCGACTCGCTTCTCCTCGATGAACAGCCGCCCGTTCATTCGGTTGCGGCGCGACCAGTCGTTGGCGCCGACGGAGCGGAAGACGAAGTCCGGTTCGTCCGTCTCGTCAAGCTGTCCGACCGCGACGGTCGTCTGCTTCGCCACCACCTCCCCCAGGTCGCCTGGCATGAACCAGCGGACACCCAGGCACTTCTCCAGGAACGCGTACACGGCCCACAGCGTGCCCAAGTCCGTCTTCCCGGCGAAGAGCAGGTAGTCCGGTCCCGTCTTCAGGAGGAAGCCCTCGTCGCCCAACGACGCCAGCCGGTCGGGCTGCGTCTCGCGGTGCTCCCTGCCGAGGAGCAGCCGGAAGCGGCCGGCCGGCACCGCGCCGACCTCCACCACGGGCACTTCCGCTTGGGACATCTTCTGAAGGTAGAGCTGCAACTCCCCAGCGGCGAGCTTGTGCGCAGAGGTGGGGGCGGGCGGGAGCACGATGACGGCACGCGCCTCCGAGCCCTCGACGACGCTGTGGAAAGGCGGGGACATGGGCGGGTACAACGGCCGGCCTCCTTTGGCGACAAAGCTCTGGGCGAGCGCAACAGACACTGTGAGTAACAGAGGCATCTACCGGTCCGTTCCGTGGGGTTCCCGGGCGAACGTACCTATTCGCCGATCCTCCTGCCGATCCTCCGACCTGCAGACGGCGACTCTGTGTGCGGAAGGTTTGCGCAAGCGAGCTCTCGAAACATTCGGGTGTCGAGGACATCGAACTGGAGAGCCACCACTTTTTGGAGCAGTCGATGCGTGAGTTCGAGCACCGGCTAGAGCGTTTGAGGCTTCTGCACCGCGCGAGTCGAGCCCTCTTCTTCGGCATGCTTTACTGGTTGGCGGTGAGCATGATAGCGCGCTCAGGGGCGAAGCTCCTGCCGGACCGATTGTGGACGACGCTGCTGGTGCACGGGATGTACCTGGTCTACGTCGCGTTCCCGGCTCTCGCGACCCGTGCGCTGTGGAAGGCGGGAATGCCGCCCGGAGAGGCACTGCTTGTCTTCGCTTTGATCTTCGTGGTCCTTGGGACCGTGCAGGCAGTCCTCTGCCCACGCTACGACATCGAGCTACATTCGGTGTGGTCAACGCTGCTGGGCATGGACGCTGTGCTGGCAGCCAACCTGACTCCCATGCTGTACTACTTCAAGGCGATGGATGAACTCAAGTCGGACTGACTACCGACAGGTTGTCCGGTCACCGCGAGTCACCACCAGCTACCCATGAACGTCGAGCGCGATGGTCATCTTCGGGACGCCCTACGGGCAGCCGAAGAGCGCGTGAAAACCAAGCAGCAGGCGCTGGCGGACTCCCTCCACGCCATGAACGAAGCGCAGCGCGAACTCAGGGAGGCGCGCGACGAAGTACACTCACTCCGTGAGGCGCTTGCGCGGTGGCTGCAGAGCCGCGCCGAGGTCGGTCGGGCCGTGCGCTCTGGAGACTGAACGCCTGCTTCTCTCAACTGCCAGGCGCGGTGAAGCAGCCGGCGA